>NZ_LNRB01000012.1:0-161232 GCF_001557945.1 Vibrio sp. CUB2 | reverse complement strand
ACCCTCGCAATTTAGCAGTAGGTTGTCAAAAGCTCTACGGCTCCAACAAGAAGTGGAAAAAGCGGTATGGCTATCACAAGCGCTCACTATCAGAGACAGCAATGTACCGAGTAAAACAGCTGCTAGGTGGGAAATTAAGCCTAAGAAATTACAATGCTCAGGTTGGCGAGACTTACGCAATGATCAAAGCGCTGAACAAACTTACAGGACTTGGTATGCCTGAAACTCAGTATATTGCTTAAGAACTGAACAACTTTAGGCTGCCATGTCTTCCCACCGAATTAAGCAACAAAGCCTCCCAAACATGAAATAATCTGCTGTATTATCTACATATTCGAGCTCTATAATTTCTGTATCGAGGAAGTTAAAGTAGGCATTATATGAGCAATCTTTAGCCTGTTGACTGCCAACACTTTCCGGTTTTAAATTTCGAGATTCTTTACCTTTAATTCTTTCACACTTTCTAATAACATCTTTCTTATATTTTTCGATTGTTATTGGCATTATTCTAGGGCTTCGCTTAATTAACTCGAACTTACTCTGCTCCATTCTTATATAGTCTGATACAGCAGAGAGTCTTACCTTTTTCCTTACACCAATCTTCTTCAGTTCATCATGAAATTTGTAAAAAAAACTGTTACTATCTAGTTCTAGATCATCGTTAACTTTAGGAAATATAATATTGTTATTCTTAAATTTATTTACGAATAACCTATAGTCTTCATCGAAACTATTAATATCAATATGCCACATGTAAGGGTTACTCACGGCAAATGAATTTAAGTGTCCTTGTAACCACTTAATCACTTCACTTCTATTGTCTGGTTCAATAGTTGCCAAATACCTGTCCTTAAGAAGATTTTTTGTGAAATCTTCTATACTTAACTTGGAACTGTCTATGTTAAATCTATCTAAAATGCTTGTTAGATCTTTTTTTGATGTTTTTATTATAGTGTCATAATCAGCTTTTATACTGTCGACAGGGGTATGTGTTTTTATTTTTTGGTATTTCTGATTTTTAGTTAGCTTATTCCAGTCGTGGAAAAGACTATCTTCAGGAATCTTTGAGGTGGTATGAAGAATAAATCTCCCCATATCTATAGTATCTTGAGTGACTAAATTTTTTAAAGTTTTCCAAAAATCTACAGCATTACTATGTAAGTTGTGATCCTTTAAGTGATGCTTTACTTCAATCAGTTTTTCACCATCATAGATGTCTCCAAAGCATTCTATCCAAACTGTTTGATTTTTTTTCGCTGTAAAGCAGTACTCTATAGCGACCAGTAGTTGATATACGAATCCTAGATAATTTGGAGTTGCTTGGTTGGAATGTGGCTTCTTCATCTACATTGACCTTAACAATTGATGCGTACTACTCAACTATGGAAGATTGTGCGGAATCGACTTTTTAGAATGAGCTATTAATTCTAAAGTGAGTAGTGGAACTAAGGCTTAACTCGAAGTTCTTTTAAAACATTTGATTATGAGTTCTCATGCACGCACAATTTCATGCATAACGTGAATAAATGCAAATGAAATTTTGCTAAAATGAGCAGTTGTTTAAAAAACGTTCAAAATTCCGGGCAATTCATTGTTGTTTGTGAGTTTTTACAACAGAGGCGTTACGCATAATGTCACAGTTTAGTGTTTTAAAGCGATTTATCGGTAGTTCATCTTTAGTTTAATAAAAAGGTAGTCAGAATTTGGCTTATGAGGGCAATGCTTCCAATCGCTAATCAAGGTCTTAGGCTGTTTGATGTTAAGTGAACAACAATGTTGTTCGGAAAATAACTTATCAACGACTGTTCAGATTAAATTTTTAGTAAGTTCGATTAATACAAGTCAAAAGACAAACAACCTCAAACAAACAACTGCACTGCGCAGTAAATCAGTGTCGCCGCTAAAGTCATATTGATCGCTTTGCCATATTTCTGGAATTGCGATTGAAGCAGTTTGCCTGCAATAGCCCATATCAAGTTGCTCGCCAATGCGATAAATGCGAGCACTAGGCTGGTGGCCAAGATCCAGTAGATGTTTTGTGTGTAAGGCAGAACGAACGTCGAGATGGAAGTTACGCCGTACAGAATGATTTTCACGTTTACGAACTGCAAACCAAAGCCCGTCAAGAAAGTGATGCCCTCAGAATCTTTTGATGCGGTTTTGATATCACTTGTCGCGATTCCCCAAGCTAACCAAATGATGTAAGCCGCACCCACCCATGTGAGCCAAGGTGTAATCACAGGAAGCAGGCTGACCATGTGGTAAGTGAAAACGCCACACAACAGCATCAAAACAATATAGCCGCAGAACATCCCAGAAATGACTTTGGTCGAACGTTTTAGCCCGTGCTGTGTTGCAACACTGAGCGACAAAATGTTGTTGGGACCCGGCGTGATCGAAGTAATGATGACGTAGGTGAAAAATGCGGTGTAGATGGCACTCATCTCTATCTCTCCTGTTTTTTGTGCACTATACTTCGCGTTAATCAATTAAAAAATTGAATATATTTAAACTAAGAGTTTTAACTTTTCGAACTATTCAGTTAGGAGTTTGGTCATGAATCTAAAGCGTTTCCTTACGTTTAAAACCATTGTTGAGGAAGGCTCGTTTCTTAAAGCATCGCAAAAGCTTTATTGCACTCAGTCGACAGTGACCTTTCAGATCAAACAGTTAGAACAAGACCTTTCATTGCAGTTGTTCGAAAAGATCGGCCGTAAAATGGTGCTGACTCAAGCAGGAGAAAAGATTCTTCCGTACGTTTATGAGCTCGCACGAGTGATGGAAAACATTGAAGGCACGGCACAACAAGAGAGTTCTGAGCCGACAGGGGAGTTGAAGGTTTTAATCGCAGAAACTCAGCTCGCTTATAAAATGGCCAGTGTTTTGAAGGAATTCAGAATACGAGCGCCAAAGGTCAGGCTCTCTCTGCAATCACAAAACTGCTACAAGATTCGTGATGAATTGATTGCTGATAAAGCCGATTTGGGTGTGTTTTATCGTGTCGGTAATGATGATTCACTCAAGGTGCATGAGTTTGAACAAGAGCCGTTAGTCCTTGTTGCTTCGCCGCTTTTAACTGGATTGGATTTACAGAAAAGGGATCAACACATTGATTTGGGGTTCATCAGCAATGGTCCTAAGTGCCTTTTCCGTCAGACTTTTGAGAGCATCATCCAAGAGCGCAACATCAGCATCGATAACATGATTGAGCTGAGCAGCATTAACACCATCAAAAACTGTGTAGAGAGTAATATCGGTATCTCGTATCTGCCTCGCTTCACTGTAGAAAAAGAACTGCAAGAGGGCAGTCTGCAAGAGCTCGCGTTTACCGACGCACCGCAAATGATCAAACCGCTGTGTGGCTACCATGCCGGAAAGTGTGTCACGCCTGCAATGGAGGTCTTTATCGACTGTATGCGTAACGCGAACTAGACAGGCTTTTTCCTCAAACCATGAAATTCCTTCATGTTCAACGTGAAGTATTACCAATGTTATTCAAGTAACGAAGCAAGTATAAAAAACAGACTGCTCTGGTGTTAGGCACTGTGACAGCTGTTTTTGAACTGAATTTTCGAAGTAAACGCTGCACACACTGACGATTGGGAAAATCAAAAAACACAACCATCCCCAAGAACAGAGTTAGGAATCAGTCAGCGTTTATCTAAGGAAATAGGATACCAACTCACCATGAATAACGATTTCAACTTTGCTATTAAGAGCATCCGTTTTGATGAGAACTACCAACCATCAGACAGCACGCGCATCACGACCAACTTTGCCAACCTAGCTCGTGGTGACAGCCGCCAAAATAATCTTCGTAATGCACTGCGCATGATCGACAATCGTTTTAATGCCTTGGCACATTGGGATAACCCAAATGGCGATCGTTACAGCGTCGAGTTGGAAATCATCTCTGTGGATATGGATATCCAAGGCAGTGGCGAAGCGTTCCCTTCTATCGAAGTGCTTAAAACCAACATTATTGACCGCAAAACCAACGAACGAATTGAAGGTATTGTGGGTAACAACTTCTCTTCTTATGTGCGTGATTACGACTTTAGCGTTCTGCTGCTAGACCACAACAAAGACCAGCCTCAATTTAGCATCCCCGCTGATTTTGGTGAGTTGCACGGCAAGCTGTTTAAAGCGTTCGTGAAGTCGGAATCGTACCAACAACATTTCCAAAAGCCGCCAGTGATTTGCTTGAGCGTGTCGGACAACAAGGTTTACCGCCGTACTGATAACCAGCATCCAGTGTTGGGTTTTGAATACCAGCCAAACGAATCGTCACTGACTGAGCAGTACTTCAAAAAGATGGGCTTACAGGTGCGCTACTTTATGCCGCCAAACAGTGTCGCTCCGTTGGCGTTTTACTTCTTCGGTGACTTGTTGAATGACTACTCGAACCTAGAGCTGATCAGCACCATCAGTACCATGGAGACGTTCCAAAAGATTTATCGCCCAGAGATTTACAACGCGAATGCGGTAGCCGGCCAGTGTTACCAACCGAACTTAAAGAATCTCGATCACTCGTTAACCCAAATCGTTTATGACCGCGAAGAGCGCAGCCAGCTTGCGAAAGAGCAAGGGAAGTTTGCTGAGGAGCATTTCATCAAGCCTTATCAAGCGATCCTTGAGCAATGGTCTGCAAATTACGCGTAATCAAAAACGAGAATCTAGAAGGGAATGACGATGAAAACACTATTACCGACTTCAACGGCGGGCAGCTTACCTAAGCCTTCTTGGCTGGCTCAACCAGAGACGCTTTGGTCACCCTGGAAACTGCAAGGCGAAGAGTTAATTGATGGCAAACGCGATGCGCTGCGTGTCTCTTTACAAGAGCAAGAATTGGCAGGGGTCGATATTGTCAGTGACGGTGAACAAACTCGCCAACACTTTGTGACGACCTTTATTGAACACCTAAACGGCGTAGACTTTGAGAACCGCAAAACCGTGACCATTCGTAACCGCTATGATGCGAGTGTACCGACGGTTGTTGGCCCAGTGAGCCGAACCAAACCTGTGTTTGTAGAAGATGCGAAGTTCTTGCGTCAGCAAACTAAACAACCGATCAAGTGGGCGCTTCCGGGGCCAATGACGATGATCGACACGCTGTATGATGATCACTACGGTAGCCGTGAAAAACTAGCTTGGGAATTCGCAAAGATCCTTAACCAAGAAGCCAAAGAGCTTGAAGCGGCAGGCGTCGATATTATCCAATTTGATGAGCCTGCATTTAACGTCTTCTTTGATGATGTGAACGAGTGGGGCATTGCTTGTCTAGAGCGTGCCATTGAAGGGCTAAAGTGCGAAACCGCAGTACATATCTGCTATGGCTACGGAATCAAAGCCAATACGGATTGGAAGAAAACATTGGGCACTGAGTGGCGACAATACGAAGAGGTGTTCCCTAAGCTGCAAAAGTCCAACATCGATATTATCTCGCTTGAGTGTCACAACTCACGCGTACCTATCGAACTACTTGAACTTATCCGCGGCAAAAAAGTGATGGTTGGCGCAATTGATGTGGCAACCAACGAGATTGAAACACCAGAAGAGGTTGCAGAAACTCTTCGTGAAGCGCTGAAGTACGTTGATGCGGACAAACTTTACCCTTGCACCAACTGCGGCATGGCGCCTTTATCTCGCGAAGTTTCAACGGCAAAGCTTAATGCACTTAGCGCAGGCGCAGAGATTATCCGTAAAGAGTTGGCGGGTTAATATCAAAACTTAGGTTCGACGCAATAAACTCAAGTCAGGGTCATTCCAGCGAGTCTAAGCGAGACTAGGAATCTACTAACCACTAGCTGGGAAATGGCGATAACCTTAGAACTTCACAGCACTCTGTAGGTAGATCCTGAATCACCTCGTTCCTTGCAGTTCTGGATGGAGGTTGTTGGGAATTATGTCGTTCACAACAAACCCAAGAGTTCGGGTCTTGGGTTTTTCTATCTATAAGATCACGAAAATAGCAGACGCTAATAGTTGATCACTTCCTGCTCGGTCGGGAGCTTTTTACGATACTCGAAGAACTGAGCAATCAAGTTGCTGACCACCATCAATGCCATCACACCAATCTGCACGTGAGTCAGTGAATCTCCCATGAGCGTGACGCCTAAGATCATTGCCAGAATTGGGTTAAAGGTGCCAAAGAAACTGAGCTCATTCGTTGTAATTAAAGGGATGGTATAGACATAAGCCCCGTAGGCTACAGAGGTTAATCCGATAATAATCCAACCCATCGCTAGCCACTGTTCAAAGTTGTTTGGGACTAAAGGTAGGACGACGGTTCCACCTGAAAAAACATCCCAATAGGCGAGAGGTAATAAGATGATGCCGCCGAAGATGAGTTTCCATGTCAGTAATTTCCACCAGTGGATTTTTTTCATCACGTGTTTAGCAACAACACTTCCCGCAATCAATGCACTCATAGCACTAACCAAGAGTAATACAGCTGATGGGCTGATCGGTGCGTGACTAGTCAAGAATAGATAAGCAGAACATCCCAGTAGCACCAATGCCGACACCAATTGGATCATTGATGGTTTTACTTGATGCGCGATCCCCATGATTGCCAAGCTCACAACAGGCAAGGCGATCATACCCACGCCAACCAAAGTACTCGGTAGTCTCAACGCAGCAGCGAACAATAAGCCAAAAAATAACGCGATGTTAAGGAAGCCAATTAGAAGTAGAGCGGGGAGCTCTGATAGCTTGGGCATTGTTGGCTTTAAAATCAATAGAATGAAGCCAGCAGGCAGGGCTCTCCATACCGCTAGCGCGAACGGTGACCAACCAACAAACTCCGATGAAACAACAGCGTAGGTGGTTCCCCATAGTAAGGGGGCTAATATCGCCAAGATGATTTTCATAATGCTCCTTCAACTTCATTTTTGTAAATATGTTTATGTAAACATAATTTACTTAAACATAAATTGGGCGTAAAGTCACCTTCGTTGATCTTTTCTTTGATCCTCTAGTGGTGGTTTTAGAAGGCTGGGGTTTTCTTTGAGCAGTAGGTTTGATTCTAAAGTTACTACTAGTGGATGCGGAGTTGGGAAGGAAGAAGGTTTTAGTCTCAGATACTTAGGAGGTGGTGGATTATGGAAGTGATGGGTTTAGTTAAAGCAGTGATTAAAGTTCTCATGGCTTTTTTCGTAGATGTTCTCGCAATTTTAGTAATGGTACTATTTGCGTTAGGTCTTATTCTTGAGTTTCTCTACTTGGATGCAAAGCTTAGTTTTAAGAGGTGGCATCGTCGGTCTTGGCAAAGTAGTAGTAAGCGACGAGAGTGAAATGGTATAGAGCGTTATTACATGGATTCATTATTTTGAAGATGACGAGCAAGCAAG
Organism: Vibrio sp. CUB2; assembly: GCF_001557945.1. Lineage (NCBI taxonomy): Bacteria > Pseudomonadati > Pseudomonadota > Gammaproteobacteria > Vibrionales > Vibrionaceae > Vibrio > Vibrio sp. CUB2. Next base: position 153,880 of record NZ_LNRB01000012.1, on the reverse strand, counting down.
TTGCTGAGCAGTGGCTATCAATAAACAAAGAGTTGGACGGAAACATCATTGAACTTGTGACGTTATTCGTTCGATTCGGTACGTCACTTTCAGACGCAAGAACCCACTTTTGCAAGAAGCATGGATTAAATCCGTCAGAGTTTGATGTTCTAGCGACATTATACCGTTCAGGCGAGCCTTATGAGCTGACGGCAAAAGCACTCAAAGAGCAGACATTACTACCATCATCAGGTGCACTATCAAACCGATTGGAGCGCTTAGAAGCAAAAGATCTTGTCGTCCGTAAACATGACTTAGTTGATAAGCGCTCAGTCAAAATATCGTTGTCAAAACAAGGGTTAGGGTTGGTTGCCGCGATGGGACCTGAGTTTTTTGGTGAAATGGCAACGCTATTCGAAGCTCTTCCTGATGAGCAGCGACAATCGCTCTTGAGTTTGATGAGCTCACTTCAGTCTTAATACATAATCTGAGCGACACGGATGTAAAAAGGGAGCGGTGCTCTCAACGTTTCATTTCTTGCAGCGCAGGCGCAGAGATTATCCGTAAAGAGTTGGCGGGTTAATATCAGAACTTGGGTTCGACACAATAAACTCAAGACAGGGTCATTCCAGCGAGCCTAGACGAGACTAGGAATCTACTAACCACTCGCTGGGAAATAGCGATAACCTCAGGACTTAACAGCACTCGGTGAGTAGATCCTGAATCACCTCGTCCCTCGGTGTTCAGGATGACCTTTTCTAAATAACAATGCCGTTCACCGTAAAGTGAGCGGCATACTTCGTTTCCCGGTTCTCGGTTCCCGTTAATTCAATTCCACGTTCTTCATCTCAGGATGCTTCAACAACATCACGCGAATCCAGTGGTGTACCACCCACATCACCATTGCGGTCAGTAGCACTGCTACGAATATCGAACTGAATCGGTACAAGATGGAGAAGAACGCGTCTTTCTGCTCAGGCACTAATGATGTGGTCAGTGGAACGGAGAGGGCAGACATCGCCGAGAACGCAATGGCGGCTTTGACTTGTCCTTTCGTTAGCCACAAACAGAATGGCCCCATAGCGATAGTAAACGCTAGCCAGAACAATAACCCATGGCCAAACCAACTGCCCAAGATTAACTGCACTGCCATACCCGCGATACAACCTAGTGCGGTGCCGATGATACGGATTTTTGCCATGGCCATTGAGCCGGCGAGTGTCATTGGCGTTAGGATGATAAGGATCGAAGCCTGCGCCGAAAGTGAGTCGTACAAATCACCTATTTGGAACACCAAAAACGCCGCCATTGCTACCACCCAGCCCATTGCTACTTGGCTGATGTAGTCGATGTCGCTTTTTACTGGCGTGGTCATTTCTGTTTGTAAGATCTTCGATTCTGGCTCTGGGAATAACCAATAGGCGAGGGCACAGACGAAGATATTACTGAACGAAATCACCCAAAGGTTGACGTTGAACTCTTCGATATCCATGAAATCGTAACTCGCGAAGTTCAGAACGATCGAGCCAACCAACAGTCCCATGTAACCAAACAAGTAGGTTTTTGGATTCATCATCGCGATGCATTTAAACAGCATCATAATGCCTACTGCCGCGAACATCAGAGTGGGATGGAACTGTAAGTATTCGAGAATAAAGGTGGCTTGAACCGTCGTCCAAACCGCCGAGAACAGCACCATCAATACCAGTGGCAGGCTGAAGTGATCCATACGGCCGAGCACGAACAGCGGCAGCATGACGGCAAAGAAACCGTAAGACCAGCCAAAGATCATGCTCAACGCCAAACCCATTGAGCAGCCGAACCAAATGCGTAAGGTTTTCATCGCAGCCGCCTAGTAGATAAAGTGGAACCAGCTAGCAAGGTAGATTTGAACTTGTGCCATCATTGCCCAGAACGGACTGTTATCTGGATAAAGAACGATAGTGGCACGAGAACCGACGAACAGAGAGGAAGGTAAGGCTTCTTCACTAGTAAGGTTCACGCGAGTTCGCTGCGCATCTCGTACCCAACGGTTGTTCACTTCGACTTTGGTCAGTGCGCCGTTTGGAGTTTGTTGTGCGGCCGCGACACCGTAATCTCGGCTCGATAATTCGAAGTCGTACACAGAACCTGGGTTAGCATCGAATGCCACCATTGCATGGTAGTCTTTGCTTACTCCCGCCACAGACTTCTCGCGGAAATCTGCTGCTACCCACATTGAGCCTGTTGGGACAAACGTGAGCAATGGCATGTTGGTGTTTGCCATGGTGCCGACTTCTAATTGCAGGTTCGTTACCACGCCGTCACTTGGAGCAAGAACTGCGGTGTTGGTTAGGTCTAACTGTGCTTTCTCAATGCCGTTTTTCGCAATTCGAACTGCTGTGCTTTGGCCTTTTTTATCGCCAAGTTGCGCTTCAATCACTTTCAAGTTTTGTTGTTCTGCTTTGAGCGCAGCTCGTGACACTTGGTTTTGTGCGAAAGCGTTGTCCAACGTGGATTGAGAAATCACTTTCTGTTTCGACAGTTTTTGTAAACGTGAGTATTCACGGTGTGCGTTATTGTAGGTCGCTTCTGCTCGTGCAATGTTCGCCAATGCCGCTTCACGTTGTGAGTAAAGGGTGGCTTCTTTTTCGTAAGCCGATTGCAGTGACAACTCCGCTTGCTCTAGGGCAATTTTGTATTTGCGGTCATCGATTTTGAATAGCACATCGCCTTTGTGTACCGACTGGTTGTTGTCGATAAGCACGTCGGTCACTTTGCCGGAGACTTCTGACGCGACTTGCACTACGTAACCTTGAACTCGCCCTTCGGTGGTGATTGGCGCGTGACGGTCAGCAATGATGATGTAGAAAAAGAGTACAATGAACAGGACAATAAGTGTTCGCATCCAGTGTTTGAATTTATGATCCGCTGTCATAAGAAATACCTGAATTTATGGTGCTGGCAAGCAAATAAGATAGCGAATTATAGAGAACTTGATCACAATTCAGTAGAATGACAATAAGTGCATAAATGACCTAAAAGTAGGACAATGAACGTAAGTTTTGATGATCTTCACCTGTTTAGCCAAACCGTTGTACACGGAGGCATCAGTGCTGCCGCAGACGCTAACCAGCTACAACGCTCCAAAGTGAGCCGCAGACTACAGGAGTTGGAAAAAGCGCTAGGCTGCCAATTGCTGATTCGAACCACGCGAACCATTGAGTTGACCGAGCACGGCAAGCGTTTGTTTGAGCTGGTTGGGCAACCCATTGAGCATATCCAACAAGGCTTGAGTGTGATGCACGAATATCAGCAAGAGCTGACGGGTAAAGTGCGGATGGCGATTCCCTCTGCGCTGATGAGTTCTGCGGCGTTTAATTCCATTATCAACGAATACACAACACGCTATCCAGAAATGTCGGTAGAGATTGAGAACCACCAAGAGAGTGTGGATCTCAAGCGCCAGGCGTTCGATCTTCAGTTACTGCCGAGTGTTTCAAAAGTCTCCGACGACAGTTACGTTCAGTTCAGTTTGCTTCCTTACCGCAGTCATTTTGTTGCCTCACAAGCTTACCTTGATTCACATCCGCCACTAAAAAAGATCGATGATCTTAAACACCACCGACTGCTGACCAACCGTTATAACGCGAATTTGCTCGACCCAGAATTGCACGTCGCAGTGCGGTCTGATGATTTGAATTTGTTGCGTTTAATGGCTATGAGCGGCAACGGCATTGCGTTTATCCCTCAAGTGCATTCCAAGCCAGCATTGGAAGACGGTATGCTGGTGGAAGTCCTGCCAGAGTTTACGCATCCTAAGCAGCACTTGACTCTGATTTATCCATCCAATCTGTTTTTGCCGAACAAGGTAAAAGTGCTGATTGAACTGTTTCGAGAACGATTCAAATAGCGTGAGCGGACAATAACTTTGCGAATTTGCCCATCTGATTATCCTGCGCTTCTGGTACATTCGTTTTATTCAAAGGCTTGAGCAGAGTGATGTTTAAGCCCACTCATAGGAGATGAGAATGTTATCGAAAAACACCACCGGACTGATTGTTGTCGATGTGCAAGGTAAGCTGGCAGCACTCATGCACGAAAGCGAAGCACTGATTGAAAGCACCACCAAGTTAGTCAAAGGCGCAAAAGCGCTTAACTTGCCGATAGTGTGGTTGGAGCAAAACCCAGATCGCTTAGGGCCAACGGTTGAGCCGATTCGTGAAGTGCTCGCGAAAGATCACTTACCCATCGCCAAGTACACCTTTGATGGTTGCAAAGAGCCGACATTCAAACTCTCGGTAGAAAACGCCAAAGTCGACACTTGGCTAGTTTGTGGTATCGAAGCGCACATTTGTGTGTATCAAACCGCGGTGTCGCTACGTCAAATGGGTTATCGAGTGGAGTTGGTGACCGATTGTGTCTCTTCCCGAACGCCAGCGAACAAAGCGTTAGCGCTTGCAAAACTGACCGCGAATGGCGTTGGTCTAACGGGCGTCGAAATGTGTTTGTATGAAATGGTAGAAGACTGCCGAGCACCAGAGTTTAAAGAGATCTTAGGGCTCATTAAGTAACACAATCGCAGTCGTAGACAATTGTTACGGTGAAACATGGCAGAGACAAAGATGGAACTGAGAGCATTTGAAAAGGAAGATTACGAGGCACTCATCCGCTGGATTGATTCAGACCAATTGAACTACCAGTGGGGAGGCCCAAACTTTCATTTCCCTTTGGATGAAGAACAAATCAGTGTTCATTGCTCCAAACCTGAAGTCTTCCCGTTTATCCTAATTTGCGACGGAAAGAAGGCGGGGTATGTTGAGCTGTTCAAAGTCTCAGATTCACACTTTCGTATTTGTCGCGTGTTCATCGCTAACGCTTTTCGGGGGCAAGGAATTTCAAAAGTCATGCTCACGCAGCTCATCGAACTGTCTCAAACTCAGCACCGTGCTCAAGTCTTGTCGTTGGCGGTATTTGAGCGTAATACTGTCGCGAAGAACTGCTATGAATCGCTTGGTTTCAAAGTAACTTCTCATGAATCAGGAACCCGTTCTTTTGATAACGAGGTTTGGGACCTTTTACTCATGGAAAAGCGACTTTAGAAAAGAGCTAAAAGCTGGCGAAAGGGTGTTGGAGTTTCGCTCCTACCTCGCTTTGGGGATGTGTTAGGGATTAAGGATGACGAATGGAAATTAGAGAAGTTAAAGACACGGATTCAGCTCAAATTGTTGAAATATATAATTACTATGTGGAGTCCACGTCGATTTCTTTTGAGGAAGAACCGATTTCCGTCGAGGTGATGCAGCAACGAATAGAAGAAGTGCTGAGTTTAGGCTTACCTTGGTTGGTAGCCGAGGTCGACGGCCAAGTATTGGGATACGCTTATGCCAATCGATGGAAGCCGCGCTCTGCGTATCGCTTTACCGTAGAACCTTCTATCTATGTGAAGCAGGGCATCACCAGCAAAGGCATTGGTAGCACTTTGTATTCACACTTGCTCGACCACCTCAAAGAGAAACAGATTAAGAACGTGATTGGCGTGATTACGTTGCCTAACGAATCGAGCATCCGATTGCATGAGAGATTGGGCTTCAAGAAGGTAGGGGAGTTTCCTAATATCGGGCTCAAGTTCGGCGAGAAGAAATCTGTCGGGTATTGGCAGTTGGAATTGAATGCGTAACCTCGAACTTTAAACTTTCTCCCTTGGCAAACGGTCTGATTTATATCAAACAGGTTACCAAGGGAAAGGCCTCTAGCGTTGGTCTAGACATCACCATTCTTACTCGATGATCGCTTGCTAGAGGACAGCGCCGCTTGTGTTTCTTCCAGTCCTTCCGCTTCATATTGATAGCCCGAGCTCATGCTCATGTCTTTGTACTTCACCAGCATCTTTTCAATGATCAGAGATTGAATGCGAAGAGCATCTTTCCCAAGCTTTTCGGCAATAAATTCACTGAGCGCTTTCACCGTCACTTTGTGCTTTTGCGCGTTTGAGTCGGTTCCGGTTTTGACTTCAATCACCATGTCCTGCTCTTTCTGAGCAATTTGAGTCAGATGTGCTGTGAACCGCTCGTTGTAAGCCTGAGATGTTGGGCTTAAACGGAGCTTGTTGATTCTTGGGTACTGGCTCGCCAATTCATCCTTAAGTTTTTGGTGCAGTTTTAAGTCTTTTAGAGCAATCGACTTCTGTTGGTTGATGCTGGTGAAGAACTTCATATCGTTAGAGACATCAATGTCTTCTGAAGAAGAGATAAACGCAGGATCAAACAACACATTGCGGTTGAGCATGGTGAACTGCTCGATTGGTCGGCCCTTTACTGCGCCCTCGTTAAGCAACCCTTTCGGTGCTTTTGAGCCTTTTTCGTAGGTGTCTCCACTTGTCACACCAAGCGAGATGTACAAGGTGGTGTCATCTTTTACTTCTGATGTGGCTTCTTCCGCTGCGGAGATAAGATCCATTTCAGACATCAACACATTGCAGTCCATCATGGTGACTTTTTTGAGTTGCTTGAGTTTGCAAAAATCGACGACGGCCTTTCTTGTTGCACCAAAACCAACGGTGCCAGATTCGAACGCCCACCCAACCAAACCTACGCCAGCAGTTTGAAGTAGTGTCCCCATTTGTTCGTGATATAAGTTCAGCTCGCTTTGGTGCACAAACAAGTACACGGGTCTGTCGCTGCCTTCTGTGTACCAATATAACTCTTCCAGTTTTTCTTTGATCTTAAACTCTTTCGGCATACCGACGGAGGGAACGATTAAAGCAGTGCCCGTGGTGGATTGAGGCTCTATTCTTACTTCAAAATGAGAGGCGCTTGGTGACGTTGATTGTTGGCTTTGTTGTCGAGTTTGCACCGGATTTGGATCGTGGATTTGTCGGCGGTAGTAAACACGTTCCAGTTCGCGGTAGTTATTCAAAACCTGATCGACGCTAACAGGGTCATACTTGAGCGCACCTGTGTTGTCGTTAACGACGTAGCGGTAGTTAAAGCGTATTAGTGCCTCAGCGGCTTGGTCTGCGATAATGAGATTGTTCTCTTCTACGTGGTTTTGCCAATCTCGTTGAAACGCTTCCCACTTGTCGGCGTTTTCTTTTGTCTGATCCTCACGCGAGCGCTTAGTCGCAGAACCTCCTTGTGAGGAGTTGGAGGCATCATTCTTTCTTTTATTCGCTTGGCTTGAGGAAGCCGCCGAAGTGTTCGTTTCACCGTACATGCGTGTGTTCACTTATTTTGAATATGAGTGATGAGGGAGGTTTTCCCTCAAGTGGCATCTTGATTTGCCTTGTCGATCAGCAAGCCATAAAAACTAGACCGAAGACAGGCTGGTTATGTGCGTCAACTGTATGTCGTCCTCGACGAAAGAAACGGCCACTCGTAATACGCGGCTTTCAATTTTTTGCACATTCAATACTGGCGTGTTTTGCGACAATCCTGCGTGATTAAATATATTGATCACTGAAGAGGGCTGCGTTAAGTCCGAATATTCTCCCCACACATCGCGTTTTGCGTACTTTCCCCAAACGTCTCCGAGCGGGTAGGCTTGGCCAACCGCAAAGGTGTCTTGAGGACATATTTGCTCAGCATTGGTCGCTTTTTGTGGTTGTTGAGCCGCACTAACATTTAATACATCACCAACTTTGAGTGCGATAGGATCGCTTTCATAGCTTGGATTAAGCTTGAGCAATGCTTTTGCAGACAACCCATATTGAGGTGCAATATCCGTCCATAGTTCCGGCGTCCCATCGTCGTTGGTACTGACTTTATGGGTCTTCGCTTTGCTTGTTTCGTTGTTCGATTGTGTCGCTGTATTTTCTCTTGGTAGCAAAGACTGTTTCACAATCGCTTTAAGCGCAGCGATATCAATGAGCGTGGCATTTTGCTCCAACCAAGTTGGGTTAATCTCGGCAAGCTCAACGTTGGTGAGCTTCTCTTGACGGTAGAAAATATGCTGGGGTGCGGCTTTCTTACCCTCAATTGCGACCGGTACCAGTACGGTGTTGAATGTTTTGGAGCTGGCCAGTATTTCTGTAATGCCATGGGCGTTGGAAGTGGTCATTTGCCAAGAAAACTTGTCGTTACCAAGAATCGCCATTTCATGCATTAACTTTCCATCATGGAAATAATAGTAAAAGCCTTGCGCTGCCCAACCCAGTAGACCTTTGGTCTCGACGGTGGGAATAAAAGGAATGAATTCAGCATTGGTATATTCACTGCCGATCGGTTTTGGCGTGACAGTGTATTTTTGTTGTAAGCCGACGTCTTGAAAAAGTTCGTGTAAAAGGGTTTTGTCTTCGGCTTCGAAACATTCTGCTGATAATACAGTACAGGGCGATGGTTGGGTTTTCTCTAATTTTCCCCAGCGTTTAATAAGCGGTTCTTTTGCCGTTTTTGCCAGAGAAAAAACACCCGGTCGAAGTGTATTTAAATCGTCTTTTGGCGCATGGATTTTAATTCGGCATTCGAATTCCGCCTCTGCCTGAGATTGATAGTCGTGGACTAACGAGCTGTAGCTTGCTGGTGCACTGTTCTGTGAACTGGATTGATTAGTTGTGTTCGAATGTTTGTTTGACGTAGTTGGCGTTGATTCGATAAGTGGCGAGTAGCCAGCTCCCCTCACACGTGTTGATGTTGGACGCTTCATTAATATCGCCTCTTGGATTTAATTGGTGATAGCTTAGCGGCAAATAAAAGAACGCACTATAGACAAAACAACCAATTCTTTTTGCTTAGTTACTAAATCTATAGTCAGAACGAAAGTCACGCAGGGTAAGGTATTTAGTGATAATAATGTTTATTAAAATGAGAGGATGATGCAATAAATAATATTAATGCGAAGGGTGGGTAGATATATTGATGGTTTATTTTAGGAAAGCGTGAAGCGCTAATTACTGGTTATTAATGACAAAAGCTTAATAACCAGCAGTTAAGAACTGACAGTTAACAGCCGATAGCCAATCATAACCATTAACCAGCGCCGTGATCTATTGGAAGAACCAATCAGCTTACTCAAACTCTCTTTGGTATCTCGGCAACATGGATTCATTGCCAAGCAACCCGCCTTGATGGATGTAAATCAACGTCTTATCTTCATTTTCTGCCAACCATGGTTGTAAGCATTGCCACATGTAAGGGTCATACAGTAGGTCGAATTCTAGGTTGGTTTGATCGTAAAGCGTATTCCACGTCTCGTAATCGCTTTGATATAAACGACCGAAATGATGCTTATCGCGTACCGACAAAATGGTTGGGTGATTGTCTGTTTCTAGCGTGTTGAATTGTTCAGTGAGGTATTGAGCATCACCGACACAAGCACAGGTAACAACCTCGATTCCGTGTGGCTTCAAATGTTTACTTAAGTAAAGCGCAGTGGTTCCGGTTCCTGATGGTAGTGCCACAACAAACTGTTTTTTGCCTTCAAGACGAGTCCAATCAAGCAGCTCGCGCGCTAATTGCTTTACTCCAGCTTCAGCAATCTTCGCTTTACCGCCTTCTGGAACCACCAAGGTCGTGTCGTCCAAGCCACGAACCTGTTCAATATATTCGATTGGATGCAAAGCGGATTCAATGTCCTGCATCGCCGTGATACTCATACCTAAATCAAGCGCACCACGATAGTTGCCGATAGGGGAGTCTTTAAGCCAAGACGGAATGTGTTGAACGTAGAACTCGAAATTCCAGCCTTTGATTTGCGCCAGAGCGGCAAGCGAGTACATTGCGTTGGATTGGGCAGAGCCATAACTGATTAGGGTTTTGATGTCGCTGTTCTGCGTTTCCATCAACGCCATAAACTTACGTGCTTTGTTCCCAGAAAAGTGAGAATGCAGCATGTCATCACGCTTAAGAAAAAACGTATGACCGTTGAAGTTGTGTTGAGTTATCGGGCTTTCAGAGAGTTTCATGCTACTGCTGACGTGTCCAACCACGCGACCTTGCCGTTAAAAAGGGCGCGTAGTGTAACGCCATTAAACCCAGATAAAAAGTCTGGGTTTCAGTACATCCATTTCGGTTATTCCTGATGTTTTGCCGCTTTGGTTTCAGGGGGTTCAATTCCACGGCTCGCCTTTCTGCTTCAAGCCACGTACACTACGCCGCTTATTTCAACTCAATCAGAAGGCTTGGTTTTGCAAACTCTAGAACAATTAAAAACAGGACAATTAGTAGGAACGAAACAACTGAAGTTGGCGGAAGGGCTAACTGAGTTTCCTATGGAAATCTTAGAGCTTGCAGAAACGCTTGAAGTGTTAGATTTATCTGGCAACGCACTGTCAGATTTACCACCAGAGCTGGAACAGCTGACCAAGCTAAAAATCATCTTTGCTTCCAACAACCAGTTCATTCATCTGCCAGAAGTCTTGGGTAAATTGCCAAACCTTGAGATGGTTGGGTTTAAAACCAACAAGATTAAAGTGGTGAGTGAAGCCTCACTACCAACTCAGTTACGTTGGTTGATTCTGACCGACAACGAGATTGAAGTTCTTCCAAACAGCCTAGGTGAAAGACCGCGCCTAAGAAAGCTTGCATTGGCGGGCAATCGCATCAAACAGCTGCCAAACAGTATGGAAAACTTGGTCAATTTAGAATTGATTCGTTTATCTGCGAACCAGTTAGAGCACTTCCCGGATTTGTTGATGAAGCTACCTAAATTGGCATGGTTTGCGTTCGCAGGTAACCCATTCTGCAAACACCCATCTTCGCTAGACAGCGTGCCGAAAGTGACGACAAACAGTTACTCACTTAACCATGTTCTTGGTCAAGGTGCGAGTGGTGTGATTTCTCATGCTAACTGGACTGACGCTCAATACGACTTCCCGAACGAAGTGGCGGTGAAAGTGGTCAAGGGGGAAGTGACCAGTGACGGCTACCCACATGATGAACTTGAAGCATGTTTACAAGCCGGGCATCACAACCACTTGGTGAAATCCATCGCGCAAGTAGACGATGGTAATGAGCTTGCTTTGGTGATGGAGCTGATCCCAAACAGCTACTACAACTTGGGTTTACCGCCGACGCTGGAAACTTGTACCCGAGATACATTCCCACAAGGGTTTACGCTGACGGTCGAGCAAGTGAATTCTATTGTGGAGCAGATGGTGGACGTGTTTAATCACCTTCACGACAACAAGGTGTGTCATGGCGATTTGTATGCGCACAATACTTTGGTGAATGACCAAGGTGAGATGATCTTCGGCGACTTTGGTGCGGCGAGCATTTACGGTTACTTATCGGACGAACAGCAAGCGGCAATCCGAACCATTGAATCGAGAGCGCTGAAGTACTTTATCGAAGATATGTTTTCTGTGTGTGAAGCGTCGGAATCGGCATCGCAAGCATTCAATCGACTAGCAGCACTTGCAGCATAAGATTTCATACAATCGAAATTAGAAAGAGGTATCGAATTGCTCGTTTGAGACTGAGCAAAAGTAGATACCTCTCAATTGAATTAGGCGCTGGGGAATTTACTCTGAGCAAGCCTCTTGATGCTCTGACGCAAGATCAATTACTGCCTCACAACCACCTTCTGGATGTGTACCAATCTTAAATTGCCAGCCATAGCGTTGGCACAAATCGTCCACAATCATCAAACCTAATCCGTGCCCATCAGAGTGCGGAATGGTCGAAAAGCCTTCACCTTCATCACGCACCGAGATGGTGTTCTCATCCATATTGATATGAATTGATCCCGATGGTGTCGCGGCGATGCCGTTGCGAATCAGGTTGCCAAGAATAATGGTCAACACGGCATTGGTCGCGCGCGTTCTTGGGTTGCCGTCGATCTGTACATCAAAGCTGAGTGCTTTCTCATCCGCCTGAGCTTGGCTTTGGAAGATGATTTGGTTGAGTTCTTCTTCGGTGATGCTGCGCACTGGTGAATCATCTGCATTACGCTCGTAACGTACTAAGCCGAGTAGGGCATCCACCATAGTCGACATCTGCTGCGTTGCATCCTGAATTCGGTTCACTTGGCGGGTCTGGAAATCCGTGTTCGCACTTCTCGCCAGTAAGCTGCTTGAGCCTTTCATCACGGTTAAGGGTGTGCGCAGTTCATGGCTTGCGTATCGTGCAAAGGCTTGCTCGCGCTTGATGACTTGGTTGATTTTGTGGCGGTATTCATTCAACTCATCCGCAAGAGTTTGGAACTCTTTGGCCGAGCCCTCAGGCACACTAAACGTCTGCGTGGCGTCGCCTTGGTGATGGTCGAGTTGGGTTTTTAGCGCATTGACGGGTTCAATCAAGCGTTGTGACAAGCGCAACAGCAGACTGCCAAACAGGAACACCAGCACGGCGACAATGGACAGCACCATAGCGACGACGAGAATGAATTCCTCTGAGGTGATCTCGATTTCATCAATCAAGGAAACCAGAATCACAGGATGCTCAACGCCTTTGTAGGTGTAGGTGCTCATGTAAACCATGCGCGAGTATTCACCGTCTTCTACTTCTTCAAGAAAGTGCTTTTGACCAATCAGGTATTTTTGGTAACGCTCGGTAACCAATGAGATGTCGTTGTAGGCGGTGGTGAGTAGGTCAAGTTGAATAATGCCTTGCTCTGGATGGGACTGGAAATATTCAATCGCTTCTTTTTTGTCGACCATAATACGACGCTCGCCCACGCGGTCTTCAGACCAAAGCAGGGAGCCGGTAATCAACAAAAAGCAGAAGATGCCAATCACGACCGACACCAAAGAGAAAAACAGAGCGAGCCGCCCTGTCATACTTTGTGTGCTTTGCGTGCTGGCAAGTAAGCGATTGATCATGCACCTGTCTCCAAGCGGAAGCCAACTTTCGGTACGGTGATTAACAAATGTTGTTCAAATGGCTTATCGAGTTGGTTACGCAGTTGGTAAATGTGGCTGCGCAGAACGTCGTTGTTCGGCTCGTTCTCTTGCCAAAGTTGGAAGGCGATTTCTTCACGTGTCACTACGTCTGGCGCGCTTTTCACAAGCATTTCCAGAATGGTGTAAGTGGTGGGGTTTAGCGCCAGCAGTTTATCTTGGCGGTAAGCTTTACGCGTTTTTTGGTCGATAGAGACTTCGCCATATTCCAACTTGCTCGACGCGACAGTGCCACGGTAACGGCGGATCAGCGCCATCATGCGTGCTTCAAGAATATCAAGATCGAAAGGCTTGGTCAGATAGTCATCCGCACCGTGTTGGAAGCCTTTGAGCATATCGTCGCGGCTATCGAGTGCAGTGAGCATAAGTACCGGTGTGTTGTTGCCCGAGTCGCGAAGTTTATTACACATGGTCAGGCCATCCATGCGTGGCAGCATGAGGTCGAGCAAGATGATGTCGAAGGTGTTTTCCATCGCCAGTTTCAGGCCGAGCTCGCCGTTGTCTGCATAATCGAGTTCCATACCTGCACACTCAAAATAATCGAACAGCATGCCTGCGATTTCTCGATTATCTTCGACTAAAAGTACGCGTTTCATGTATTTCTCTCCAAGTGGGCGGGTTTTCGAAAATAAGACTTCGTCTTAACCGAACATTATTCACTAAGAACGTGAAAAAGATGTCAACAACATCTCTTTCACATTGATGTTTGTAGACTAGATTCATTCATCGGATTTAGTGGAAGAGTAGCATGTCAACCTTCAACATTCACGCTGCAACCTTTTCAAAGGTGAGCCAACACACTGAGCCTAAAACAGTTTTGTCTGTTGTGGTGCCATTCTTTAACGAGCAAGAAGTCTTGCCTGAATTTCATCGTCGTTTAGCCGCCGTTTTGGATGAAATGCCAGAACGCTGCGAAATCGTCTATGTCGACGACGGCAGCAAAGACGACAGCTTAATGATCGCGCAAAACTTTTCTCAATCTTCTAGCGACGTTCGTTGTATTGCATTAAGCCGTAACTTCGGCAAAGAGTCCGCCATGAGTGCGGGTCTGGAACACTGCCAAGGTGAAGCGGTGATCGTGATTGATGCTGACTTGCAAGACCCGCCGGAGTTGATCCCGCAAATGGTATCAAAATGGCGTGAAGGGTATGACGTGGTGAATATGCAGCGCAGTGAACGCCACGGCGAAACCTGGTTCAAACGCTTCTCGGCCGCTTGCTTTTACAAAGTGCTTAATAGCATGGCGAAATTGGATGTGCCGGAGAACGTGGGCGATTTCCGTCTACTGAGCGCAAAAGTGGTTAAACACATCAATGCGCTGCCAGAGCGTAACCGATACATGAAAGGCATTTTTTCTTGGCCGGGTTTTAAGCAAGTGACGCTTCAGTTTGAGCGCGACGCTCGTTTTTGTGGTGAAACCAAATGGAACTATCTCAAGCTGATTGGCCTTGCAATGGACGGTATTACCTCGTTTTCCATTCGCCCATTGCGCTTAGCGACGCTTGCCGGTGCGTTAGTGGCGTTCAGTGCCTTTATCTATGGCGCATTCATCGTGATGAAAACCGTAGTGTTTGGTGAGCCTGTCACTGGCTACCCATCCATGATGGTCGTCCAACTTGCATTGGGCGGTGTGCAACTGCTGTCGATTGGCCTTTTGGGCGAATACATTGGCCGCATTTTTGTCGAGACCAAGCAACGTCCTCTTTATCTTGTTCAGTCTGTTTACGAGCAGCCTGCAAAACATCAATCCACCCAAACTATGAAGTTTAAACTGGGAGAAACTGCGTAATCATGAGTATTAATAAAACCCATCTGTGGTTGTTGTTGGCGTTTGCTCTTTTACTCCGTCTTATTTCACTTGCCGCTTACCCTTTGATGGATACCACAGAAGCCCGCTACGGCGAAATGGCGCGTTTAATGGTGGAAACCGGCAATTGGCTTACCCCACAGTTTGATTACGGCGTGCCTTTTTGGGGGAAGCCTCCTCTGTTCACGTGGATGAGTGCTTACGGCATTGAGCTGTTTGGATTGAATGAATTTGCAGTGCGCGCGCCGCATTGGTTAGCGGGTGTTGCGACGATTGTTTTTGTTGCTTTCATGGCGCATCGCGCAGGGTTTAATGCCGTAATAGCAGCGTTGGTGTTGGCAACGTGTGGCATCTTTTCCATTGCAGCGGGCGCTGTGATGACGGACATGGCACTGACGTTGGCAATGACCATGGCGATGGTTGGTTTTTACTATTGTTGGCTCGGCAAAGACAAACATAGCCGATTGTGGGGTTACCTTGGTTTCTTTGGCTTGGCTTGCGGGTTGTTAGCGAAAGGTCCAGTGGCGATCGTGATCATGGGCATCGCAGTGTTTCCTTGGCTTGTGATTCAGCATGGTTTCTTTGGTGCCTTCAAAGCCTTGTGGCAGCGTTTTCCAATTGTATCGGGTTTGGCGCTCATGCTGGCGATTGCTCTACCTTGGTACATCATGGCTGAAATAGCGACGCCTGGATTTATTGATTACTTCATTGTTGGCGAGCACTTTAAGCGTTTTGTTGTCAGCGGTTGGGAAGGGGATCTGTATGGCTCTGCTCATGATCAACCACGTGGGATGATCTGGGTATTCTGGCTGCAATCGGCAGCGCCTTGGTCAATCGTATTGCCTATCTTGGCGTGGAAACGTCGTAAGGCACTCAAAGCCATTGAAACCGATCATCAAGGTCTATTTAGCTTCCTGATGTGTTGGCTGATTTCCCCAATGATCTTGTTCACCATGGCTGGGAATATTTTGCCTGCTTATGTACTGCCGGGTGTGCCTGCGTTGGGTATTTTGATTGCGATGCTGGTGGATAAACACGATTTCAAATGGTTGACCGGAACGGCGGCGGTGTTACCAGCTTTGCTTATGATTGCTATGTTGGTTTTGAATATGGGCAAAGCAGACAGTCGCAGCGACCGCGTGATCTTTGCGCAAATTAATGACAACGCTCCGGTCTTTTATATTGGTAAGCGTCCGTTCTCAGGTCAATTCTATAGCCATGGTCAGGCGAAAAAGCTTGAAGATAAGAATGATTTGAACAACTTGAAGAAGTTCCACCTGATTGGTAAATCGCAGCAAGTGGATAGCATGATTCATGAAAATGCGTTGAGTTGTACCAACGAGTTCACAGCAAAATCGAAACGTTCACTCTACACCTGTGTGGTTGGATAACGGAATGCGCAAATTACCAAAATTTGCTTCGCTGGAAAGGTTTGCTTCGTTAACAAGGTTTGCTCTAGTAGGTGGTGTCGGCTTTATGGTCGACACCCTTATCTTTTCTGTGTTGTTCCATTGGTTTGGTCTGGAGCTGATGCTGGCTCGTGGGATAGCATTTTTGTTTGCAGCAACTACGACTTGGCTTGGCAATCGCTGGCTGACTTTCTCTCAAGCAGAAAAAACCAACCCTTTCGCTCAATGGCAAAAATTTATGGCGAGTGCTTGTATCAGTGCTTTGCCGAACTTTATTGTGTTCAAAGGCGTAACGCTCTCGTTAGGAACGCAAGGAGTGATGGTCTATTTGGCTTTGATCTTAGGCATATTGGCAGGCATGGTGAGCAATTATTTGCTCAGTGCAAAATGGGTGTTTCGCCAAGGGTAAGTAGGATGAGTTGTCGAGAGTGACGATAATTCCATTTAAAACAGGGGGATGGATGAAATTTTAGTGTGACCTATATCACGTATTGAGTAATCTGTCTCTTTCTATCCATGCGCTCTGATATCTCTCTATTTTCATATAAAAACCATTTTATTATTAAGGGTTAAGTTCTATAAATACAAGAGCTTAGGCTTTCTTCTGATGCACTTTATTTATTGTGCGGCTCATGCTTAGAAAATATAAAACCGCTCTCCGCCGTAACTCTGTTAATAATGTAGATCTTTCTGTTCTCTTTCTGTTCATATTTTGGCGTCTTCTATTCACTTCTGTTGTTTAAAATCCACGAAATTTCAAAAGCTAACGCCAATTTATCATCAGTCATAGAGGCTAATATGTTTAACAGTATACGTACGCGAATTGCAGTGAGTGCGGGTGGAGCAATGGCTTTCACTTTGTTGATTGCAATGGGCATGACCACCAACGCTTTCACGGATGTGAACAAGCAAATTAACGAAAAAGTGAAAGCGCAATTGACCGATGCGACCAACACAGATCTGCAAAATACTGCGATTCAGCAAGGTTTGAATATCGCTAACCAGCTTGATCCTGTTTTGGCAAACCTAAAGCAAGCGCGCTCTATTATTGAGTTAAGCGCAGAACGTAACGCAAGCGCAGACCTTATTGTTAAACAGTTTACTGCCGCGCTAGAGGCTCAGAATAAAGCCGTATTTGCTGGCTACATGGTTTGGCAAGATAAAACATGGCCACAGCAAGTGACGTTCAACGCAGAAGATGGGTTTAACAGCCAAGGTTATCTTGCGCCGTTTTTCTCGCCGAACGAGCACGATAGTTTTGATGCGGTCGCCATGGAAAGCTTCAGCAATACAGAACTCAACAGCAATGGCGAGCGCAAAGATGATTGGCACCTTATGCCTTACGAAACGGGCAAGACGTTTGTCATGGAGCCTTACTTCTATCCAGTAAGAGGCAAACAAGAGCTGATCACGACCATCAGCCAACCCATTAAGCAGGATGGCAAAATCATCGGTTCTTTGGGCTTCGATTTGTCGCTGCATGAGCTGCAAAGCCAGAGTGAACGTTTTGCGCATAACTTGTTTGATGGCGAAGGCAAAATCCTTATCACGTCTTGGAAAGGCATTACGCTCGCGAACAGCCGTGCTGCCGATATGGTTGGTAAGAAAGTATCGTCTGAGCTTGCTGCAGAATGGTCAAACATTCAGTCTATTGCAAAACGTGATGGCGCAGGTTTGGTGACTTTTGGTGGT
Organism: Vibrio sp. CUB2; assembly: GCF_001557945.1. Classification (NCBI taxonomy): domain Bacteria; kingdom Pseudomonadati; phylum Pseudomonadota; class Gammaproteobacteria; order Vibrionales; family Vibrionaceae; genus Vibrio; species Vibrio sp. CUB2. The sequence continues at coordinate 136,179 of NZ_LNRB01000012.1, read as the reverse complement.
GATGAATACGCGATCACGGCTATCGATACGAGTGATGCACCGTGGGTAGTCATGGTGTCGGTTCCCAGCAACCACCTTACAAAAAGCGTCGACGACTACCAACAATGGAGTGATGACCAGAATTCAGAAGCGCTTGAAAAAGGTATCTGGGCGGGGATCATCGCTGCTCTTCTAGGCATTGCTGCAATGGCATTTATTGCAAGCTCGCTTGGTAAAGTTCTGAACAACTTGGTTGAACGTTTCAAAGACGCTGCACAAGGTGAGGGTGATCTGACTTACCGTATTGAAGTGAAAGGCAAAGATGAAACCGCGCAACTGGCGCATTGGTTCAACACCTTCTTATCACGTATGCAAGAGATGCTGCTGACTGTGATGGCAACGGCAGATCAAGTCGATAAGAACGCCACAGAAGGCCAAACACGTGCTGCGGCTTCTCGTGACCAATTGAATGCTCAAGTAAATGAGGTGAACTCGCTAGCAACCGCAATCAATGAAATGAGTGCCACAGCGCAAGAGGTCGCGAACTCAGCGGTTCAAGCGGCAGCAGCTGCAAGCCAAGTACAAAGCAACAGCTTGAACGGCATGACACGCATGGATAATGCTGCAAATGCGGTAGATAGCTTGGCAATGCAAGTGAACGATGCGCAGCAACAAACACAGAACTTGGTCGATTCCAGCACGGCGATTCAAGGCATTCTGAGCGAGATCGGTGGCATTGCAGAACAAACCAATCTATTGGCTCTTAACGCTGCAATTGAAGCGGCTCGCGCAGGTGAGGCAGGCCGAGGCTTTGCAGTCGTTGCCGATGAAGTTCGTAATCTGGCAAATCGTACTCAAGGTTCGACAGAAGAAATCCGCGCTATGCTGGCTCGACTAGAGCAAGAGACGCAATCTATCGTAGTGCTGATGGAGCAAAGCCAAAAACAAGCCATCGATACTAAGGGCGAGACTCAAGCAGCGCATTTGGCTCTGTCTGAAATCAACCAAGCGATTGAAGTCATCAATGACATGAACAACCAAATTGCTTCGGCAGCAGAAGAGCAAAGCTCAGTATCGGAAGAGATTAACCGTAACGTCGTGATCATCAACGACACGGCGGTAGAGGTGATGGATACGATGACTTCTTCAGTTGAAATTAGTAATGAGTTGACGGTAAAAGCCAGCGATCTTCACGGCGAGCTGAGTAAGTTCAAGCTGTCTTAATCGTCTCTTTTATTGAGTCTCCCTTACAAGCCGAGTGCATTATGCGCTCGGCTTTTTTGTTCGTGCCAATAACACTAACCCAAGGTATTCAATTCAACTTTTTCTTCTTTCGTTGCGTCTTTTTGAAAATGACTTCGTCTTATAGGCATGGAACGGAATTAAGTGATGTGTGCATGGTGATGTTTTATTCATCTAATGTCTTTTTGAGAGCGCTGTAATTGCCGTCGATTTTATAAATCAAGTTGCGCTTCAAATTGATTATTACCGTATGCGGTTTTTACTGGGTTTTGGAACTTGTTCTAGATCATTAAAGTGTTCAAAAACGCAATCTTTGATTTTAAATATTTAAACTTTGATGTGGTTTAAGGAATTAAACCTGACTCATATGTTTTTGGTGATCTTGTTCAACTATTGTGCGTGATTTCGATCAATTCTTCGTAATTTGTCGGTGTTTTAAGCGCATTTTTTAGGTTTACAGAAGTTTACTCTGTATTGCTGAACTCACCCGAAAGGAGTAGTTTGCAGTCATTGAGTTCAAAAATGTAAACCGAAATGATGAGTGTAAAGCAAGTTCGATTCACCGACGAAGACAGAGAATGTTTAAGCAACTACTTTCGTTTAGCAGACACGATTGCCGATTTGATCGGACCGTACTGTGAAGTGGTTATTCATTCATTTGAAAGCCTAGAAAATTCAGTCGTGAAGATCGTGAATGGTCATCATACCGGGCGTGAAATTGGCTCGCCAATCACCGATTTGGGCTTACGTATGTGGAGCACATTCGAGAAAACGGGCGAAGTTTCTCCGAAGAGCTATTTCACCAATGCTGCCGACGGCTCGCTACTGAAATCGACCACGTGCATTTTGGCTGGCCCAGAGCAAAAGCCAATTGGCATGCTGTGCATCAACATGAACTTATCTTTCCCATTCCCAGAAATCGTCAAGACGCTGATGCCACAGTGTCACGTATCGCAAACCTTGGTCAGTGAAACCTTCAGCAATAACGCGAATGATGTCATTAAGCAGGCATTGAGCGCTGCTATGAAAGAGGTGGATCAAGACGAGACGGTTTCCGTAAAAGGTCGTAACAAAGCCATCATTCGTTGTTTGTTTGATAACGGTGTATTTGAGCTAAAAGAGACGACCACACAAGTATCAGAGCAACTTGGGATCAGCCGTCAGGCGGTTTACAAGTTTATCCGTGAATTTAAATCAGAATAAAACTAATAACTTAGGAGTTATATCGTGAAACAGATCATTGCCACTGAACAAGCACCTGCCGCTATCGGTCCTTACTCTCAAGGTACATCTTACGGCGACATGGTTTACACATCAGGCCAACTACCACTGGTTCCAGAAACCATGCAGTTTGTTGAAGGCGGCATCAAAGAGCAAGCTCGTCAGTCTCTAGAAAACTTAAAAGCGGTTCTAGAAGCAAGCGGTGCGGGTCTAGACACAGTATTGAAGACGACATGCTTCCTATCAGACATGGAAAACTTCGCCGCATTTAACGAAGTGTACACAGAGGTATTTGGTACAGAAAACGCACCAGCTCGCTCTTGCGTTGAAGCAGCAAGACTACCAAAAGACGCATTGGTTGAAGTTGAAGCCATTGCATACAAAAAGTAACCGATTTTCGGACATAAATGGGTATCAATAGGAGATTCTCATGAGCGTTTCATTTATTGGATTGAGCATCCTGTTCTTTGGGTTCTACGCATTACTTGCGAACTTCAAAAAACAAAAGAAAAGCTTTAACTTCCGCGTACTGAGTGCGCTTGCTGCTGGCCTGTTATTCGGCGGTGCAATTCAGCTCGTATTCGGTGTAGGCAACGTTGCAACGGCAGGTTTTGCTGAACTGATTTCTGTATTCGGTAAAGGCTACATCAAGCTTCTACAAATGATAGTAATCCCACTAGTATTTGTGGCGATGATCTCTTCGATCATGAACGTAGAAGGCGGTGGTGCACTATCGCGCATCGCACCAAAAATCATCGGTATTCTACTTTTCACTTGTGCAATCTCTGCGGCAGTGGGCATCGCAAGTATTTACCTATTCGGTATCGATGCTAACGCGCTAGTCAGCACTATCGGCACTAACAGCGCTATCGAAGCACGTGGTGACTCTCTGATTGCAACACAAGATGCGATGGCGAGTAGCGGTCTGTCAGGTATGGCACTGTCTATAATCCCAACCAACATCTTTGACATGCTAACGGGCTCTCAACGTACGTCGACGCTATCAACGGTATTGTTCGGTATGTTCCTTGGTTACTGTATCCTGCAAGTGAAAAACCGTAAGCCTGAGAAAGTGCAAAACTTCGTTGATTTCATCAACTCTGCAAAAGAAGTCGTACTTTCAATGGTACGTGAGATTCTGAAGCTGACGCCTTACGGTGTATTCGCTCTGATGACCACGTTCATGATGACAAACGATTTGTTCGCACTAGCAGAAATGGGTCGCTTCCTACTAGCAAGCTACGTGGCAATCGGTGTAATGTTCGCTATCCACTTCGTGATGGTGTCTATGTTCGGTCTGTCTCCTGCGAAGTTCATGAAGAAAATCTGGCCAGTGCTAGTATTTGGCTTCGGTTCTCGCTCCAGCATGGCGGCAATCCCACTAAACGTTGAAACTCAAACTCAACGTCTAGGTGTGGACGAAGAAACAGCAAACATGTCAGCAACATTCGGTACCAGTATCGGTCAGAACGGTTGTGCGGGTATCTACCCAGCAATGCTAGCTATCATGGCGGCACAAGTAATGGGCATGCCAGTTGACCTAGGCTTCATCCTACAACTGATTGCTGTCATCGCGATTGCTTCATTCGGTATCGCAGGTGTTGGTGGCGGTGCAACGTTCGCAGCAGTAGCGGTACTAACGATCATGGGTCTAGACATTACGGTTGTGGCGATTCTGGTTTCTATCGAAGCGCTTATCGACATGGCTCGTACCGCGCTTAACATCTCTGGCTCAATGTTGTCAGGTGTACTAACCGCGAAGAAGAATGGCTCACTAAACACTGAGCAATACAATGCTGACGTTACTGCAACAGTAACAAAAGAAGCAGCAGTGTAATTTCCAAACTTAATAAAGAGCACCCAACGCGGGTGCTCTCCGTTTTTCCTGAGTTCAGGTTATTTAGGTAATAAATATGAAAGTTGTTGTCGTAGGCGGTAGCGCTGCAGGTATGAGTTTCGCAGCGAAATACAAACGTAATCAGCCATCAGATGAAGTGATTGTGCTGGATAAGCGCGATTACATCTCGTTCGGTGCGTGTGGTTTACCTTACTTTGCTGGTGGTATGTTTGATGACACTGAGCGCATGATTTCTCGTACGCCAGAACAAGCGATTAAATCTGGTTTAGACGTGCGCATTGAAACTGAAATGGTGGCACTAGACCGCACTGAAAAGCAGATTAAAGTTCGTCACCAAGGTGAAGAAAGCACTATCGATTACGATATGTTGGTGATTGCCACGGGCGCGCGTCCAATCGTGCCATCGTTTGGCGAGTTCAACCCAGAGCACGTATACACGCTAACCAGCATGGAAGATGGCTTGGCAGTAAAAGAAGCGCTTAAGGACAGCAACAAACAACGCGTTTGTGTTATCGGCGGCGGCTTTATCGGCCTAGAAGTGTTCGATGCAGCGCACCTACTAGGTAAACACGTCACCATCATTGAGCGCGAACAGCACGTGATGAGCCGTCAGTTCAGCCCTGAAATGATTGAAGTGGTAGAAGGCGCGATTCGTGAATCTGGCGCTGAGCTTAAAACCGGTTGCAGCGTATCAGCCATTCGCGACGCAGAGCAGGGCGGTTACATCGTAGAAACCGACAACGGCAATGTTGAAGCAGACGTTGTGATCATGTCACTTGGCTTTAAACCAAACTCAGAAGCGTTCGAGTTACCAAAAGCAGCGAACGGCGCATTGTTAGTGGATGAGTTTGGCGCAACAGAAGATGCACACATTTACGCTGCTGGCGACTGTGCAGTGGTTCACCACATGGCGCTAGGCAAATCAGTGTATGTTCCACTGGCAACCACAGCGAACAAGCAAGCGCGCATGATGGCTGACAAACTTGCTGGCAAAGACACTTACATGAGTGGTTTCTTGGGCTCGTCTTGCTTGAAAGTGTTAGATTACGAACTGGCATGTACAGGCGTATCGGAACTTCTAGCTAAAGAACACGGTTTGGAAGTGAAGGTTTCAACCATTTCAGATAAGAACCAAACCGACTACTACCCAGGCCAAGAAGACATTAAAGTGAAGCTGGTTTACCACCCAGAAACCAATGCGCTGCTTGGTGGCGAAATCGTTGGCAAGAAAGGCGCAGTAGGCCGAATCAACGCGCTAGCCGTTGCTATCACTGCGAAGATGACCACACAGCAACTAGGCTACATGGACTTCTGCTACGCACCACCATTTGCACGTACTTGGGATGCTCTAAACGTTGCGGGTAACGTAGCGAAATAGATTAGTAACCCAAGGTAAAATTCAGACAAAACAAAAGGGCTCCAGAGTTATCTCTGTAGCCCTTTCTTAATGCTTGCAGTGAACTATGAAGCGGGAGTAGCTTGCTGTTCACCAGCTGCTTTTAAGCGTTCGATTTCTGATCCCGTTTGCCATTTTCCGTTGTAGAGGTATTTACATTCTGGGAGTGGCGCTTTCGAATCCCTTAAATCAAACACTTCATTGGTAGGGTATTCTCGATAACAAGCAGGGGTCGTAAAAAGTCTAGGTTCAGGCTTCGCTTCAAACAGCTTTTTATGATCATTGACCTCTTTACAATCCAGTTTGTAGATATTTGAAAGTTGCGTGACCATGGATTCTAAGTCCGCTTCATTTTTAAAGAAAATGTAACTATAGAATCGCCCCTGTGAGCGAAAAGTAATCTCCTGAGCAGTATCTTGGTATTCGCACCTGTCATACTTAAAAAAGAACTTAATTACTTTTCTTTTCTTATTGTAATCAGCAAAGAGCCAACCTTCTCGCTCTCCAACCCTCACTTCTGTTGTTTCATCAGGCTTGCGTTTTAACATACCAAATGAAAGCAAAATAAAGGCACCTGCTCCCGTTAATGCCATCGGACCAACCAGTGCTACCATCACCACACACACCACAGCGCCAATCCAGCCAACAGCTTGCGTAGCCGTATTTACCCATTTAGGCATATTGCGACGTTTTTTCATCACAAAGCCTTTGTCTGAAAAAATGTAGTCATAGCGATAATCGAGGCCGATCGTAAGGTAAAAGATTCCAGCCATCATCGCTGACAAGATAAGACCGAAAAAGGTTACGACGAGCGTATCACTTGAGTGTGTCAAAAATACTATCACAAATAGGAAGCTCATAAATGGTAAAGCCGTTAACTTGTAATGGTAGCGAAATGGCTCTTCTACATCATACTTATGCCATGTTGTTAAATTGTCCCCTGTGAGAATCTCTTGCTCTTGCGCTTCTTGATAAACCGCCAATTCTTCTGGGGTGATATAAAACGGTGAATATGCCAAGGGTTACTCCTGAAAACCTAATGTGCCAACAGCGGGGGTGAGTGTTTTTTTAATGATGCCTTGTTTGATATTGTCTGAAATAATGCCATAAGTTGCACTTTGTTTTATGCCGTTTTGGAACCAATACTCACGCTTAGCAGGGGCATCATCTTCCATATCGTAAACTACTTGCATGGCAAGGTAATGGTCTGCTTCTTCAATTGGCAATGTTACCTTGTACACCAGTGATTCTTTGCTCGCTTGGTCTTGAGTTTGTAGCGTGACTAAATCTACGTTTTGATGCCACGAGCCTGACGTCAAATCATCTTCTGTTGCCTTGCTGTTAGTTCTCAACGTAATACCATTCGTTGCAGCACGCCTTGGCAGTTGAATATGCACTTCCAAACCGATTAACTCACGATGTGTGTAACCTGGGTAAGCTTGTACTTTTTCAATAGGTTGATGGTATACCGTAGGCTGCTGAATAATCGATTGTAAGTCAAACAGCGCTTGTTGCACTAATGCTGAATTATGCTTTTCTCTTTCAGGCAAGCTCGCAGATTGGCTCCACTGAGTGCGAGTCGGGTGATAACCCCAAGGCAGTTTATCTAACCATCTTTGGTAATCATCTTGTTTCATTTTATTCAGCATATAATTGATGGCTAGGTATGTGACTGTAAGAATTACCAAAGCTGCCGTTACAGGCCCACCAAAGGTCAAGTTTAGTGCAAATTGTCCTGTTAAGCCCCCGTATGCTTGGAACATGCCGACAGCAGACATTGCTGTTAATACTAGGGTATTTGTTACATGCAGGTATTTTTCAAGACCATAAACCTCATCAGCACTCTGCCAAGAACGGTAAGCCTCAATGCCTGAAGCTAATGCTCCTAAAGCCCCTGTAATCGCGAGCCATTTATTGAATAGCTTTAAGTCATCAAGGATCAAGTTTTCAAAACCTTCGACGTTTTGACTCACTAACTCCTTTAATACTTTGTATGAACGGGCTCTTAACTTAGGGTCACCCTTCACACTATCCCATAACTTACTTGTACGAATACCTGTCCAAGCACCAGCTGTATAAAAAAGCTTTTGTTGAATGTCCAAGAAATCATCTTGAGACATTAGCCCAGTCTCTTGAATACTGTTCATCGCATCTGCAAGGGCAATACAGTTAAAAACTAAAGCGAGAAAGCCAAAACCACCCACATCTTCAAATAGCTTGTGAAGGTTGTCGACCTTGTTGTGCCAGATGTTTTTTCGTAGTTCGATTGTTGCCCTAACTACATCATCTGAAAATTCTATATATTGAGGGTACTCAAATGTTGCAACGGCTAAACTTTTTTGAAGATGACGTTGTTGTCTCAAGGCTAGCTTGTATTGCTGGTTGGATATCGTATTGTCTCCTTTGTTAAAGGCGGCGAGTACTTTCCTATTTTTGTTTGACGCGGCTAGCCTCTTGTCATAGTTGGACTTCCAAGAGCCGAAATTCTGTGGATATTTTTTATTTACTTTTATTGCGGTATCGAGCGATAAACGTTCTAAAAATACGGCTCTTATGCGGAAACTATCGAGAGTAAGTTTTTCCGATAGCAAAGACATTATCATGAGAGATGTATGAGAACTGAAACTAACCGCAAGTTCTATTCCCCCTCTTAATAAGGCACTATTTGTTGCTCTAAATACCGCATCTAACTCTTTGAACCCTTGCGCTATGTCTTTTAAGAACGCTGTTTCTGCAGTATTTGGGTTAGAGATAAAGTCCAGTATTTTTGAGTACATGCTCAGTCGGTTACTGGCCGCCGAAACATAATCCATAAATTGGTTGTCTGAGCTTTCAATGTTTGCGCTTTCAGTTTCCGAGTCATTTATAGCGACGTTTGCTTCACCTATTGGATTTACAACTTTTTGAGGTATCAATTTCTCAACTTCTTTAAACAAGCTACGACTAAACCCAGAAGTGTAAAGTGCAAATAAACTGGTTGGTTTATCCCATTGGCTTTCAGCCCATTGGCGGTCTTCTTCTTGCACCACCAAAGTAAATGACTCAACGGCTTGCTTATGAAGTTGATACAAGCTGTATTGTGTGTCTTCACTATATAGGTCGAAGGTTCTCTCGAGATGATGCGGTGTCAAAGATTCCATTACAGCGATAAAGTCGCTTTTTACCGAGACAACTTCGGCTAGCATGATTTCTTTTTGTTCTGACAGCTCTTGCATTTCGCTCAGCATTTGTTTCCAGTTGAGTTGCTTACGCCAGCGTTCAGTCGCTATCCATTGTTCGTATTTACCAAATCGGTTTGCTGAAATGCCATATTTCTTCTGTATGGCCTCTGCTATTTCTGAAGTGGATTTTTGGTAATCATCGATAGCTTGCTGGGAAAATGAAGATGGCATTCCTTTGATGATAGCTGCTTGAGATTCACTGGTAAGGTCAACCATTGCTGAGTTGTCATAGTAATCCGCCATGTCCATATAGAATTCAAGCTCTTGGTTTTTGCGCTTTACTCCTGTGGGCATGTCTATATTGTCACTTGCCCCGAACATGCACAGTTGCATGGCGGTCTGCATCAAGTTCCACTGGTTTGAAAACTGGTCAATGAAAAGGCGGTAGGGACTTGCAGCGCCAACAAAATGCAGCGACATATCTTGAATGTCTGCGGCGTAATCTTTTATCGCGACGAAGTAGCCCGACTCTTCTTCTGGAATCGCAGAGGTTAAGTCACTCTCGGCTGCGACAGGTTTAAAGACGGAACCATCTTCATCAGCTTTGGTCGCGATGCCAGAATCTGCAAAGCGTCCATCATCGACTGCAGAAGATTCAATATCAGCCACTTGAGTTAACTTATCGATTGGTGCAATGTTGTGCTGATTCTCGTTTGCAGACAGAACAACAGTCTGCATACGATCGATATGATTACTCGGATTGTTAAGGACGCGCATGAACATGTTCCATGTCCAACGGTGTTCAGAGTAACAAATCGACAGCACGCTCCCATCTTCGTAAGTAAGAAAAGGTTTTGCGCCTTCTGGGGTACCACGCTGTTCGGATTCTGGGCTTTCCGACTCTCCCAGCTTGTAGAGCGTGAATTGCGTTCCTTTGATTTCGTATTCGTCTAGGCTTTTGTTGATGGCATCATAGACATACAACCAACCATCGCGAAGCTGACGCAAGGTGTAGCCAACGGTATTGAGTTTGGCTGGGCCTTGGCCTTTCCATTCGTCAGGCAAACCAAAAGGTTGTGTTTCTTCTGTTTCTAGCTGATCGATCGCGTAGCGAACAGGGATGAAGTGTGCCGGTAAAGCCTCCGTTGGTTCTTTCTCGGTTTTTAAATTGAGAGGTTCTGGTTCAGACGGCGGTGGCGGATCGATTTTTTTTGTTTCTCCCTCCCAAAACATGCTGCGCTCTGGAGGCGAGCCAGCCATATCATCGGATGCGGTGGTTGGAACGGTATTCAGAGATTTCAACGTGCCATCGCTTTCAAATGCCTGAACAGCTTCTTCGTGGGTATAGCTGTTGTCGTGCCAAAACATCGAAGTTTTTGGAGGAAGTGGATTACTCATCGTCAGCCTATGTTTAAGAGTTTTACTCCATTAGGCAAATATCGCACCAAAATAAAACGACTAAGAATCAGTGGGTTATTTCTTGCGTGATTCTGCTTTAACCAAAAAGTTGTTTGTTTTTCCAATAAGTTGGTTGGCGTATACCATTTTTTGTATCGATAGGGCTTAAGGGGGACTTAGAGCCTAATTGTGAGTTGTGATAGGGACTGTTGAGAGCTGCATACAAAACAAAAAGACCCCAGAGTTACCACTGGAGCCTCACTTGTATCTGTTTCTAGGGTGATTTTTGGGGAAGCTGATGGCTTTAAAAGGGAATATGAAGTTTAGAGCATCAGTTTAATTACCATCGATTGCTGTAGGGGAGCTTTAGCCCCAAAATCGCTTAGTAGTTTCTGGTCATTAAACCAAGGATAGAAGCGCTATTCTCACCAAAATGCAAAGTGACGGACTTCGTTTCTCCTTGAGCGAATTTATCGCCCTGCTCAATCGAAGAAGGGGATAAGTACACTTGGCCACCAAAGTACGCTTTGATTTGAGATGTCTTGAGCTTAATACCACCGCCTGAGTTGTTGGTGATAACGGCTTGAATCATACGCTTGCCAGAAGGGCTGCTGAATATGTCGTAGCTCTCTATCGTGAAGTAACTGTAAGAAGGCATATCTTTACTGTGTTTTGGTTCCGGCACAAAGGTTGACCCAGAAACCGATCTCACGAATTGCATGGTGTCTTGCGATTGAGAGAGGCTATCTTGGATATCGCCAATTTTGTTTTTAATGTTATCAATGTCATCTTTGCTTTCCGCATTCGCACTTGAGGCAAAGGCGCACAATAGCATTAAGGTGGTTACATAGTTCTTGTTTGACATACTTAGACTTCCTGTTTTAATTATGCGACACACAGTAAAATTGATTTAGATCAATTATGTCAATGTTGCGTCAATTCAGTAATTTGTATTCCTGCGCTCATATACATGACCAGATATCACGTGCTCGCTTACCTTAATCCGATTATAGAAAGGGATAATCGGATGCTCTAGAAAGGCGGTTCTCTGAGGGGGTGGTTTCTAGTGTGCAGTTCTTAATGGCATGGCAGTGATAGTCACAAACGAAAGACAAAACAAAAGGGCTTCAGAGTTACCTCTGAAGCCCTTTTTTCTATTCAAGTTTACTGTTCAAGCTCTATTGAATTAACGGCGTTTAGGTTTGCGTTGACCCGCTGGTTTGCCTTGACCTTGAGGACGACCTTGACCTTGTGATCCCGCACCGTTTGAACGGTTTTGGTTGTTGCTACCAGGACGTGATCCCGTATTAGGACGCTGGCCGTTTTGGTTGCCACGACCTTGGCCGTTTTGACCACCTTGCGCTTTACCTGAACCGTTGCGGTTACCAGATGGCTTGCCGTCGCGAGAGCCACCTTCAGAGCGTTTATTCAAGTGACCACCGAAGCCCGGTTGGTTCTTGGTGTGTTTGGTCGCAAAGCGGTTTGCACCGTGACGACCAGACTTACGACGTTGTGCTGGTGTTTGCGCATCAATGTCTTCTGCCGGAACCAGACAGTTTGGTTTATCACCAATCAGGTGCTTCTTGCCCATGTTGATCAGTGCTTCGCGGATCATTGGCCAGTTCGCTGGATCGTGGTAGCGAAGTAGGGCTTTGTGTAGGCGACGCTGACGTTCACCTTTCGCTACTGGCACATCTTCACGTTGTTTGTACTTCACGCGTTTTAGAGGGTTAGTCTCTGAGTAGTACATCGACGTAGCGTTACACATTGGCGATGGGTAGAAGTTCTGTACTTGGTCGCACTCGAAGTTGTTCTTCTTCAACCATAATGCCAAGTTCAGCATGTCTTCGTCTTCTGTACCTGGGTGCGCCGAGATGAAGTAAGGGATCAGGTATTGTTTTTTACCTGCTTCCGCGCTGTACTTCTCAAACATCTCTTTAAAGCGGTCGTAAGTGCCCATGCCCGGCTTCATCATCAGATCCAGTGGACCTTTCTCGGTATGCTCAGGAGCAATCTTCAGGTAACCGCCTACGTGGTGAGTCACAAGCTCTTTCACGTATTCTGGTGATTCAATCGCAAGGTCGTAACGTACGCCGGATGCGATCATAACTTTCTTCACGCCCTCTACTTTACGCGCTGCACGGTAAAGGTCGATGGTGTGCTTATGGTCCGTGTTTAGCTTGTTACAGATACCCGGGAACACACAAGAAGGGCGACGACAGTTTGCTTCTGCTTTTGGATCGCTACAGCCAAGACGGTACATGTTTGCCGTTGGACCACCCAAGTCAGAAATTGTACCGGTAAAGCCAGGCACTTTGTCGCGGATTTCTTCCAACTCATTGATGATGGATTCTTGTGAACGGTTTTGAATGATACGGCCTTCGTGCTCAGTAATCGAACAGAAAGAACAGCCACCAAAACAACCACGCATGATGTTAACCGAAGTTTTGATCATGTCGTAAGCAGGGATCTTTGCTTTGCCATACATAGGGTGAGGAACACGCGCGTACGATAGGCCGAATACGTAATCCATCTCTTCTGTAGTCAAAGGAATTGGCGCTTGGTTTACCCAAAGCTCACGGTCACCATGACGTTGCAGTAGAGCACGACCCGAATATGGGTTGGTTTCTAAGTGCAGAACACGGCTTGCATGCGCATACAGAATGCGGTCGTTGTGCAGTTTTTCGAAGGCTGGTAGGCGCACAGCTGTGTTCGCTGCATCATGACGTGATGGGCGAATCGTGATCGGCTGTGCAACAGGCTCTTCTTTTTTGGTATCGCACTGAGTTTCCACTTCGTAAGGGTTCTTTGGTACGAACGCTTCTTTACGAGGTTTCTCAATACGAGAAGAATCGATAACGGTGTAACCTTCTGGCTCTGCTGGCAGGTTAACCGCAGTACCGCGAATGTTGGTCATGGTCGAAATGTCTTCGCCATCAGCAAGACGATGTGCGACTTCTACTAGGGCACGCTCAGCGTTACCGAAAAGAAGAATGTCCGCCTTCGCATCGAACAGCACAGAGCGACGAACTTTGTCTGACCAGTAATCGTAGTGAGCCACACGACGCAAACTTGCTTCTATACCGCCAAGAACAATAGGCGTGCCTTTGTAGGCTTCACGACAACGCTGTGAATACACCAAGGTTGCACGATCTGGACGCTTGCCGCCTTCGTTGTTTGGCGTGTACGCATCATCGTGACGAAGCTTTTTGTCCGCTGTATAACGGTTGATCATCGAGTCCATGTTACCCGCGGTGATCCCGAAGAACAGATTTGGCTTTCCAAGCTGCATGAAAGCATCTTTGTTGTTCCATTCTGGTTGAGCAATGATACCGACACGGAAGCCTTGTGCTTCCAGAAGACGGCCAATGATCGCCATACCAAAGCTCGGGTGGTCCACGTACGCGTCACCCGTGACAATGATAATGTCACAACTATCCCATCCTAGGGCGTCCATTTCTTTGCGGCTGGTCGGCAAGAAAGGTGCCGTACCAAAACACTCAGCCCAGTATTTTTTGTACTCATGAATAGGAGTAATGTCGTTGGTCATATTTTGCTCTCTGTTCCAGGGAGCGCGAATTATAGCGATTTGATAATCAGGTATCTATACCCAAGTCCCCATATCAAGCTTAGTTCAGTAAGTTTTATTGCTAGATGAAAATAACTCGCAATTAGGCTGGTGGTTTTTACTACGTTATGTCCTTCAAAGCCTTATGGTTATTGGCTTTGTAGACGATGACAATTTATTGTTGATCAACAGTGTGCTTATCAAAAATTCTTTCTATAATTTAATTAAGTGCATGCTAATGCACACGTCATTTTGACTTTGAATATTGACCGAGCGTATCGACGTTCCAAATGGTGTTTGACCACTTTGCAATCATAAAAATACAGCAAAATCAGGCGACACCGTGGGTAATCAATATTCGTAGTCATGGCTGATACAAACAGGGGGCTAGGTTATGAGTGAATTAGTGTCTATTGCACAAGGAGAAGTGCAGCCCGCATCCGGTCATTCTCAAGTTATCGATTGGTCTTACGATATCCAGACCCGAGAATTTGAATGTGACCAAAAGGGCATGATGTCCGCATTTGGTTTAAAGAAACCGATTAGCGGGTTGGATGAATTGCTGGAGCATATGTTGTTAGGGCAACAGGACGCTGCAAGAGAAAAAATTGCTCAGATAGAGCGTCATGGAGGGCATGGCAACTTGTCTTGTTGCTTAATGTCAAACGAGGCCATGCTCGTTCACGTCGATATGAGCTTTGAACGCCTGAATGATCACATTGTTCAAGGTACCGTCATTCCTCAATTGACGATCACTGGCTGTGAGGAATTGGCGAAAATCCTCGAAACCATTTTTGACTTGCCCAATGTGGGGATATTGATTGCTGACCAAGATACTCGAATTCTGGGTTGTAATCGGGCTTTTGAACAACAGATGGGGTACGAAAATCGCGATATCATCGGTTTGAAAACCAACATTTTTAGCTCGGACCATCATAGCCAAGCTTTCTACGACGACATGTGGGAGCAGATTGACCAAGCAGGCTACTGGAGCGGTAACTTATTAAGTCGCACTTCAAAAGGAAACCATCAAGCGCACCATTTGTGTATTTATCGTCTTAACTTTACGTCTGGTCGAACCCTGTATATTGGCGTTTCGACGGATATTTCTGCATCTCTGCTTTGGATGAAGAAAGCGGGTGAGCAAACCCAACAATATTCTGCCTTTTTGCCTCCACGTGATGAGTTTGAAACTCAGCTTGGAAATTTAGCACGAGAAAACAGTAACAAAGACTTGAGCATTGTTATGGCTCTGCGCCCCTGTTTCTCGGAAAAAACGGCGCTTGAACAGCAACTTGGGTTCGCTGATTTTTTAATGCGAAGTCGCCACGCGAGTATTGTGGGTCAGTTATCTAAAGATGTTTTCGCCGTCTGTTTGCAAACGCCTCGTTGTCAATGGCTCAGCCCTTTGAGGTTGATTCAAATTGCATTGAGAGGCTTTTTTGTGGAATTAAGAAGTGAGTTGGGTTCGAGTATGCATGATGTCATTATTGAAGGACAAACCGGGATATCAGTACTGGGTTACGATACTGACAACCCCAAGCATGCATTAGTCCACGCCGCGCAAGCGATGATCTCTTCTCGGTCTGATGACCAAAATTACTTCAGTTTTTATAACAGTGAATTGCACGATGAGTTGGTCAAGCGTTCCCACCTTGAAGCGTTTTTGAGAGCGCAAATTGAGAGTCAACTTGTCGATGTTTATTACCAACCTATTATTGAGACTCGTAGTGGGAAAGTGGTGAAGTTTGAGGCGTTAGCGCGTTTTTATCATCAAAATAAAACCTACGATACGCAGGAAATGATTGCGATGGTGGAAGATCTTGAATTGATTGCCGCCTTGGATGATGTGGTCTGTCGGAAAGCATTGAAGCAATTAACTCATATCCAAAAGACTTATGGCGAAGATGTTGGCTTAACCATCAATCGCTCGTTGAATACCAAATTAGACGCTCTCCAAGTCCTGCAAAGTTCTTTAGACTTAATTTCTGAGAGTGATGTGGACCCGAGTCGAATTACGATTGAACTGACAGAAACGGCGTACTTTGAGCAAGACCAAGAGCATACGGCAGCGTTGGAGGAGTTGCGCGGACAGGGCATCAAGATAGCAATAGATGATTTTGGTACTGGTTACTCCTCATTTTCTTACTTGGAGAAAGGGCATTTTGACCTGATCAAGATTGACCGCAAATTTGTTAAGAACATCGAAGAAGGCAGCACGAAATTCAACATCGTTAAGATGATGACTGAGCTGGCCCATAAGCTCAATGTAAAGGTGGTCGCTGAGGGCGTTGAGTCGGAACAGGAATTGAAAGTGCTAGCCAACGTTGGTGTTGATTACATGCAAGGGTACTTATTCTCTCAAGCGGTTCCTCTGGTTTTATTGGATAAGCCGCAATGCCACAAGTCGTTGTTTGATGGGATAGTGGTGAAACCAAATCATGATGAATCGCTGCTCTCACTCAGTCATCGTGATGTGAGGCGTTTAGATCCCGGCGAGCCTTTGTCACTAGCGGTTGAATACATGAACCTTAGCCCCGATGCGCCCTTAGTTGTGATCAATGAAAGGCACTGTGTTGGTTTGATGACTAAGGAGCAGATCAATTTGCATTTAACACCCGCGATGGGGACGGATCTGGAGTCGGAACGAGAGAACCGTATCTGGAAGCGTCCGGTTAACCAAGTGATGAATACGGAGTTCGAACGAGTGGATGCGAGCTTACCGGTATCAGAAGTGAAAGCCTTAGTTAAAGCGAGGGTCAAATTCCCATGGATTTTATGTGACTCGCAAAACGAGTATCGTGGCTTGCTGACTCAAGAGGATGTGCTGGGTTATTTGGCTTCACTCTAATGGATGCTTACCCATAAGTAATAACGAAAAGCCATGTTGTGTTTAGGTGGTTTGCCACTAGGCGATTTGCTATTATCGCCACCCCAAAATGACTTTTGAGTTTGCATTCAACATGATTCAACAACTGCTGTTAACTTTTCCTCCAATGCTGTTTGGCGCGCAAGCGCTGTTGACCTTGCTGTTGATTAAGGGCGATATCTGTCCGGGTCAACGTGGTCGTTTGCACAAGATGTTGCCATCAATTGGTATTCTTTGGTTAGCAGTGGCCTCATTGCGTATTGAAGCTTTTATGGTCGTGTTCGCGATCTTCTATTTCTACTCTCAAGTTCAAACTAAAAAGACTCGTGAAAAAGGTCCGTTATGGGCACTGCATTTGGCGAACGGCCTGGCGTTTGCTTATGTGAGTATTCAAGTGTTCGAACAACCGCATTGGGCCGCTTCAGCGTCAATGGCACTGATGATCTTCTTCTTAGGTGCGGCATTTGCTCAGCTGCTTCTGGTTATTGCACGTAGCCGTCTGCAAGCTTTCCACCGTATTTTACCTGTGACTGGCGTGGTATCGGGGATGTTGTTGGTGGTGATGACTTTGTTTTCCGCTTATCAATTGGATGAAGTGACACTAAACTCGGTCACGCAACATATCTTGGCATCACTGGCGATGCTGATCATGGCAATTGTGGTTTGGTGCTGGCACATCTTTACTCATAAAGCACCGAACAAAGTTCAGTTAGCAGCGGCACTACTGCTTGCTCTTGCTTCGATGACTAGCCTTCAAGGTCTATTTCAGCTAGGTGCGAAAGCCCTCTAGCATAACACTCCTGTCAGAATTTCTATTGGTGAGCTCGGGATTTAGATCGAGCTCACTTTCAAATCATTAGATTAAGTCTACGCTTTAGATACAGCCTCTATTCGTTTAGAGCGCGCCAAGACGCATGTGCTCAACAGAATTGAGGCCGAATACCTTGTTTTAGAGGAGTGTCGCTATGGACTTAAGCAATGTGAGTAACTGGGACAGCATTATCTTGCTGGGTATCGTTAATGAAAAGCTGCGCTTAGAGTGCGACAGCTTTGAAGAACTGGTTTCCATGTATGAGATGGATGTGGAATCGGTGGTGGGCAAGCTTGATATGCTTGGTTACCAATATGACCCACTCACCAATCAATTCAAATCTTACGAACGCTAATCTCGTCTCTCTTTCCGAATATTCTAAGCCATCTTGATGCCGTCAAGGTGGCTTTTGCATTGTTGGCGTGCGGTTGCAAAGAAGGCTTGCAAGTAACGCTTATCTTTTTCCGAGTTTCGTGTTGCTGCAAACAAGCGTCGCCATAACCCATCACCAAAAGGTTTACTTGTGATCAGCCCTTGGCGAGAAAACTCCGATATCGCCCAATTCGGCAATGCCGCTACGCCCAAACCCGCCGACACCATTTGGACCAGCATTAGGGTATTGTCTGCCTGTTTCCATTTGGCAGGTTCAATTCCCGCAGGTTGTAAGAAGTGTTTTACTACATCCAACCTTTGCTTCTGAACCGGGTAGGAAAGCATGGTTTGATCAGCCAGATCGTTTGGCTCAATGATGTCTTTGTCGGCTAACGGATGACTAGTGGAAGTAATCAGACGCATTTCGAAATCAAAGAGTGGCTCATAGTGCACTTCAGAGCGTGGTTGTATGTCGGATGTGATCACCAAATCCAGTTCACCTGCAAGTAAGGCGGGAAGCGGCTCAAAACCAAAACCAGAGGAGAAATCAAGCGTGACACTTGGCCAAGTGAGTTGATATTCCTTAAGGGCAGGCATCAGCCATTGGAAACAAGAGTGACATTCTATCGCCATATGCAAACGGCCATTTACATCTTCTTTGAGGCTGGCAAGTTCGTTTTCGGCTCTGGCGAGTTTTGGCAACACTTCATCGGCGAGACGAAGCAAGATTTCGCCTTCAGACGTGAACTTTACCGGGCGGGTTTTTCGCAAAAATAGCTGTCCGCCAATACGAGATTCAAGGTCTTTGATTTGGTGTGAAAGGGCGGATTGCGTTAGGTGCAATGCGGTCGCGGTCGCAGTGAGTGACCCTGTATCTCTTAACGAGGTGAGGGTACGTAAGTGTTTCAACTCTATCATGAATCCCTTTCATCCTTATGTGTCTGCCATGAGCTTTATTAACTTAACGAGAAAAAGTGGATATGTAAACGTCTAGACGTCTATTTGTTTTAATCTAGTGCGAGTGAGATCGCTCAATATGAAATTTTTTAATAAACAAGTTGAATAATTGGATGTTGTCCAATCCATGCGTGAGAGAGATAGTTTTAGCCATCCAGACATCTTGGTGAATTTTATTCCCGATGTACTGACCTCAATATCAGACACAGAATAAGGAATACGGACATGGCTACTACAACGCATATTCTTGGTTATCCACGCATTGGAGAAAAACGTGAACTCAAATTTGCACTAGAGAAATACTGGCGAGGAGAGATCGATCAAGCTGGACTTAAACAGCTCGGGGCTGGACTGCGCGAGAAAAACTGGAACACACAAACGGAAGCAGGTCTGAGCTTTGCAACTGCTGGCGATTTTGCTTGGTACGATCATGTCTTAACCACCACATTACTCTTGGGGCACACACCAAAGCGTCACGCCAACGGATTCCCAGATCTAGACACTTTATTTAAAGTTGGCCGCGGTCAGTCTCAGTCGGGGTGCGGTTGTGCAGGTGCTGCGGCGTCAGACATGACGAAATGGTTTAACACCAATTACCATTACATTGTGCCTGAGTTCAGCAAGGACGATGCGTTTGAAGTCAGTTGGCCGCAGTTGTTTGAGGAAGTGAACGAAGCAATCAAAGCGGGGCATAAAGTAAAGCCTGTATTGCTTGGCCCACTCAGTTATCTCTATCTAGGCAAAGAAGTGGAAGAAGGTTTTGATCGTCTTACCCTGCTACCTAGATTATTGACAGCCTATCAAACGATCCTTTCTAAGTTGGCAAGCCAAGGTGTGGAATGGGTACAAATTGATGAGCCAATTCTTTCACTTGAACTTGAAGACAAGTGGACCGACGCGTTCAAATTGGCTTATCAAGTGATTCGCAGCGATGTAAAAGTCCTTCTGACCACTTACTTTGATTCGGTAGGTGACACACTCGATAAGATTGTCGAATTAAATGTCGATGGCTTACACATTGATCTATCGGCTTCACCAGAGCAATTGGATGAGGTGATTGCTAAGCTACCAGAACATTGGGTGTTGTCGGCTGGTGTCGTGAACGGCCGTAATGTTTGGCGTACGGACTTAAGCACTCAACTTGCGCGTTTGCAGCCTGTAAAAGAACGCCTAGGTGACAGACTTTGGGTCGCGAGCTCTTGTTCTCTATTACATAGCCCGGTTGATTTAGACTTAGAGCCAGCATTGAGTGATGAAGTCAAAAGCTGGTTTGCGTTCGCTAAACAAAAAGTCACGGAAGTGGCGTTGCTCGGCCGTGCATTAGACGGAGAGCATAATGCGATTCTAGCTTGTGATACCTACAGCCAACCCATTCAGGATCGCAAGACGGCGACTCATGTGAACAAACCACGCGTGCAAGAGCGACTCAATAGCATTACTGCGTCACTCACTCAACGCAGCGCTCCTTATGCAGAGCGTGCCGCCCATCAAGCAGAGGTACTTGGGTTACCATTATTACCAACCACGACCATTGGCTCATTCCCCCAAACCGGAGAGATTCGTGTTCAACGCAGTGCTTATAGAACAGGTAAGCTTTCAGATACGGAATATAACCAAGCGTTGAAAGGGCACATCGCTGATGCTGTTAAGCGTCAAGAAGCGTTAGACCTTGATGTCTTGGTCCATGGTGAAGCTGAACGTAACGATATGGTGGAGTATTTTGCAGAAAACTTGGCTGGCTTCCAAACCACTAAATTCGGCTGGGTACAAAGCTATGGCTCTCGTTGTGTAAAACCTGCCATTGTTGTGGCAGATATTGAACGTGAAAAGCCGATCACGGTTGAATGGTCTACCTACGCGCAGTCATTAACCAGTAAGCAGATGAAAGGCATGCTGACGGGGCCGGTGACAATACTATGTTGGACGTTCCCGCGAGAAGATATCACTCGTAAAGAAATTGCAGAACAGTTAGCGCTTGCACTTCGTGATGAAGTGTCAGACCTACAGGATGCAGGTATCAATATCATTCAAATAGACGAACCTGCAATTCGTGAGGGCTTACCACTTAAAAAGCGTGACCATGACGCCTATCTACAATGGGCAGTGGATGCATTTAAGATCTCGGCAGCCAGTGCAAAACCTGAAACGCAAATTCACACGCACATGTGCTACAGCGAGTTCAACGAAATCATTGACTCCGTTGCGGCTTTGGATGCGGATGTGATAACTATCGAGACGTCTCGTTCTAATATGGAATTACTCAAAGCGTTTGAAGCGTTTAATTATCCAAACGAAATCGGCCCTGGTGTTTACGACATTCACTCGCCGAACATTCCAACACAAGAGTGGATTGAAGCACTGCTGAAGAAGGCTGCAGAGAAGGTGCCAGTAGAGCGCTTATGGGTGAACCCAGACTGTGGTTTGAAGACGAGAAACTGGGCTGAGACAGAAGCGGCGTTAGCGAATCTGGTTTCGGCTGCGAAAAAGTTACGAACTGAGCTCGCGTAATGATTACTAGCGAATGGAAATAAAAAAGCGAGGACATTGAGCCTCGCTTTCTTCCTATCTGATTTTTTACTCATTCTAGTGAACGAATAAGCGCATTACTGTGGCTGCTGAGTCGCAGTACAAGTTTGTTCAGATACCAACTCATCCGCCATTAGCTGGCCACGTGAGTTGCGGATCTTAATACGGTACATCAAGCCCATATCAATCTGTTCGCGCACTGCTGGTGTATTGCAGTAAGTGTAAATACTGGTATTTACCACTTGGTTTAATGGCTTAGCACCCAGCGCATCGTCGTTGTAGATCATCATCATCTCAACCACATTTTTGTTGGATGAGATACGTAAAATCTTAAGTGGACCGTATTCAAGCGGTAAGCCCGCTGAAAGTACACCCGCACGGTTTGAAGCCATTAGCTCAAGTTGGCGCTGTTTATCATCATTTGATGAACAGCCAGCTAACGCACCAAATGCGAGGAAGAGACACAGTAATTTTTTCATAACTTAAAACACTTTCTTGAACGGTTTTACGATGACATTTTCGTAAACACCCGCCGCTATGTATGGATCGGCATCTGCCCAGGCTTGGGCTTCTTCCAAAGAAGAAAAATCTGCTATGACAGTAGAGCCAGTAAAGCCCGCTTCACCCGGATTATCAGAGTCGATGGCTGGCATTGGACCTGCTGTTAGTAAGCGGCCTTCGTCTTGAAGTTGTTGCAAGCGCTCAAGGTGTTGAGGGCGAACACTTAGACGTTTTTCCAGCGAATTTTCGACGTCCTGAGAAAAGATGACGTACCACATAGCATAGTTCCTTAATTGGTAGGGTAAAGCCTTAATTTAACGCCTTTTTTGTGCCACTCACAAGTAAACATGAAAAATTGTGAGACTCTTCCTAGCATTTCTGTTTTATTGAGTTATTCGTTACTTCTGAATTGGGCGTGGTTTGCCTTCGCTATCAATCGCAACGTAGTTGAACGTGGCATCACAAACCATGAAACGATCTTCGATACCGTGCTCTTTAATTGGCTTCACCCAGACTTCAAGATCAATGCTCATAGAAGTGCGGCCTATTTTAGTACATTCGCCGTAACAACATACAACGTCGCCGACTCGAACGGGTTTTTTAAAGGTGATGCTTGATACTGATACCGTTACGATTCGACCAGAAGAGATTTCTTTAGCAAGAATACCGCCCGCTAAATCGAGCTGAGACATGATCCAGCCACCGAAAATATCGCCATTGGCGTTAGTGTCGGCAGGCATAGCAAGGGTGCGAAGCAGCAGTTGGCCGCGAGGGGATTGAATTTCCTGACTCATTTTGACATCCATTAAATCTAGCAACGCAGTCTGAGAGGGTTGCAATAAGGCAACGCCAAAAGCTCAGACAGCAAGAACAAAACAGCGACCTAAAAGGTCGCTGTGAATTATCAATATGAACGAATTATAGCAAAACTGAGTTTTTAATCATCAAGCGATACATCGGATGAGTTCTCTTTTTGCTCTTTCTGTTCTTTTGGCATGTGTTTGTAGATGTAGAAGCCCGTTGCAATCATGTAAGCGAACGTCGCAATCAACAAACCAAAGACTTTGAAGTTCACCCAAACATCCAATGGAAGCTCGAAGGCAACGTAGACATTCAAGCCAGCGCAGAACGAGAAAAAGGCGACCCACGCCCAGTTAATCTTGGTCCAAATCGCATCGGGTAAGGTGATTTCTTTGCCGAGCATGCCTTTGATTGCCGATTTGCCCATTGCGTGGCTTACGGCTAAACCAATCGCGAAGATTGCATAAACGATGGTCACTTTCCATTTTATGAAGTTTTCATCGTGCAGGAAGATGGTCATGCCGCCGAAGATGGCCACCATAGCAAAGGTGATCAGCTGCATTTTCTCGACTTTTTTGTACAGCGCGAACGTCAATACAATCTGAATAGCAGTCGCAACGATCAGGGCGCCAGTTGCAACGTATATATCGTACATCTTGTATAGGGCGAAGAAGACGATGAGAGGGATAAAATCAAGGATTTGCTTCATGAGGCAAACACTACCTAGTTGTTGAGTTGAGGACAGTCTAGCGAAATCTGAGGTAATGTGAACATTTATAGCGTAGTGGAAACAAAAATTGCCGTAATCAAGACGGCAATTTTTGGGAGAGGTTAGAGGTTACGCGACGCTTTGGTAGCGTGTGATCAACGTCTTGACGTCTTCGAGGTAACCCTCTCGTAATAGGTTGTCAACGGTGGCTTCCAGCTCGTCATGTGACATGGTGAAGCAGGTAGACTTTCCGGTCATTAGATTAAGATACTGGTGATATTCTTCTTCTGTGTAATGACCCACGCGATCGAGCAAAAGTGTTTTAATACCGTGATGGATCAAGCCGTAATATGTGTGTCTATGAAGCATCATGTTCACTCCTTATCAAGCTGCTCCTCCATCCTGTAGAGGACTTGAATCTATGGATAATTCGATCTGTACTTCAGCAATGCATATCATGTGCCAACTATTCTCTATCAGCTTCAAAAGAGCTCGATGCAGTGTCTTTGTTCAACCAGTTTCCTAAAACATGGCGCAAAGCGTTTAACGTTGTTGGCTTTTCAAGCCTACCGTCCATTAGCTTATTGATCATATCTAATTCGCGTTCTCCAGACTCCCCTGATAAAGCGATAATCGGGGTTTGAGGAGACAGCTCTTTAATTCTTTGGCTTGCATCAAATCCATTCATAACAGGCATTTGTACATCCATCAGAATCAAATCTACGTGGTTTGCCTTAAACACTTCGACGGCATTTTCACCGTTGTTTGCTTGTAAGCTGTTAACGCCAAGTTGGTTCAAATACATCTGAACCAGCGCACGTTGCACCTCTTTATCGTCGACGATGAGCACTGTTGGTGCTTGGTTATTCATTTGTACGTTGGACGCGACTTTATGTTCATTACTTCGTTTATTTTGCTTCCAATCGTTGAAGTAAGGCGTGCGCAATGTGTCTGCTTTTGGTGCATTCGGGACAACAGGGAAGTACAAATGAAATTCTGTGAATTCGCCAAGTTTAGACTCACACTCAATTCTGCCGCCAAAAGAACGCATTACACGCTGGCAGTAGCCCAAACCTAAGCCGCTGCCGCCGCTCTTTTGGTAAGAGAAAAAGTCGTCAAAGATCTTGTGAGAGATGGTTTCATCGATACCTGGGCCAGTGTCGCGGAAAATCAACGTATTCTCGTAAGGGCCAGTTTTAGTACTGATCTCAATTTGACTGTCTGGATACGAGTCAAAATAGTAAATTGCGTTACGAATCAGATTGAAAATGACAAAGTTAAATAAGGTCTCATTGAGTTTTGCCACAAAATCAGTGTGCTGTGGCAGACGAATCCTTTCGATGATTTTCTCATTTTCAAAACCGTAATGGCTGACAGCTTGGTCGACGGCTTTGTGAATCGAGGTCATAGCGATAGGTTCGTGCTCTGGCGAGCTGTCACTCACTTCTCGCAAAATGATATCGATGAGTTGGCGACCGCGCTGAATTGCGGCTTGGCCATTTTCAATATCCAGTTTGATCTGTTCAACAGGCGCATGATTCTCAATATGCTGTTTCAATGCTTCAAATTGCAACTGAACTTGAGCGAGAGGGTTACGCATTTCGTGAGCAATAGAGTTAGCTAGCGCACGGCTTTGTCGAATACGGCGATCCGCTTCAATGGTACTTTGTACTCGAGTAAGCAAGGTTTGAACTGCTGAGATTTCCTCGTTCGAGAACATTTGGTTGTTGCTTTTATGGGGAGAAACCAATAAGTGCGTAACCGATTTACCTTGCCCATACAGCGGCATAACCAAAGCGGTGTTGTTTGAGCTCATTTTGTCATACAGCGCCTTCATTGAGCGCTTTGCCGATACCTTGTATTCGAGCTCTTCAGAGAGTTCATCAAACACCAACACCGAGCGGTTTGATGAAAGGTACTCTTCGTAAAAGGTTTCGTTGTAGTTACTGGTTACGAGGCGTAGTTTGTCATTGGGAATTTGCAGCAGCTTACCCAGACGACGCATCGCATCATCAATAGAGAGCTTAAAATCCTCTTCAAGTGACAAGATTTGTTGTACTGGTGTTTTCTTGTCGCCATATATCAAGAACGATGCATATCGGCTGACCTTTTTATACAAAAGGTGCCAAGTAATACCAATAAGGGCGCAGATAGGTGTGGCGATAAGCCACTGATTACTGTCCGTAAGTGGGATAAATATTGCGCCTAAAGGCAGAACGAAAATAGCACAGACCAGCAGCGCGCTAAGAGCGAGGTAAGCAATGTACTTTACGCTGTAGAAGCGGGAGGTCAGCAGTGCATAACCAACAAAGAGCATTTCACTTATCGACAAGGCTGGTGGTAACCAAGTCAACGAGAAATCTCCCATAAAGTATGTCATACCAAGATGAATAACTGCCGTCGAAAGCATGAACACTAAGATACCGGCGATCATGTAGTTGGTCTTGGCTAGAGTCAGCTTACTGCTGTTCGTACGCATGGCGACAAGATTGACGAGAGTCAGAACAACAAAGCTAACGAGGCCGATAAAGAAATAAGAGGTATGCGGGCCAAACTCGATGACGAATTGACTTGGGCCGACAATATCGACGTGCTCTACGGTCAAACCGGGACGCAAATTGATAAACAGCGAGTACACAGTTAATGAAACAAAGATGCCTTGCTGCCATCGGTGTACTTTGCCTTTGCGTTGCTCCGCCGCCAACTGGCATGAGAAATAATAGGCAAAAGCAAATGCGAAGAAGGAAGCGAGGTTGGCAAACTTGGCCATGAACATGCCAGCCGAAGCTCCGAGCTCGGGCAGTAAATCGGTATGGAAATAAGCATTGCTGCTGATCCACGCAATGATACACACCGAGTACGCAATATAAGCTGCGTGGTGAGTACCAAAGATCACTTCATTTTTTTGCTTAAGTCGATAGCAGTAATAGAAGAGCCACATCATGACGACAGCCACGGTCGCGAGAAGCGTAATGGCTTTGGCGTAGACGATAGCCTCTAGGCTAAAATCAAACATGCTCATCCCTTTCTAACGAACCGCGTTTTCTGCTCGCTCGAACAGCACGTTTATAACCACGAAAGTCGATGTTACTGAACGCTTTGACCATTATTTCAAAATTCCAGAATCCACGGTAAGTCTGTTTGCCATCGTCATTTAAGTCGCAGTATCCCAAATGGAAATACGCCTTCGCGTCGATAGCTCGATAAAAGTTGAGCATGAAAGGTTGCTCGATAATAGTGAAGCCAATTTTGTAACCTGTCTGATGCAATACACTCATCAACTCTTTCTGAGCGAGGTAGAGGAAGTAGAGTTTTTGTTGAGCGTTTCCACTTACGGTCAGGCGCAACACTTCGCAAACGGCTTGTGTATCAGACAATTGTAACTTGAATTCGTTATCAAATTCTGGGAGAGAGTAACATTTTAACAGTGTTGAGGGTGTAAATAGCTGTAAACGCGTAAATTCAGAGTAGCCATAACTAGGAAAGCAGTAATTCCACTGCTCGTTACTAAACTGTGGCGCGTAGCTGAGCCAAGTATCGCGAATAGACCAATCCTGAATAAGCGCGGAAGCCACCAGAGTAGGGCAAGACTCCTGATCTGGGTGTTTCAGTACGATGAAGTGCTTACCAACTCGAGACAAAGACAATAGCGACAGCATCTCGTACCACTTTTCACCTTGTATAAAAAGCTCAAGATTACTCAATGCGATTGCATCACTGAGTGGCATTGCCTGCGGGTGGCTTGGGATTTGTACCATAAGTTGAGTGTCTTCTACTCGCTCAACTAGAGCACCATAGTAAGCACTGTCTTCAAAGAGAAGCCGTGGAGCTGGTGATTCGTTTTCCTTCAACGGAAACTTCGCTTTAATAGCGGCAATCTCGCACTCACACCAGAAGTCCAGCCAATGCATAAAGCACTGACCAACGACTTTTTCAAGCAAAGCAGCTTCTTCGGACAGGGTGCTAGGATATCGTTCAATAAGGTCACGATAGTCCATCAACTCAAAGATAATGGAATAGCTTTTGTTAGCATGTTCAGGAAAGAGAGCGATCAGTTGGTTTTTACGATAGTCCGTAATTGCCTTAAAAAGCTCCGTTCGTTCGTGTGACTGATAAGTGCGGATCACAAGATCGATCAGCACTTGCTGTTTTTTTTCGATAGGCAAACTGTTAGCCGACAGCGAGCCTAAAGACAACATTAATTTCATGGGGTCAACCTAGCCTAGGTTTATGGTTTTTTTATTTATGCCGCTCTTATATCACTTGAGAAAAAATATGCCATTAGTTTCTATTTAAACGGTTACGTAAGGCAGGTTTGAGATGAAAAAAAACCGCTCTTTTGAGCGGCTTGTTTAAAATGCGTTCAGGGTTAAGCTTCTTGCTTTTGAAGCTCAGCTTGTTGCGCTTCTTCTTCCACTAGAGCATCGACGATCACTGCACATGCTGCGTCACCGGTGATGTTTAGTGCGGTACGAATCATATCGAAGATACGGTCAAGAGCGAACAGTAGTGGTAGGCCTTCGATTGGAATACCAGCAGCAAGCAGTACTGCTACTACTAGGAATGAAGGGCCAGGAACACCTGCTTGACCTACAGCGCCTAGTGTAGAAGTAACGATGATCGCGATGTACGCGCCCATGCCTAGGTCGATGTTGAACAGCTGAGCAAAGAAAATTGCTACTAGACCGTAGTAAATCGCGTTACCAGACATGTTGATGGTTGCGCCAAGCGGTAGAACAAATGATGCAGTCGAGTTCTTAACGCCAAGCTCTTTTTCACACGTATCCATCGTTACTGGCAGTGTCGCCATTGAAGACGCGGTAGACAGGGCAACGGCTTGCGGTTTCTTCATTGCTGACACAAACTTCTTCGCAGATGTCTTAGTGAAGATGTGTACCATCGCTGGGTAAACCACGAAACCGAACACAAGGATTGCAGCTACGTACACAACGAACAGTTTGAATACCACCATTAGGGCACCAAAACCAAACGTACCTACCGCTTCAGCCATCAGACCAAATACGCCAATAGGAGCAATGATCATCACTTTGTTGATCATCCAAACCATCGCGTCAACGATGCAGTTAACACCATTGATGATTGGCTCGCGGCGCGCTTTTTCTTGTTTTGAAATCGCAATACCGAAGAACATACAGAACACTAGGATCTGAAGAATATTTGCTTCATTAAGTGATTGGAAAACGTTGGTTGGGATCATACCAGTGATGGTCGCCCAGAAAGTAGGTAGCTCACCTTTTGAAGCGTATTCAGCCGAGAACATACCTTCAACGCCAGAAACGTCGATGCCCATGCCTGGTTTGAATACTTCACCCATGAACAGCGCCAGTGCTACTGCTAGGGCAGACGTTAGGCCGAAGTAACCTAGGGTTACCAAGCCTACTTTTCCTGCAGATTGGCTGTTGCCAAGGCCTGCTGCGCCCGAGATAAGGGCTACCGCAACCAATGGGATCACGAGCATTTTAATCAGGTTGATAAAGATCGCACCAAGTGGCGCGAATACTGTCGCACTTTGACCCATGAAGGCACCAACGGCAGTACCCACGATCATTGCAATGACGACTTGCACGCCAATGTTGTTTAGCAAACTCTTTTGTTTTAACACTTCCATAACCTCTGTGCTAATAATGTGTAAAGTCCTAAAATTACCCACCAATATAAAGTTGTTATTTGGATAATTGTTTCGCCCTGCTTTTTACACTTATCATTCACAATTAGCAATACAATTTCTGTACATACTTACCGTCTAATTGGAAATTCATTGATTGCTGATAGTTTTTTAATCGATAGCAAACGATTGCTATCGATTGTGGTGATATTTTGGTTGTCTGGCGTTTGAAAAATAGATGGTAAGAGAGGGAGGTTTTTAGACGGGAATGTTAAAAAAAAGATCGATTCCTGATGGTTGATAAGGAATCGATCTCATATTTGTCAAATTAGTGATACGTTATTTTTGTGTTGCAGCTTTCATTGCAGAAACGAATTCACCTAGCTTATCGAGCATGATTTGTGGTTGCTCGACGTTCGCTTCGATAATTTTTACCACGGCAGAACCAGAAATCGCACCAGCGGCACCTGATTCTAGAGCTTGTTTTACTTGTGCAGGCTCTGAAATACCAAAACCAAGCAGCGCTGGTGGTGCATTGAATTGATTCAGTTTATCTAACATGTGGTCAACAGGCATGTTTGCCTTGGTCTCAGCGCCAGTAACACCTGCACGAGAAAGTAAATACGTGTAGCCGCCACCGAGTTCGGACACTTGCTTCAGCGTTTCATCACTTGCCGTTGGTGGGGCAATGAAGATTGGGTGAATTCCAAACTTCTCTGCTGCTGCAACAAATTCTGAGCTCTCGTTGGTTGGTACGTCTGCAATCAAAACAGAATCGATGCCCGCTTTTGCACAACGCTCGTAGAAGTTCTCGATACCACGTGAGTATACAAGGTTCGCGTACATCAGAAGACCAATAGGTAGCTCTGGGTACTTCGCTCGGATCTTACCAATCTGCTCGAAACAGATATCCGGTGTTGCGCCTGAATCTAGAGCACGAATGTTCGCACCTTGGATAGTCGGGCCATCCGCAAGAGGATCTGAGAATGGAATACCGAGTTCTAGAGCATCAGCGCCTGACTCAACTAATGTTTCCATGATCTTGTAAGACTGCTCTGCGTTTGGATCGCAAACCGTTACGAACGGTACAAACGCGCCTTGGTTTTTCTCGTTTAGGCGCTCAAACATCTTTGCATAACGGCTCATTAGATCGCTCCTTTTTCTTCTAGGATGGCATGTACAGTGAAGATATCTTTATCACCACGACCTGATAGGTTCACAACTAATAATTGTTCTTTTTCTGGATTCTCACGAGCCATACGCAGTGCATGTGCCACAGCGTGAGAGGACTCTAGAGCTGGGATGATGCCTTCGTGACGCGCAATTTCTTGGAACGCCTCTAGCGCTTCATCGTCTGTCACGTTGTCGTATTCAGCACGGCCAATTGCGTTTAGGTGTGCGTGTTGTGGACCAACTGAAGGGAAATCAAGACCAGCAGACACCGAGTAAGACTCTTCTACTTGGCCGTTTGGATCTTGCATCAATGGCGCTTTCATGCCGAAGAAGATGCCCGTTTTACCATGTTTAAGTGGTGCACCGTGCTGGTCAGTATCGATGCCTTTACCTGCTGGCTCAACACCAATTAGGCGAACGCTTTCTCCTTCGATGAAGTCAGCAAACATACCAATCGCGTTTGAACCACCGCCCACACATGCGATAACCGCATCAGGAAGACGACCTTCACGAGCCAAAATCTGATTCTTCGTTTCTTCACCAATCATGCGTTGGAAGTCACGTACGATGGTTGGGAATGGGTGAGGACCTGCCGCTGTACCTAGTAGGTAGTGCGCATCTTCATAAGTTGCAGACCAGTCGCGCAGTGCTTCGTTACATGCGTCTTTAAGTGTTGCTGAACCAGAGTGGACCGGAATAACTTCTGCACCCATGAGTTTCATACGGAATACGTTCGGGCTTTGACGCTCAACGTCTTTTGCACCCATGTAAACGCGACACTTAAGGCCAAGCAGTGCACATGCTAGTGCGGTTGCAACACCGTGTTGACCTGCGCCAGTTTCAGCGATGATTTCGTTTTTACCCATGCGTTTCGCAAGCAGTGCTTGACCTAACACTTGGTTGGTCTTGTGCGCGCCACCGTGAAGTAGGTCTTCACGTTTTAGGTACAGTTTGGTTTTCGTACCTTTGGTTAGGTTACGAGTTAGAGTCAAAGCCGTTGGACGGCCCGCATACTCTTGAAGAAGCGTCATGAATTCGCTGCGGAATTCTGGATCTTCTTGCGCGTCGATAAACGCTTGCTCTAGTTGTTCCAATGCTGGAACTAGAATTTGCGGAACGTACTGACCGCCGTATTCGCCAAAGTAGGCATTCAGTTTTGCCATCGTTATATTCCTTCTCGTATTTTTCGCTACGAATAGCTTTAAATTTTTTAGCTGATATCCAGCTTTAGTAGTTGCGAATGGCGGTGAAGGCCGCGAGCAACTTCTGTGAATCTTTTTTGCCTGGTGCGCTTTCTACACCAGAGTTTAAATCTAATCCCAAGCAACCTAGTGTCGCTGCTTGTTGAACATTTTCTGGCGATAGTCCGCCCGCTAGCATAATTTGACTTGGGTCGCCGATCAGTGACCAGTCGAACACTTGGCCGGTACCGCCAGTTTGAGTGCCTACTTGCGCATCTAATAGATGGCGGTCAATGTTGTCTGCAAGCAGTTCTGGCTTGGCATCTGTCACACCGTAAGCTTTCCAGATTTCAACACATGCTGGCAACTCTGCTTTTAGCTGGTTAACGTAAGCTTGGTCTTCTTGGCCGTGCAACTGCACCGCTTTCAAACCCAAAGAGGTCACGACAGAAGCAACAAAATCGATATCGTGGTTTTGGAACACGCCTACGTAGTTCAGTGGGGCACCGCTCATGGTTAAGCGAGCGCCTTCAAGATCAACGGCGCGCTTCGACTTCTCAACGAAAATCAGGCCACCAAATACTGCGCCAGCTTGATATGCTTTTGCTGCGTCATCTGGATGCGTTAAGCCACACACTTTGTTTTCGCCTAACGTCACTTTACGTACAGCAAGTTCTAGGTTGTCTTCCGCCATCAGTGAACTACCAATCAAGAAGCCGTCTGCGTATTCCGCTAAATCACGAACTTGTTGATGCGTATAGATGCCAGACTCTGAAATCACGGTAGCGTTTGGTGCTAATTCGCGAATTGTCGGTGCCAGTTCTTTAGTACGATTCAAATCGGTGCTTAGGTCGCGAAGGTTACGGTTATTGATGCCGATAACGCGAGCGCCTAGCTCAACGGCACGGTGAAGCTCTTCTTCGTTGCTGACTTCGGTCAGGATACCCATGTTCAGGCTGTGTGCTGCTTCTTCTAGGGCTTTGTATTCTTCGTCATTGAGGACAGACAGCATTAGCAAGACAGCATCAGCACTGTAATGACGCGCCAGGTAAACTTGGTAGGTGTCTACCATGAAGTCTTTGCACAGAACGGGCTGTTTGACTTGACCACGTACTTGAGGAAGAAAGTCAAAGTTACCTTGGAAGTACTTCTCGTCTGTTAAGACTGAAATTGCATCTGCATGGTTGTTGTAAACCGATGCAATGTAATCCAAGTCGAAATGATCACGAATCAAACCTTTAGAAGGAGATGCCTTCTTACATTCGGTGATGAATGCCGTCTTTTCGCCACTCAGAGCATCGTAGAAGCTGCGGTCCGATGGCAGCAAATCAGACTGAAATGTGCTTAGCGGTTGAGACACCTTACGGTCTGCTACCCACTGATATTTGTCGCGGACAATTTTCGCCAGTACTTCTGCCATTTCTGCTTCTTTCTTTGAAACGTGTTCAGACAGGTTGTCAACTTGCTGAGTGTTGAAGTCAGTCATCTTCTTCAATTCCTTAAGCGTGTGCGGCAAGTTGTTGTACCAAATGGTACGCCTTGCCTGAATTCATTGCCTCAATCGCTTGTTGCGTGTTGGCTTTTAAATCTTCGTGGCCGAATAGGCGCATTAGCAGAGCAACGTTCACCGCCACTGCGCCCAATTGCGCGTCTGTACCTTTACCCGTCAGAATGTTGGTAATGATCGCTTTGTTTTCTTCAGGATCGCCACCTTTGATCGCTTCTAGTGGGTGTGCTTCTAGACCGAAGTCTGCTGGTGTTAGCGTGTACTCAGTGATTTTACCGTCTTTGATCTCGGCAACCGTTGTTTCACCGTGAATCGCCACTTCATCCAAACCACTACCGTGTACTACTGCTGCGCGCTTCATATCCATTTGTAGCATGGTTTCTGCAATAGGACGAACCAGTTCTTCACTGTAAACACCCATCAATTCGATGTTAGGACGAGCAGGGTTAATCAGTGGACCAAGAATGTTAAAGATGGTGCGTGTTTTCATGGTTTGACGCACTGGCATCGCATGGCGCACACCACCGTGGTACTGAGGTGCGAATAGAAAAGCAACACCGATATCGTCTACCGCTGTGCGCGTATCTTCTGCGCTCATAGCTAGGTTGATACCAAATGAATCAAGAAGGTCAGAAGAACCAGATTTGCTCGAAACACTGCGGTTACCGTGTTTCGCGACTTTTAGACCACATGCTGCAGCAACAAACGCCGCAGTGGTTGAAATGTTGATGGTGTTGTGACCGTCACCGCCCGTACCTACGATATCTGCGAAATCGTAATCTGGGCGAGGGAATGGGTTTGCGTTTGCCAGCAGTGCTTTCGCCGCGCCCGCAATTTCATCTGGCGTTTCACCTTTGATTTTTAGTGCAGTCAGTGCTGATGCCATCAAAATTGGGTCTAGTTCACCACGGATAATGATGTCGAATAGCTGTTGGCTCTCTTCCTGAGTAAGCGATTCTTGCTCGTACAGTTTGGTAATAATAGGGTTGATGATTGCTTCCATATTTCCTCTCCTAAATTTCTTATGTGCCAGTGCTTTTTAAGCAGTGAGTGGGTTCGCTGAAGTTTGTTCTTCAAGTGCCCATTCAATGGCATTGGCCAACAGTGTTGCTCCGTAGGTCGTCATAATAGATTCCGGGTGGAACTGGAACCCGCAAACTTTATCTTCTTCATGTACAACAGACATCACCAAATCATCTACTTCTGCTGTGATGGTTAGGCTCTCAGGAACCTTGGTCGCAACCAGCGAGTGGTAACGTGCAATTGCAAGTGGTGATGGTAGGTTTTGGTAAATCGCATGGTCTTGGTGCTCCATCATAGAGACCTTTCCGTGAATGATTTCGCCCGCGCCAGCAACGGTGCCGCCGTACGCTTCAACAATCGCTTGGTGACCAAGACAAATACCGATCATCGGCACTTTGCCTTTCATGCGTTGGATCAGTTCTGGCATTGAGCCTGCTTCTGAAGGAGCACCAGGGCCTGGCGATAGCAGAACCACTGGGTTTTCAAGCTCGTTTACCGCTTGTTCGATGGTTTCTGCTGGGATGTTGTTTCGGTAAATCTTGACTGAGTGACCTAGCGAGCGGAACTGATCCACAAGGTTGTAGGTGAACGAGTCAAAGTTGTCGATAAAAATGATATTAGCCATCTCTGAACCCTATTCCTTATTGTGACTTATGCGCTGCTTGGATAGCAGAGATTACCGCTTGTGCTTTGCCGCGCGTTTCGTCTGCTTCCGCTTGTGGATCAGAGTCGAACACCACGCCTGCACCGGCTTGAACTTGAGCAATGCCGTTCTCAACGTAAGCTGAGCGGATCACGATACATGTGTCGAGTGTGCCTTCACCAGTTAGGTAGCCCACAGCACCGCCGTAGCTACCGCGTCGTGCGCCTTCTACGTCGCGAATCAACTGCATTGCACGAATCTTTGGTGCACCAGTGAGCGTGCCCATGTTCATACAAGCTTGGTATGCGTGCAGCGCGTCTAGGTCTTCACGCAGTTGACCAACCACACGAGACACCAAGTGCATTACGTGGCTGTAGCGGTCGACTTTTAGTAGGTCTGCTACGTGGCGAGTGCCAGCTTGAGCAATACGAGCGACGTCGTTACGTGCCAAGTCAACCAACATCATGTGTTCTGCGTTTTCTTTCATGTCGGTACGCAGTTCAAGTTCGATGCGGCTATCTAGGTCGAAATCAATCTCGCCGTTAGGGCGCTTACCGCGGCGACGAGTGCCTGCGATTGGGTAGATTTCAATTTGGTTAGTGTCGGTTTCGTACTTAAGCGCGCTTTCTGGTGATGCGCCAAACAAAGTAAACAGCTCGTCTTGCATGTAGAACATGTAAGGGCTCGGGTTACTTTGTTTGAGTTCTTTGTAGGCTGCTAATGGAGAAGGGCAAGGGAGTGTAAATCGGCGAGACGGCACGACTTGGAACACATCGCCTTTTACTACGAACTCTTTTAAGTCGCGAACGATTTGGCAGAAGTCGGAATCAGATACACTAGGTTCAACCGTGATGTCGGCGATTTGCTCTGCACTTGGCAGCAGTTTTGGCGCTGCGCATTGAGCGCTGATTTCTGCGATGCGAGTTTCTAGCGTTGTTTTCTCTGATTCATCGACAAACAAAGTCGCTTGCAGTTGGCAAGATTCGGTTTGATGATCCACAACCAACAGCGTTTCCGCTACATAGAAAACGTAATCTGGACATTGGTTGGTTGCTTCTGCATTGCCCAGAGGTTCGAAGTTAGCGACCAAGTCGTAGGCAAACAGACCACCAAGGAAAATCGCGTGCTTATCTTGCTCTGAAATATCGAAGCTGTGTTGCACCAAACGCAGCGCATCAAATGAAGAGGCTTCACGTAGGCGAGAATCTTCATCTAGTGTGTCGCATGGCTGGGTGAATTCCAAAGTCAGCGTTTCGCCAACGAACTCACTCTTAACCTCACCACGAATGTTTTGGTTTAAATGAGAAAGCAGGTTCTTACCATTGTTGGTCAATGCCTGCATGCTAACTGTGTGACCGAAACAAACGATGCGCACCGCAGAGTCGACAATTAGCAGGGATTTTAAATCTTGCTTTGAGTCGATCTCAGCAGATTCCAGCAATAGGCTGTCAGTTTTGTTCTCACATAATGTGTGGAACAAGCGAGTCGGGTCTTGAGTATAAGGGACGGAAGCCGTTAGCACTTCAAGCTGTCCAAGTTTCTTAATTTCAATGGCCTTGTTCACAAGACCTCCTTATAGCTGTTTACATCTTCCTGCCGTACATAGTCGCATAAAGCAAACGTTCACCCAATCAAGTTTTGGTCAGATCCGATGAATGTTTAAGCAGTTGAATGTGAGATGGACGACAAAACAAAAAGCCCGCTGAGGTAGCGGGCTTTGTGACATTTAATTCTCTAAACTAGAAGTACACGTTTGCCCACCAAGAACTTGTCCAAGTGCGCCACCAAGCAAGGTCTGCAGAATTCATCTTATTCAGACGAACCGCAACTTTCGCTTTCTGGTTTTGGTTAAATTCTTGTAACATGGTGAGCCTTAATTAGGTACTTCGTATTTGTGTACTAGTTAACTAGTGCAGAGATGAAAAGTCAACCCCAAAACAGCATTAAAACGACAAAAAGATGAGAATTGATTTACACAGCCACACCACCGCTTCAGATGGTCGATTTGCACCACATGATTTAGTGGACAGGGCACTGAGTTTTGATATCGAGGTTTTGGCGATCACAGATCATGATACGGTTGACGGCTTAGCTCCGGCCAAGCAATACGTTGAAGAGAACAATCTCCCGATCAAAATCATCAACGGTATCGAGATTTCGACCGTTTGGCAGAACAAAGACATCCATATTGTAGGTTTGAACATTGACCCTAACAGCCCTGCGCTGGCGGAGTTAATTCAACAGCAAAAATCGCATCGTGTTGAGCGCGCAGCATTGATCGCCGAGCGCTTGCAGAAAGCCACCCGTGAAGGTGTACTAGAAGAAGTTCAGCAAATTGCAGGAGATGCGCCAATTACTCGCGCGCATTTCGCAAAGTGGTTGGTGGACAATGGTTACGCTAAAAACATGCAGATGGTGTTTAAGAAATTCCTGACGCGCTCTAACCCTGGTTATGTACCGCCGAATTGGTGTTCCATGAAAGAGGCGGTAGACGCTATTCATGCCGCTGGTGGCCAAGCAGTGCTGGCGCATCCGGGGCGTTATCAGCTCACTGCCAAGTGGGTAAAACGCCTGTTAGCGGCATTTGTTGAAGCGGGTGGGGATGCCATGGAAGTTGCGCAACCTCAACAAGCGCAACAAGAAAGACGCAACTTGGCGGATTATGCTATACAATACAAACTATTAGCTTCTCAAGGCAGCGACTTTCACTATCCATCACCGTGGATGGAATTGGGAAGAAACCTCTGGTTACCCGCGGGCGTAGAACCAGTTTGGAAAGATTGGGGTATTGATCCTTCGTTGAATAATGCTCAACAAGACCAAGTCGAGAACCCATAAAAATATAGAGCCGAGAGGTTCGATAATGAGGAATTACAATGAGCCAGTTTTTTTACGTTCATCCAGAAAACCCACAGGCTCGCTTGATCAATCAAGCCGTAGCAATCATTCGTAACGGCGGTGTGGTGGTGTACCCAACCGATTCAGGTTACGCACTAGGCTGTCAATTGGAGAACAAACAGGCGTTGGAACGAATCTGTCAGATCCGTCGTCTGGATGATAAACACAACTTTACTTTGTTGTGTCGTGATTTGTCGGAGCTTTCTCTGTATGCACGAGTGGATAACTCTGCATTCCGACTACTGAAAAACAATACTCCGGGTCCTTACACCTTCATCTTCAAAGGTACGAAAGAAGTGCCGCGTCGTTTGATGAACGCAAAACGTAAGACCATCGGTATCCGTGTTCCTGATAACCGCATTGCGCTGGACTTACTAGAAGCGCTTGGCGAGCCAATGATGTCTACGTCGCTTATTCTACCGGGCAGTGATGTGACGGAATCAGACCCAGAGGATATCCGTGACAAACTAGAGCATGCAGTAGACGTGATTCTTAATGGTGGTTACCTAGGCGAGCAGCCAACCACGGTTATTGACTTCAGTGAAGGTGAAGCGGTTGTTGCTCGTGTTGGATCTGGCGACCCGGCACCATTTGAGTAACTGATTTTACTCTTAACAAAACAAGAAAGGGAGGCGTGAATGCCTCCCTTTTTACTTTGAATCCGCTTATTTTTGATTCAATGGAATGGTGTCAATTTACGCGAAATCGAAGATGTCGATGCCGTGGTGCTCAATGTAGTTGATGTAGCCTGCATCAATACCTTTCAGTGTCACTTCTACATTAAACTCGTCACTTGAGTAGACTGCCCAACCAAAGTCGTTGTAAGACAGTGTTAAGTCGTCTGCCGAGTCCAAGAACGTATCGCGAATACCATCGTTGTTGGTATCTAAACCCATATCAAAGACAAGCTTGTCGTGACAAATGTTGAAGTCGAGAATTTCTGATTTCACTTCGATGTCATTTGAAGAAACTGGCTGATCGGGAACGCCAACAGCAAGACGGTTCGTCATCACGAACGTGTCATCGCCGCAACCGCCCGCAATCACAGAATGACCATCGCCGACAACTACGGTGTCGTCACCCCATCCGGCATTGATAAAGTTGTTGCCTGAGTAGTCGAAAATTGTATCGTCACCACAACCACCAAATAACAGGTCATTACCTAAGCCGCCAGACAAGTAATCATCGCCTGAGCCGCCTGAGAGTAGGTCATTCCCTCTGCCACCTAGTAGGGTATCGTCACCACGACCACCGAAGACATAGTCGTTTCCACCAAAGCCAACAAACTTATCGTCGCCGCCAAAGCCGACAAAAATGTCAGTCGTATCCGAGCCTTTTGTGCCGGTCATGTTGTCATCTTCTGAGGTGCCAAATATCCAATTTAGGTCAAGATTTGTATGAGACATTTATTATTCCTTTTCATCTGATTAAGGGAGCTAGCAAGCTGTAGGGTTATCTTTCTTATAGCCCTGACAATTTTATCAGGTAGGGGATTTTTTAAGAGGTGGACACAGACCCATAATAGTGCGGTTCTAATGCCAATGAGTCTGGTACTAAGTTGGAGAAGATGATGAGTTTAGTGTGAGTTTCCGAAGGACATTCTGCAGTGACAATATCGACGATTTTGCTTACATTAAATCAGAGAATCTCGTATAATGTCCGACCGAAAAAATCCCAATAGGTTGGGTAACTTGCACAATTGAAGACCAATTCTGGTCTCGACGTCTGTGAAGACGACACATAGGTAGATAAATGAGCGAAAAGTTACAAAAAGTATTAGCACGTGCTGGACACGGTTCTCGTCGTGAGATTGAATCGTTAATTAAATCTGGTCGCGTTAGCGTGAACGGAATCGTAGCTAAACTTGGTGAAAGACTAGAAGATGAGAACAGCGTAGTTCGTATCGACGGTCACATTGTGTCTGCGAAGGCACAAGAAGAAGTGATCTGTCGTGTATTGGCTTACTACAAGCCAGAAGGTGAACTATGTACTCGTCACGACCCTGAAGGTCGTCGCACTGTTTTCGATCGTCTGCCAAAAATTCGTGGCTCTCGTTGGATTTCAGTTGGTCGTCTTGATGCGAACACATCTGGCCTACTGCTTTTCACAACGGATGGTGAGTTGGCAAACCGCCTAATGCACCCAAGCCGCCAGGTTGAGCGTGAATACCTAGTACGCGTATTTGGTGAAGTGAACGAAAAGAAAGTTCGCAACCTAGTAAGTGGTGTTGAACTTGAAGATGGTATGGCTCGTTTTGAAGACGTAGTACATGCGGGTGGTGAAGGTATGAACCACACGTTCTACGTAGTGATTAACGA
The DNA here is from genome assembly GCF_001557945.1 of Vibrio sp. CUB2. Classification (NCBI taxonomy): domain Bacteria; kingdom Pseudomonadati; phylum Pseudomonadota; class Gammaproteobacteria; order Vibrionales; family Vibrionaceae; genus Vibrio; species Vibrio sp. CUB2. Next base: position 96,441 of record NZ_LNRB01000012.1, on the reverse strand, counting down.
AGGTCGTAACCGTGAGGTTCGTCGTTTGTGGGAATCTCAAGAATGTACGGTTAGCCGTCTAAAGCGTGTTCGTTACGGTGATATCTTCCTAGACAAGAAACTGCCTCGTGGCGGTTGGATGGAACTAGACCTGAAAGAAGTAAACTACCTGCGTGAGCTTGTAGAACTTCGTCCAGAGAAAGAAACCATGCTTGATCTAAACAAAGACAACACATCACGTAAGCGTGAACGTGCTCGTAGCCAAAAAATTCGTCGCGCAGTTAAGCGTCACGAAGAGCGTGTTAACACACCAAAAGGTCGCAGCAACAACCCTTCTCGTCGTAAACCGAAGAAGGCTGCCGGTGACCAAGGCGCACGTAACAAGCATCGTTAATCGATAGCAGAAAATCAGAAAGGCTTGCCACATTGGCAAGCCTTTTTCTTATCTAGCGTTTCGCGTTCACGATCTTTCGTGTTTACCAATTACAAGTAACTTTGACTTACAGACATAAAAAAACACCAGCGCGAGGCTGGTGTTTTTGATCATGATGAGGAAATCGTTAATCACGTTTCCAAAGCATATGACAGAACTTATGTTCTGGGTCTCGACTGATTAGCATACGAGCAAAAACGTCATCAAGTACGTCATTTTCCTCGTTTACTAAGCCGATTCGAACTTCTGCATACACTTCTTTGTCGATATCGAAGCCAACGTGTTCAACCCAGTCATCACCAGTTTCAACAAGTTCTGCGGCACCACGATCTTCAAATTGCGCAGTAAACAGAATGACATCAGCTGGCTCTAGGTTGTCTGGAGCCATCTCAAGGAAGATGTCGTACGCAGCGTCGATAACGTCGTCGTAAGAAATCAAATCAGACATACTTATGCTCGGCTCATGTATTTACGTTCAGTCGTGTTGATGATTACACGGTCACCAGTCGCGATGTACTCAGGAACTTGAATAACAAGACCTGAAGCAAAGCGTGCTGGCTTAGTACGTGCAGATGCAGATGCACCTTTAATTGAAGGATCAGTTTCTTCAATCACTAGCTCAACAGAAGAAGGAAGCTCGATACCAACAGCAGAGCCGTTGATTAGGATAAGGTGGATACCTTGAGTGTCTTCGTTGATGAACAGAAGCTCATCTTCAACTTCGTTGTGCTTGAATGTGTATTGTGAGTAGTCTTCGTTATCCATGAAGATGTGCTCATCGCCATCAGCGTATGAGTACACAACTGCACGTTTGTTCATTTCTACTGTTTCAACAACGTCATCAGACTTGTAACGCTCGTCTACACGCGCACCAGTGTTTAGATCTGTACAGCGCATTTTGTAGATTTTAGCGCCGCCACGACCACCTGGAGTGGTTACTTCGATGTCTTTTACTAGAAGAGTTTTACCATTAGACTCGATTGCGAAGCCTTTTTTGATTTCACTTGCCTTTGGCATTGTATTTTCCTATTTACACTTATTAAGCAAAACTTGGTGATTATAGCGCTAAGTTGCTTGTCTGGCATCAAAATTCCGCACAGTAATTTGCACGTCAATAAGGGCTTTAATGGGCTTGATTCAAACGCTAGGCTAGTGGATCATATAGCCCATCGTCCGTTAAAAGCTTGAGATCGCGTTTTCTTCAATGTCTCTCCCTGTCATCGACCCAAAGCATCCATTCCAACCTGAATTTGAACCTCTGCTCAGAGAAGTTCTGGCGTGCCTCAAAGGCGGGCTAGGGGCCAATCTTCATAGTGTCTACGTCTATGGCAGTGTGGCACGCAAGTCAGCGGTTGCAGGAAAATCGAATCTCGATATGGTTGTTGTCACCAAGTCGAGTTTTGAAAACAGTCGCGCTACTTTGTTGAACACCATCAAATGGCGTGCTCAACAGGGGCACCCTCACGTTAAAGGGGTATCGATTCGTACCGCCTTGGTGAGTGAGGTCGCAAACCTAGACAGCATTTTTACTTGGGGCTTTATGCTCAAACACTGCTGTGTGTGTGTTTACGGAGATGATCTGGCGGATTGCTTTGGTGATTACGTGCCAAGCTGGGAGATTGCTAAGCACTGGAACATGGATGTCGAAGACTGGCTATCGGTGTATCGCACTAAGATAGTACAAGCACAAAGCATTGAAGAGCTGGTCAGTGCCCAAGTGACTATCGCTAAGAAGCTTCTTCGTGCGTCGTACTCGCTTGTCATGTATCGAGACAAACGTTGGTTTGATGACCCACTTGAATGTGGGGAGCAATTTCTACAATACCACCCAGAAAAGCAGCTTGAGATAGAGCGCCTTGGCATTTTGCTCTCTGGTCGTGCTATCCCGAAACGTTCTGTGATTGGTTTAATTGACGGTTTTGGTGAGTGGTTGGTGGCTCAGTACCAAAAGACCGAATTTCGCATTGGTTAACGTTAGTTGGCGTTAACTCCATTCAATCTAGAATCCGATTTAGAACAGCCCCATCTGCGGCGCAGATAACTGCTCGAAGTCTGTGCCAATAAACGGCAATATCGCATCCGCAACCGGCTTTAGCTGTTTATCAATGTAATGCTGGTAGTCGATAGGGCTATTGAGATACTCGTGTGGCTCAGGCCCATTCACAGTAATTAAGTATTCGATTCGGCCTCGGTTTTGATATTGCAGAGGGCGGCCGAGTTTGGCATTGATGTCGTCGGCTAAACGCGCAGCACGTACTTGTGGCGGAATATTTTTCTGATACTCATGCAATTTGCGTCGCAAGCGCTTTTGATACACTAACTGTTCATCAAACTCGCCGGCATTGGTCTTCTCAACCATCTCTCGTACGTAATCACTAGGGTCTTCACCATGGAAGATCATTTGATACAAGGTGTTTTGGAATCGCTGCGCCAGCGGTGTCCAGTCTGTGCGTACACTCTCTAACCCTTTAAAGATGATGCGTTCTTGTTCGCCTTCACCAATCAGACCCGCATAGCGTTTTTTCGAGCCCGTTTCCGCACCTCGAATGGTCGGCATCAAGAACTTGCGATAATGAGTTTCGTACTCAAGTTCAAGAATCGAGTTGAGGTTGTACTCGCTGCGCAGATGATCATTCCACCACTGGTTGATGTAGTCGACCAGTTCATTACCAATTTTATCGGCGTCTGCTTGGCCATACGCGCCATTTAAAGACACAAAGGTTGAATCGGTGTCTCCATAGATCACTTGATAACCTTTGTCCTCAATCAGAACTTTGGTTTGTTTCATGATTTCGTGCCCACGCATGGTGATGCTAGAAGCAAGGCGCGTATCAAAGAAACGACAGCCGGAAGAACCAAGCACACCATAGAAAGAGTTCATGATGATTTTGATGGCTTGTGAGAAGGCTTTCTCATTATTCTTCTTGGCAACATCTCGCGCTGCCCAGAGCTTTTCGATCATCTCTGGCAAGAAATGCTTTGAACGATGGAACTGACCGCCACGAAATCCCGGTACGGCTTCATCTTCTGCCTTGCCGATTTCAAGCTGCAAACCTTCGACCAAGCCCATAGGGTCAATCAGAAATGAGCGAATAATAGAGGGGTACAGACTCTTAAAATCGAGCACCAATACAGAATCATAAAGGTTAGGGATAGAGTCCATCACATAGCCACCAGGGCTAGCTATCCAGTTTTCTGGATGCAGATTTGGCGCAACATAACCGGCTCGGTGGATTTGCGGCAAATACAAATTAGTAAACGCGGCCACAGAGCCCCCGACGCGATCCAGTTCTACACCTGTTAGGCGAGAGCGTTCAATCGCAAAGTCGAGTAGGTGAGTGTGGTCGAAAATCTTGTTTACCAACACGCAATCTTGCAGGTTGTATTTAGCCAGAGATGGTTTGTCTGAACGGTACATGCGATTGATTTCATCCATTCGGTCATGCACGTTATGGATCTCTTTACCTTCTCCGAGCAGTTCTTGTGAAACGGACTCAAGTGACCATGAGCGGAAGTGGTACGTCGCGGTTTTCAGCGTATCGATACCATCCAGAACCACACGACCGGGAATAGAGATAAAACCTTGTTGGCTTTGCGCTGAGCTACGAAAAAAACTCGGCTGGTCTGCTCGGCCTAACATCAACTTCAAGTTGTGCCACTCTGCGCGTTTATGGAGCAGGCGGAAGTCGAAGTCGATAACGTTCCAGCCGACAATGACATCTGGGTCGAACTGCTTAAACCATTCAATCAAAGCTTCAAGTAGCGCTTTTTCATCTTTTACCCATTGAATTGGTGTATCGGCCGGCTCTGGCTCACCAATCATGATTACACGTGAATCGACAGGGCTATCTAAACCAATCGAGTAGAGGATGCCCTTTTCAGAACACTCTAAATCGAGGGAAACCACATGTAATTTAGGTTGGTATTCGCCTGTTCGACACTTTGCGTTTTGGACGCGTTGGAACCCGTTTCGAGATTGTAGATTCCCGGTAAACTCCATGCTGCCTTTGATAAAGCGTTCCATCAGATAACGATCGGCAAGTCGTACATCACCCTCGAAATGGACTATGTCGTTTTGCTTAAGTTCATCTTGTAGGGCGAACGCGTCTTTTGTGGTCTTGGTATAACAGGCGGCTAAACGTGTTAGTTGGAAGTTCTTTAACTCTAGCGGGCGTATGTCGACAGCAATTTGCTTAGCAGCGGCAAATTGCTTGGTTTGTTCGATTTGCGCTTGTTCAATAAATAAGACAGGTCTTTCTCCTTGAATCAACAATTGGGTCGGACCTTTCTCGGTCGAAAGCCACAACTCGATTTGAGTTTGACCTTTGATGTCTCGGGCTTGGCGAGTGAGAAGGAAGCCTTGTTGGATGTTCAATAGAGAGAAACCTTGTAAATCAGTGAAGAACGTATTCTATCATTAAGAACTGTAAAAATAACCAGTGAAAAGTAATGCTCTATTTTGCTGGTTAAATCGTGGTGCCTTGGGTGTACAAAAGCTGAGATATGTCGCTTATGGAATAACCATTTATGGGTGATATTGCGTTTTGCTGAGCAAAGTGAAATCTAGCTGCTTGATTTATTGGAGCTTATGTTGTTAATTAGCTTGTCTTAAAATTCGGCTTTGCACAGAGCACACTCAAATAATAGAGTGGTTTATGAATAAGTTCTTGCCAAACTTTGCGTTTAAGCACATATTCATAGAAAGCAATTTTTTGCCATATGCGTTAGAATATAGGCACTCATACTGATATCCACATTTGACAAATGTTATGTGGGTGCAGAGCCAATAAAAGTGTGGAGATACAAGTTTGATAAATGTTTTCCTTGTAGATGATCACGAGCTGGTTCGCACAGGGATACGACGTATTATTGAAGACGTCCGTGGAATGAACGTAGCAGGAGAAGCTGACAGCGGTGAAGAAGCAGTAAAATGGTGTCGTAGTAATAATGCTGACGTCGTTTTAATGGATATGAACATGCCAGGAATAGGCGGCTTGGAAGCCACGAAAAAGATTCTTCGCGTGAATCCTGATGTAAAAATCATCGTATTAACCGTTCATACGGAAAATCCGTTCCCAACTAAAGTGATGCAGGCGGGTGCTTCTGGTTATTTAACTAAAGGCGCGGGTCCTGATGAAATGGTTAACGCAATTCGTGTGGTTAATAGTGGGCAGCGTTATATCTCGCCAGAGATTGCGCAGCAGATGGCATTGAGTCAATTCTCACCTGCCTCAGAAAACCCATTTAAAGACCTTTCTGAACGCGAACTGCAGATCATGATGATGATCACCAAAGGCCAGAAAGTAACGGATATTTCTGAACAATTGAATTTAAGTCCAAAAACAGTCAACAGTTACCGCTACCGACTGTTTAGCAAACTGGACATTAATGGTGACGTTGAGTTAACACACTTAGCGATCCGCCACGGAATGCTGGACACCGAGACCCTTTAGTGTGAATCAACCCTTCGATTCGGCTTCCTTTCTCAAGACAGTAACTCATCAGCCCGGCGTTTACAGAATGTACAACGCCGAGGCTGTTGTCATTTATGTAGGCAAAGCCAAAGATCTCAAAAAGCGCCTCTCAAGCTACTTTCGTAAAAAAGTAGATAGCGAGAAAACGCGCGCCCTCGTAAGCAATATTGCCAAGATTGACGTCACGGTTACTCACACCGAGACGGAAGCGCTCATCCTTGAGCACAACTATATCAAGCAATACTTACCGAAATACAACGTACTTCTGCGTGACGATAAATCGTACCCTTACATTTTCATTAGCGGCCACAAACATCCGCGATTGTCTATGCATCGTGGTGCGAAAAAGCGCAAAGGTGAATACTTTGGGCCGTATCCAGATTCTGGCGCGGTACGAGAAACCTTGCATCTTTTGCAGAAAACCCTCCCTGTTCGACAGTGTGAGGATACAGTGTATTCCAACCGAACGCGTCCATGTTTGATGTATCAAATTGGCCGCTGTGCGGGCCCATGCGTGAGCACGATTATTTCTGATGAAGAATACGCTGAGCTGGTGGGCTTTGTTCGTTTGTTTTTACAGGGTAAAGATAAGCAAGTACTTGAGCAGCTTATTGAGAAGATGGAAGTGGCAAGCCAACAACTTCGTTTTGAAGATGCGGCTAAATTCCGCGACCAGATCCAAGCGATTCGACGCGTACAAGAACAGCAATACGTTTCAGAAGACAGCATGGATGATATGGACGTGCTTGGTTTTGCCCAAGAAAACGGCATTGCTTGTATCCATATCTTGATGATTCGTCAGGGTAAGGTGCTAGGCAGTCGTAGTCATTTCCCTAAGATTCCACAGAACACCAGTCAACAAGAAGTGTTTGATAGCTTCCTTACCCAGTACTACTTGAGCCATAACGAGGCGCGTACTATTCCTTCTCGCATTATCTTGAATCAAGAGCTAGGTGGCGATATAGAGCCGATTCAGCAAGCTCTGAGTGAAGTGGCTGGGCGCAAGGTTCAATTCCATAGTTCTCCAACAGGTTCGCGCGGTCGTTACCTTAAGTTGTCCAATACCAATGCGTTGACGGCGATTACCACTAAGATCAATCACAAGATGACCATCAATCAGCGTTTCAAAGCACTGAGAGAAGTCTTGGGTATGGAAACCATCGCTCGGATGGAGTGTTTCGATATCTCGCATACGATGGGCGAGAGCACTATTGCTTCTTGTGTGGTGTTCAATAGTGAAGGTCCAGTCAAGCAAGAGTATCGTCGCTACAACATCACAGGCATTACGGGTGGCGATGATTACGCAGCGATGGGACAGGCATTAGAGCGCCGTTATTCGAAGCAACTTGATGTAGAGAAGATACCTGACATTATCTTTATCGATGGTGGTAAAGGGCAGCTGAATCGTGCTCATGAAATCATTTCGCAGTACTGGGGAGATTGGCCAAAGCGTCCGACTATGATTGGTATTGCGAAAGGGGTGACACGTAAACCAGGTCTTGAAACCTTAATTACCGTGGATGGTGAAGAATTCAACTTGCCAAGTGATGCACCAGCGTTGCATCTGATCCAACATATTCGAGATGAGAGCCATAACCATGCCATCGCAGGGCACAGAGCGAAACGTGGAAAAACGCGTCGTACCAGTGCTTTAGAGGGAATTGAAGGCGTTGGACCAAAACGTCGTCAAGCTTTGCTCAAATACATGGGTGGTTTACAGGAATTAAAGCGTGCAAGTGTCGAAGAAATCGCCAAAGTACCGGGAATTAGTCACTCTTTGGCAGAAATTATTTTCCAAGCATTGAAACAATAAGGAAAATCCCGCAACATTAAGCCGCAATGTGTAAGAGAATAATAAAATGCGTTTGAATATCCCGAACATTCTATCTCTACTAAGACTGTTCCTAATCCCAGTTTTTGTGGTTGTTTTCTATCTACCTTACTCTTGGGCTCCTTTTGCAGCAGCAATGGTTTTCTGGGTTGCAGGGTTTACCGATTGGTTAGACGGCATGCTAGCTCGTAAGTTAGGCCAAACCTCTCGTTTTGGTGCCTTCATCGACCCAGTCGCTGATAAGGTCTTAGTCGCCACTGCTCTGATTATGATTACGGAGCACTACCACACGATTTGGGTAACCATTCCTGCGGTAACTATGATAGCGCGAGAAATCATCATCTCTGCATTGCGTGAATGGATGGCAGAAATCGGCAAACGAGCCAGTGTCGCGGTTTCTTGGGTCGGTAAAGTAAAAACCGTATCTCAAATGTTCGCATTGTGGGTGTTGATCTGGCGTTACGATGATTGGATGGTATGGCTAGGCTTTGGCGCTCTTTATATCGCGACTTTCCTAACGTATTGGTCAATGGTTCAATACTTAGCGGCGGCGAAAGATGATTTGCTCAACGAAGAGCACCATTAATCAAACAACACATAAATAGCATTTTAAGAAGCAGGCGATATAGCCTGCTTTTTTTATGCCTCGGATTTGTGATGAAGAAAAATGTGACATGAGTCTTGTTTTTAATCCGACTAAACGCTTAGTGCGGTTTGTTCCTTTAATTATCGATAGTTAATACAAGAAGGAACGCCACAGAATAGGTGAAAGGTGTAGCTCGATATTCATGATAAACAAGAGTATTTGGGCTAATCTCAGTATTAAAACTAATCAATTTACCGTCTTTCGCACAAATTCTGGTCAAACGATTTAAAAAAATAAAAATAGTGTTGACTCGATCGTCCGAATCCGTAGAATGCATTCCGTACCCAAGAGAGCATGACTTGAAAGGGTGGTGAAAGAAGCGATGCTTACTTCACAAATGAGGCGCCTTGGCAGAGTGGCTATGCAGCGGATTGCAAATCCGTGGACCTCGGTTCGACTCCGGGAGGCGCCTCCATCATTCTCTTTAAGAATGAATGCGACACTAGCTCAGTTGGTAGAGCGCAACCTTGCCAAGGTTGAGGTCACGAGTTCGAACCTCGTGTGTCGCTCCAAATAAAAATGATATGGCGTCAAGCGGTATCAGATGATGGTGTTTTACTTTTCTGTAAAGGCATCACAAAGAAATTTGTGTGCCCTGGTGGTGGAATTGGTAGACACAAGGGATTTAAAATCCCTCGACGTTCGCGTTGTGCCGGTTCAAGTCCGGCCCGGGGCACCATCTCAAATCTGCGACACTAGCTCAGTTGGTAGAGCGCAACCTTGCCAAGGTTGAGGTCACGAGTTCGAACCTCGTGTGTCGCTCCAGATTCGGAAAGCCCAGCATTTATGCTGGGCTTTTTCGTTTCTATCGATTCAACTTCAATGAGCTCACTTTGCTCATCCGTTGAGCTTCACACCGCTGATCAGAATCGGTTTGTCACATCTTCAATAGTAACTTTAGGGTTCCCTAAGTTTCCTGTCACAGCTTCCTTAGCCTTCCTTTGAGCATTTTAGATGATCCACTTCTGACGCTAATTTCTGCGATAGATATCAATATTACGGAAAATGAACTGAGTAAACGTTTGCTGTGATTGTGATCTCAATCAATATGCAACCTGTGAAAACATATTGCCAGAAGATTTTAGTTTGTGATAAATTCGCGCGCAATCTCGGAGCGTATTATTACGACTTTAATTCTCTGGGGGATACGCGTAGTGAACATTCAAGCTGATTGTGACACTACGTAGGGTAGGTATCGGCAAAGCCATTTGTCGATAGACGGGATACTAGTGCTGTAAGAAACAGCATGTTAATGGGAAACCCAACATTGAAACCTTTAAACAAACACACACTAATCAGCTTCATACTGCCGAAATGTCCTGTTTTACAAAACGGGTGCATTACGGAACCTTGATTACTCCCCAATCAAAATAAAAAGTCACGCTCGTCGTGACGGGTTATCTGTATTTGTCATTTAATCGATGACGAATACGGAGGTGTATCTATATCTCCTGTTATTTAATACTAACGAGAATAAATACAGGAAAGAGAATCATTATAATTCAAGGGATTATGTAGTATGAGCACTGCCTTTGAAGTCGATAACACTATCGCAAATTACTTTTCCTCCCAGGTTCCTGTTGTTGAAGGAATCTACGATTTAACGCCTGATCAAGTTCTTATCGAGCAAGCAGAGCATGAATCTGAGGTTCGTTCTTACCCACGTCGTCTACCAATCGCGATTAAGCAAGCTTATGGCTGTTTGGTTGAAGATACGCGTGGTCAAATTTTCCTAGATTGTCTTGCTGGTGCGGGTACATTGGCTTTGGGTTATAACCACCCAGAGATTAACCAAGCGCTAAAAGAGCAATTGGATTCTGGTTTGCCGTACCAGACTCTGGATATCGCAACGTCTGCGAAAACGCATTTCATCAAGTCTGTTAAAGGCTTTTTACCGCAAGAGCTGAGCGACAACTGTGTGATTCAGTTCTGTGGCCCTTCAGGTGCAGACGCGGTTGAGGCAGCAATCAAACTTGCCAAACAAACCACAGGTCGTAACACCATGTTCGCTTTCCGCGGTGCCTACCACGGTATGACGAACGGCACCATGGGTATGATGGGGAACTTGGGCACCAAAGCTCGTCGTACAGGCTTGATGTCAGACGTGCACTTTATGCCATTTCCTTACAGCTTGCGTTGTCCGTTTGGTCTAGGCGGTGATGAAGGTGCGAAAGCAAGCCTTCGCTACATCGAGCGTCTACTGAACGACGACGAAGCAGGCATCATGAAGCCAGCAGCAATCATTGTAGAGCCAGTACAAGGTGAGGGCGGTGTGATTCCTGCGCCTGCATTCTGGCTACGTGAGCTGCGCCGGATCTGTGACGATCACGGTATCCTACTGATTTTTGATGAAATTCAATGTGGTGTTGGCAAGTCGGGCTACAACTTCGCATTCGAAGAAGCGGGCATTGTTCCTGATATTTTGTGTTTGTCTAAAGCGATCGGTGGTGGCTTGCCAATGTCACTATTGGTGATCAACAAGCAACACGACACATGGAAGCCTGGTGAACATACGGGTACTTTCCGTGGCAACCAACTTGCAATGGTGTCGGGCGCGAAAGCATTAGAAATCATCCAACGTGATAACCTCGTTGAGCACGCCAATGTTGCAGGCCAATACCTTCGTTTTGGTCTTGAGAGCATTCAAAAACGCGTAAACTGTATTGCAGATGTACGCGGCAAAGGTTTGATGCTTGGCGTTGAGATTAAACATCCAAGTGGCGAGCTAAACAAGTTTGGTGAGCCTTTGTCAGATGGCCAGCTTACTCTTGCTATCCAACGTGCGGCGCTTGAGCGTGGATTGATGGTAGAGAAGGGCGGCCGCGACGGTTCCGTCATTCGTTTCCTTCCTCCGCTTATCATTTCTTTTGAGCAAATTGACTTTGCACTTCGTGTTCTGGAAGACGCAATTATCGCTGCAGGTGGCAGTCACGTTGAAGCAGACCCACAAGAAGAGTGGAAAAAGCACTTCATTCAAACTGGTGAACTTGGTGGTACTGAGTTTGCGTCTGTGATGAATCACATGACTGCAGCAATGAAATCGGTGTTTGAGCAGGTGAATGCACCATACTCGGGAATGGATCCTAAACTGCTGGAAGCGGCGATTAACGCGGTCGATCTGGATAACAAAAACGCATCGTTAAAGTCAGTGATTGATGAAGCAGCAGAGCTTGTTGCGAAGAATGCGATTTTCACTCAGCACCCAGATTGCATTGCTCACCTACATACGCCTCCTCTCATGCCTGCGGTAGCGGCAGAAGCCATGATTGCAGCATTGAACCAATCAATGGATTCATGGGATCAAGCATCGTCTGCGACTTACGTTGAGCAGAAGGTTATCAACTGGCTTTGTGACAAGTACGAGCTTGGTGATAAGGCCGATGGCATCTTCACTAGCGGCGGCACACAAAGCAACCAGATGGGCCTAATGCTGGCGCGTGACTGGATTGCTGACAAGCTAAGTAACCACTCAATTCAGAAGCTGGGTCTTCCAGAATACGCGGACAAACTTCGTATCGTATGTTCGAAGAAATCGCACTTCACGGTTCAAAAGTCAGCATCTTGGATGGGGCTGGGTGAGAAAGCCGTGATGACCGTCGATGCGAACGCTGACGGCACAATGGAGATTACTCAGTTAGATCAAGTTCTAACTCAGGCAAAAGCAGAAGGTTTGATTCCATTCGCTATTGTTGGCACCGCGGGTACGACCGATCACGGCGCAATTGACGATCTTGATTTCATTGCTGATATGGCAGCGAAACATGAGATGTGGATGCACGTGGATGGTGCTTACGGTGGCGCATTGATTCTTAGCAGCCACAAATCACGCCTGAAAGGTGTAGAGCGTGCCCACTCGATCAGTGTCGACTTCCACAAACTGTTTTACCAAACAATCAGCTGCGGCGCGTTGCTGGTGAATGACAAGTCTAACTTTAAGTTCCTGCTTCATCATGCTGACTACCTAAACCGTGAACATGATGAGCTACCAAACTTGGTCGACAAATCTATCGCAACGACGAAGCGTTTTGATGCATTGAAAGTCTTTATGACGATGCAAAACGTTGGTCCTCAGGCGCTTGGCGATATGTACGATCACTTATTGGTACAAACGCAGCAGGTTGCCGACATGGTTCGCAACCACGAGCAGTTTGAACTTCTTGCTGAACCAGCACTTTCTACGGTTCTATTCCGTGCAACCAATGTACGCACAAACAACGCATCTGCAGATTTAGATGAACTGAACAAAGCATTGCGTCTTGAAGCGTTAACTCGCGGTATCGCAGTACTTGGTGAAACCATCGTTGATGGTAAAACCGCTCTTAAATTTACGATTTTGAATCCTTGTCTGACGACAGAGGACTTTGAATCTTTGCTCTTGAAAATCAACACGCTAGCAGTTGAGCTAGTTTAATAAAGGTAACGGAAAACTATGGCAGTTCTACAGATTGGTGCAGGCGGCGTTGGCTGGGTTGTTGCACATAAAGCAGCACAAAACAACGACGTTCTGGGTGATATCACAATCGCATCACGTACTATCGGTAAGTGTGAGAAGATCATCGAATCGATTCAGAAGAAAAACAACCTGAAAGATTCAGCTAAGAAACTAGACGCGCGTGCAGTGAATGCTGACGACGTAGATTCTCTGGTTGCTCTTATTGAAGAAGTAAAACCGGATCTAGTGATTAACGCGGGTCCTCCGTGGGTTAACATGCCAATCATGGAAGCGTGTTACCGAGCAAAAGTTTCATACTTAGATACATCAGTAGCGGTTGATCTATGTTCTGAAGGTCAGCAAGTACCTGAAGCTTACGACTGGCAATGGGGTTACCGTGAGAAGTTCGAAGAAGCGGGCATCACCGGTATCCTAGGTGCGGGTTTCGATCCAGGCGTAGTATCAGTATTCGCGGCGTATGCAGTGAAGCATCTGTTTGATGAAATCGACACGATTGACGTAATGGACGTGAACGCAGGCGATCACGGTAAGAAGTTTGCGACGAACTTTGACCCAGAAACGAACATGCTTGAGATCCAAGGCGATTCATTCTACTGGGAAAACGGCGAGTGGAAACAAGTACCTTGTCACTCTCGTATGCTAGAGTTCGATTTCCCGAACTGTGGTTCACACAAAGTGTACTCAATGGCACATGATGAAGTTCGCTCAATGAAAGAGTTCATCCCTGCGAAACGCATTGAATTCTGGATGGGTTTCGGTGACCGTTACCTAAACTACTTCAATGTAATGCGTGATATCGGCCTATTGAGCCCAGAACCACTGACGCTACACGATGGTACAGTCGTACAACCTTTGCACGTATTAAAAGCGATGTTGCCAGATCCAACGTCTCTGGCTCCTGGTTATACTGGCCTAACGTGTATCGGTACTTGGGTTCAAGGTAAGAAAGACGGTAAAGAACGTAGCGTGTTTATCTACAACAACGCAGACCACGAAGTGGCTTACGAAGATGTAGAACACCAAGCGATCTCTTACACTACGGGTGTTCCTGCTATCACCGCAGCGCTGCAATTCTTCCGTGGCGAATGGGCAGATAAAGGTGTGTTCAACATGGAACAGCTAAACCCAGACCCGTTCCTAGAAACGATGCCAACAATCGGCCTTGATTGGCATGTTCAGGAATTAGAAGCAGGTCAAGGTTTGCCGCTGATTCACGAACTGAACAAATAAGTTTAAGGTTAAACTTATTTAGATTACTCGAGCAGTCATGGCGTGAAGCCGTGGCTGCTTTTGTCGTATTTGAGGTTAACCCCTCCCAGTCTCCTTGTCTTATAGGGGAAATTAAAAGGGGGTTAACGCGTGATGAAAATGGTTAGTTATGAGCAAAGAACAACTGAAAACCCCTTACTTCATGATCAATGAAGACAAGCTGGTTGAGAACTTAGAGAAAGCAAAACAACTGAAAGATATCTCTGGTGTGAAACTGGTGTTGGCACTGAAGTGCTTCTCAACATGGGGTGTGTTCGACATCATCAAACCTTACCTAGACGGGACAACCAGCTCTGGCCCGTTTGAAGTAAAGCTTGGCTACGAAACTTTCGGTGGTGAGACGCACGCATACAGCGTTGGCTACAGCGAAGATGATGTCCGTGAAGTAGCAGATATCTGCGATAAGATGATCTTCAACTCTCAGTCACAGCTGGCGGCATACCGTCATATTGTTGAAGGTAAAGCATCGATTGGTTTGCGTTTAAACCCGGGTGTAAGCTACGCGGGTCAAGATTTAGCGAACCCAGCACGCCAATACTCTCGTTTGGGCGTACAAGCTGACCACATCAAGCCAGAAATTTTCGATGGTATTGATGGCGTGATGTTCCACATGAACTGTGAGAACAAAGACGTGGACGCATTTATCGGTTTGCTTGATTCAATCTCAGAACAGTTTGGCGAGTACCTAAACAAGCTAGACTGGGTAAGCATGGGCGGTGGTGTATTCTTCACATGGCCGGGCTACGACATCGAGAAGCTAGGTCTTGCGCTAAAAGCTTTCTCAGAAAAACATGGTGTGCAAATGTACCTAGAACCGGGTGAAGCCATCATTACCAAGACCACGGATCTTGTCGTGACTGTGGTAGATATCGTTGAGAACGTGAAGAAGACAGCTATTGTGGATTCGGCAACGGAAGCGCATAGACTAGATACCTTGATTTACAATGAGCCAGCGTCGATTCTGGAAGCGTCTGAAAGCGGCGAGCATGAATACGTCATTGGTTCGTGTTCTTGTCTGGCTGGTGACCAGTTCTGTGTGGCGAACTTTGAGCAACCACTAGAGATTGGTCAACGTCTGCATATTCTGGATAGCGCGGGTTACACCATGGTGAAGTTGAACTGGTTTAACGGTCTACGTATGCCATCTGTGTACTGCGAGCGTTTAAGCGGCGAGGTTCAAAAATTGAACGAGTTTGATTACTCAGATTTCAAACGTTCGTTGTCTCAATGGACAGTCAAGTAACCACCAAATTGTCCAAGACAAAACGAAAAAGAGCAGCATAACGCTGCTCTTTTTATTGGATGAAAGAATAGGAACAGTGCGTTAACCTTCCACAATAACGCGCGTATCTTCACTTAATGCTTCTAGCTCATTCGCTACGTCATCGATGCCTAACTCACTTGGTAACTTAATCGCCATTTTGGTACTGAATAGACTTGAGCTGACACCGCCGCCGCCAGCAATAAACACACGTTGGCAATCCATATCAAGAATAGAGATACCTTGCCCGTCTAGGACATGAGTGATTTCATTGACGATACCAGCTCGGTCGTTGGCATCCAGACGCAATTGAAAAACCGTCTCCTGAGCGTGAGCATGCGGTTCTGAATCAACAAATCTCACTACCAATGTTTGGCAAGCAGAGAACGCCTCTTTAACGATATCTACGTTCTTTTCAGGAAGTTCAACCTTGATAACACCGGCGACCTGATCCTCAATAAAGTTCACTTTACTGATTAACCATTTGCCGTCGTTTTCATGTGTAACCGCTGCTAGCTGTTTAATGGTTGCGGGTGATGCCTGACCAACAAAATTAACGATAAACACTGTGTTCATAATGTCCCCTCCCGGAATAAGGTTTGGGTGCGGCACGGTTAGACGTATCGCTGTAGTGATTTGAGCTTAAGGTTTAAGAACTTAAGTTATTGGAATTTTTCCTTAATTTCAGTGTAGGTACTGGGGGAGGGTTATGTTTGACGAAGGTCAATTTTTGACGCTAATTCGTGATGCAAATAATGAAAACTATGCTTGGGGCACAAAAAAAGCAGCCCGTGAGCTGCTTCTTAAATGTTTGGTTTTAGAAGGTTACCTTCATTTCGAAACCGTAGAAGACGTTATCGTAGCTTGCGCCAGCGTCCATCGCGAATTTCGCTGCGTCTTGGTTGCCGAACCAAGGAGATGAGCTGAACTGGAATTCTGCGCTACCACCCCAAGCATCGGATACCCAATAGTGGATATGACCTACAGGGTTTAGGAAGAACAGAGATACATCACCCATTGTCTCTGAACCCATCACTTCACCGCCGCCGGCAATAATGTCCTGTTCGGCTGTTAGCATCATTTCACCTACCACGGCACCAAAAAATGGAGTAATAAACAAGTCTTGCCATGATGGGACTTCAGCAAACGCTTCGACACCGTATTCCCAGAAGAAAGTCGACATGGTCGCTGAGTATAGGAACGATTCAAACTCGTTGTAACCCGCGTGACGCGCCGCTGTGTAGTAAACACCACCAAAGTAAGGGTGCATGATGTAGTTTAGGAAGTGTTCATCACGATCCCAAACTGGACCGTCTGAAACGTTATCTTTCCACTTACTACCGAGCTTACTCATGTCACGGTCTTCTTCGTCCCATTTGGTAATGCTTTCTGGTAGTAACGTCATCAAACCAACAGTCGCCACACTCAAACCGAGAATGGTATATGTTTGACCCATTAGGTAATCCCAATCTTTGTCTTTTGGCACGATCATGTACTTTGGTTGAAGACCTGCGTCGAGATTTAAGGAATCATCGTTATCCAACCCCATAGCAAAGCTACGATTTTGTGGTTCGAAGCTATACAGAGTAGTCGTTTCGCAGTAACCTGACAGGCAATCAGGCGTGTAAGAGAACTCGATATGGTTACTCATATCGTACTGGCTCGCGTTCGCCGCAGCTGACGCAGTCAGAACAAGACCACTTAGAGTTTTCTTGAACATGGATGATTTTGACACAGAGGTCTCCGAGTTGTTGGTTTGATGATCGGGCTCACAATTATCCCTTAAAAGAACAGCCATTTAAATACTTGACCTACATTTAATCTCAACAAATTAACTAAGAGATTAGTCTAATAAAATGAAAACGATATAGGCACAATGTCGAAAAAATGTGGATTTTGCCTATTTTCAGGAGTCAGTTGTGAAAATTGCTATGCTTAGTACCGGTGAAGAAGTCCTTCACGGTGATATTGTTGATACAAATGCTGCTTGGCTGTCGAGCTTATTTTATCAGCATGGATTTGGCTTAACGAAACGCTCAACCGTTGGTGACAAGCAGTCGAGTCTAATTGAAGAATTCCTAATGCTCAGCTTCAATAACGATGTGGTCATCGTTAATGGTGGCTTGGGTCCAACCACTGATGACATGAGTGCGGCGGCGGCAGCAAAAGCCGCTGAGTGTAAGCTTGTGTTGTTCAAAGATTGGTTAGAGCATCTAGAGGCAATGTATGCGCGTCGTGGTATTCCAATGCCAGACAGCAACCTAAAACAAGCGATGTTGCCAGAGACGGCAGAAATCGTAGATAACCCAATTGGTACCGCTTGCGGTTTTAAGATGCTGATCAACGATGCCGTCTTTTATTTTACCCCTGGCGTACCAAGCGAATTTAAGCTGATGGCAGAAACGCAAATTTTGCCAGATTTGAAAAAACTGTTCCCTGAAGTCGAAAGTTCGTCTTGCAGTCGAATTTATACCTTTGGTCTGTCGGAGTCTGGTATTTCAGATAAGCTTGACCAAATGAAACTGCCACAAGGTTATGAGCTTGGCTATCGCTCGTATTTACCTTTTATCGAAGTGAAGCTGTTTGGTCCATCCAATCAAGTAGAACAGCGCATGAAGCTCATGCAGATCATCCACAAGCACCTTGAAAGCAATACGGTGAGTGTCGATATGCCAATGGTCGATCACGTAGGTCAATTGCTGGTGGATAAAGGATTAACCTTATCCGTTTCAGAGAAAAGCAGTGCAGGGTACTTAACCTATTGGCTTAACGGTGATGAGAACGTTGAAAAGCAATTTGGTCATGGCTGGGTATTAGCAGGTCAGAGCCAAACCATTACCGACGAAGGTGATCCGTTAGCGGCGACGTTTGCGCTCGCGGGGGCGACGCGTGAGAAGTGTGGTACTGATTTAGCGTTAGTCACAGGTAAGCTTGATGAGGGTGTTTTCTCTGTCGCACTTTCCACTTCTACGGGTGAGTGGGGGGCGTTGTACAAGCTATCGAGAAAATATCAACGCGATGATCAAGTCAAAGTCATCAGTGCGGCAGCGCTAGATATGTTGCGCCGTTATTTGGAGCGAAAGCCAATGTCGGCTCAATACGCTTTCTTAGAAAAAGTGAAAGAGATGCACATTCCGAGCAGTGCACTTTAATTCTGTCGCTTGAAAATGGCAGATAACAAAAAGCCAAGGCAAATGCCTTGGCTTTTTAGTATTCACTGGTGCTAAATCTATGCGCGTTTTTCTTTCATCGCGTAGTTCACACCACTGAGCGAAACACTGGATTTCGCTTTGCAAATACATGGCAGAATCTCATCTGGCTGAGTATAGGCCATAGCAAAACCAACATACTCCACTTCACCTGACTCTAACTTACAGCGGCAAGCACCACAGTGTCCGTCACGGCAGTTGTATTCAGGGAGTAAACCAGCTTGTTCCATCGTCTCCAAAATTGTATTGGATGGGTTGGACTCAATGCTGACGAGTTTGTTGATTTTGATGCTTGGCATTACAGCTCAAATCCTTCGAAGTCGTCTGCGCTTACTTCGTTGTCAATCTGACCAACAAGGTAAGATGAAATTTCTGCTTCTTGTGGCGCAACCTGAACGTTATCCGATGACAACCAAGCGTTGATCCATGGGATAGGGTTTGAAGTTGCTTCAGGGTATGCCATTGGTAGACCTACCGCTTGCATACGGATGTTGGTGATGTACTCAACGTACTGGCTCAGGATGTCCTTGTTCAAGCCGATCATTGAACCGTCTTTGAATAGGTATTCTGCCCATTCTTTTTCTTGCTCAGCCGCCTCTTTGAAAAGATCAAAACAGTCTTGTTTTGCTTCTTCAGCGATTTGCATGAATGTGAAGTCATCTTGGCCGTTACGCAGCAAGTTGATCATGTGCTGTGTGCCGTTCAGGTGAAGGGCTTCATCACGAGCGATCAGCTTGATGATTTTCGCGTTACCTTCCATTAGCTCACGCTCTGCGAAAGCGAATGAACAAGCGAAACTTACGTAGAAGCGGATTGCTTCTAGTGCGTTTACTGACATCAGACACACGTACAGTTTCTTCTTCAGATCGTACAGGCTAACTTTAACCGTTTCGCCGTTCAGAACGTGCTCACCTTCACCGTAACGGTGGTAGTCATTTGTCGCTTGGATCAGATCATCGTAGTAGTGTGCAATGTCTTTAGCGCGCTTTAGGATGTGCTCGTTTTCAACGATGTCGTCGAATACCACACTTGGATCATTCACGATGTTACGGATGATGTGTGTGTATGAACGAGAGTGAATCGTTTCAGAGAAAGACCAAGTCTCGATCCAAGTTTCTAGCTCAGGCAGAGAAACAAGCGGTAGCAGTGCAACGTTCGGGCTACGACCTTGAATTGAGTCAAGCAGCGTTTGGTACTTCAGGTTTGAGATGAAGATGTGCTTCTCGTGGTCTGGTAGCTTGTTGTAATCGATGCGATCGCTTGATACGTCCACTTCTTCCGGACGCCAGAAGAAAGACAATTGCTTTTCGATTAGCTTTTCGAAGATCTCGAATTTTTGTTGGTCGTAACGAGCAACGTTCACTGATTGACCTAGGAACATTGGTTCCTTTAGTTGGTCGTTTTTGTTCTGGTTAAAAGTACTGTAAGCCATAATGCCTCAATTCCTTTTAGACCTCCCCAAGCGGGGAGGTGTTCGATTGTTTGTTTCTACGGATTGTTAGGGTGGGTAAGATTAAATCTTACAACCGCCGCCTGCACAATCGTCATCTTGTGGTTGAACTGCGTCTTTCTGGTCGTCTTTCGCGCCGTCACGAGTGTTATGGTAGTAAAGTGTCTTCACACCAAACTTGTACGCAGTTAGAAGGTCTTGAAGAAGTTTCTTCATTGGAACCTTACCGCTCTCGTAACCAGAAGGGTCGTAGTTTGTGTTTGCAGAGATCGCTTGGTCAACGAATTTCTGCATGATGCCCACAAGGTGTAGGTAACCGTCGTTAGAACCGATGTTCCAAAGCAGTTCGTAGTTGTCTTTCAGTTCAGTGAAATCTGGCACAACTTGCTTCAAGATGCCGTCTTTCGACGCTTTAACAGATACGAAACCACGTGGTGGCTCAATACCGTTTGTCGCGTTAGAGATCTGAGAAGAGGTCTCAGATGGCATTAGCGCAGTCAGTGTTGAGTTACGTAGACCGTGTTCCATGATCTCTTGACGTAGGCTGTCCCAATCGTAATGCAGTTCTTCTTCACAGATTAGGTCAACGTCTTTCTTGTAAGTGTCGATTGGCAATAGGCCTTTCGCGTAGTTCGTTTCGTGGAACGAAGGACACTTACCTTGTTCTTTTGCTAGCGCTACAGACGCTTTCAATAGGTAGTATTGAATCGCTTCAAACGTGCGGTGAGTTAGACCGTTTGCGCTGCCGTCAGAGTATTTAACGCCGTTCTTCGCTAGGTAGTATGCGAAGTTGATAACACCAACACCCAGCGTACGACGGTTCATTGTCGACTTGTATGCCGCTGGTAGTGGGTAATCTTGGTAATCAAGCAGTGCATCTAGTGCACGTACTACAAGCTCAGATAGCTCTTCGAAGTCATCTAGAGATTTGATAGCACCTAGGTTAAACGCAGATAGCGTACACAGAGCGATCTCACCCGAATCATCTTCAACGTTTTTCAGAGGCTTAGTTGGCAGTGCGATTTCCAAACATAGGTTTGATTGACGAACTGGCGCTACTTCTGAATCGAATGGGCTGTGAGTGTTACAGTGGTCCACGTTCTGAATGTAGATACGGCCTGTTGATGCGCGCTCTTGCATTAGCAGAGTGAACATTTCGATCGCTTTAACCGTTTCTTTCTTGATTGAAGGATCGTTTTCGTATTTCACGTATAGACGTTCGAATTCTTCTTGGTTTTCGAAGAACGCGTCGTATAGGCCCGGTACGTCAGATGGTGAGAACAACGTGATGTTGCCACCTTCTACTAGGCGTTGGTACATCAGTTTGTTCAACTGAACACCGTAGTCCATGTGACGAACACGGTTCTCTTCAACACCACGGTTGTTCTTAAGAACCATTAGCGAGCGAGCTTCGCCGTGCCATAGTGGGTAGAACACAGTCGCTGCACCGCCACGAACACCACCTTGAGAACAACACTTAACGGCTGTTTGGAAGTATTTGTAGAACGGGATACAACCTGTGTGGAATGCTTCACCACCACGGATTTCAGAACCTAGCGCACGGATACGACCTGCGTTGATACCGATACCCGCACGTTGAGAAACGTAACGCACGATTGAGCTTGCTGTCGCGTTGATAGAATCAAGGCTATCACCACACTCGATAAGTACACATGAGCTGAACTGACGAGTAGGGGTACGTACACCAGACATGATTGGTGTAGGTAGAGAAATCTTAAATGTTGACGTCGCATCGTAGAAACGCTTGATGTAGTCAAGACGCGTTTCTTTCGGGTAGTTAGCGAATAGGCAAGCAGACACCAGGATGTATAGGAACTGCGCACTTTCGTAGATCTCACCAGATACACGGTTTTGTACGAAGTATTTGCCTTCTAGCTGTTTTACTGCTGCGTAAGAGAAATCTAGATCGCGCTTGTGGTCAAGGTACGCATCAAGTTCGTCCAGTTCTGCTTTCGTGTAGTCTTCTAGAATGTGTTGGTCGTACTTACCCATATCAACAAGACGAGCTACGTGGTTGTACAGCGTTGGCGGCTCGTATTGGCCGTATGCTTTTTTACGTAGGTGGAATACCGCTAGGCGAGCAGCTAGGTATTGGTAATCCGGTGTCTCTTCAGAGATCAGGTCTGCTGCAGACTTGATGATAGTCTCGTGGATATCTGTCGTCGTAATGCCGTCGTAAAACTGGATGTGAGCGCGTAGTTCTACTTGTGATACCGAAACGTTATTCAGGCCTTCTGCAGCCCACGTAATAACGCGATGGATTTTTTCCAGATCGATAGTTTCTTTGCGGCCATCACGCTTAGTGACGGTAAGTTGTTGGTTCATTCTGCTTTATTTCCCTAAGAAAACTGATAAAAGCCGTGTTTTTGTTTGTTTATGTGCAAAACTTGTAAAATTTGCGGCGGCTTTGTGATCAAAGTCTATCTATATATTGTAGTCGAAACACAACATATAGGGGTTCATTTGTTTGCGAGTTACAAGATAGTGCTATTACCCTGAGTTTTCAAGGTACAGGTTTGGGATGACTTGTGGATAACTAACAAAATAAAAAAAATCAGTAAGTGAACACTAACCGATGAGAAAAGGGCTGACTTGAATGGGGAAAATTACGTTTTTCAGATCGGTTCATAAATAACCGCATGTAAAAATATTTTCCTTGATCTTTGACAGTTTTTGTTTGTTAAAAACAGATTGGTCAAAATGGAATCTAGAGCACTTTTTTTCTACAGAAATTGACAAAAAAAGCGGCGCTTCTGTGCTACCGCTTTTCAATAAATTTCATATTACTGTTCGCCAAACTGGCGAGGCAATAATGATTCTATTAATCAATATTTAGCAGTGTGAACGATGTAGTTTACATCCACATTACGACCGAGTTTGTAGCTGTCGTTAAGAGGATTGTAGTGCAAACCTGTAATGCCCATTTCTGTTAGGTCGGTTTGGTCAATCATCTTCATCATTTCTGCCGGTTTGATGAACTTCTCATGGTCATGAGTGCCTTCAGGCACAATCTTGAGTAGCTTTTCAGCACCGACAATCGCAAATAAGTAAGATTTGATGTTGCGGTTTAAAGTAGAGAAGAAGACGTGCCCACCAGGTTTTACCAATGCCGCGCAAGAGCGAATCACAGACAGTGGGTCAGGAACGTGCTCAAGCATCTCCATACAAGTCACTACATCATAAGTACCTGCGTTTTCGGCAGCGTGGTCTTCGATAGTGCTTTGGATGTAAGTCAGCTTAGTACCTGTCTCAAGAGCATGAAGACGTGCCACTTCTAATGGCTCTTTGCCCATATCGAGACCGGTAACGACGGCGCCTTCTTTTGCCATGCTTTCCGCAAGGATGCCACCACCACAGCCAACATCGAGCACTTTTTTGCCAAATAAGCCGTCAGCTTTCTCTAGGACATAGTTCAAGCGAAGCGGGTTAATTTGATGAAGTGGTTTGAACTCGCCTTCTAAATCCCACCAACGAGAAGCCATCTCTTCGAATTTCTTAATTTCACTTGGGTCGACGTTTTGTGCTTTTGTCATGATAGTTATATCGCTTCGCTAATAGTCCTTTGGAAGGCGTGATTATACTCCAATGGTACGATACGTTAAAACTGCTTCTTTTCTCACAATCGCTACAGGAGAGATTTTTGAGCTGTGTTGGTGGAAATATAGTCAGTTTTCATAAAGATATGGGATGAATGTGCAAATTCTCTTCATTTAACTCATAACGAAGCTCACAACCTGATAAAACGAGTGGGAAAGTGATGCCCCGTTGATGAATTGTGTGTTATATTTTTGCACCTTACACGTATCGTAATTACGATCAGATAATAGAGGGATAATGGCTCTATGAGCGATTTAGCTAAAGAGATCACGCCCGTAAACATTGAAGATGAGCTTAGAGGTTCATACCTAGACTACGCGATGTCAGTAATCGTGGGTCGTGCTCTTCCAGATGTGCGTGATGGCCTAAAACCAGTACACCGCCGCGTTTTATTCGCGATGAACGTACTAGGCAACGATTGGAACAAACCATATAAAAAATCAGCCCGTGTTGTTGGCGACGTAATCGGTAAATATCACCCACACGGTGATAGCGCTGTGTACGACACAATCGTACGTATGGCTCAGCCGTTCTCACTTCGTTACATGCTGGTCGATGGTCAAGGTAACTTTGGCTCGATCGATGGCGACTCTGCTGCGGCAATGCGTTATACCGAAGTACGTATGGCGAAAATTGCCCACGAACTTCTGGCTGACCTAGATAAAGAAACCGTGGACTACGTACCTAACTACGATGGTACGGAGCAAATCCCAGCGGTTCTTCCAACTAAAATTCCTAACCTATTGGTAAACGGTGCTTCTGGTATCGCGGTAGGTATGGCAACCAACATCCCACCGCACAACCTTGGCGAAGTGATCGATGGCTGTCTTGCGTTCATCAATAATGAAGAAATCACTATTGATGAGCTAATGGATTACATCCCTGGTCCTGATTTCCCAACGGCAGCGCTAATCAGCGGTCGTAAAGGCATCGTAGACGCGTACAAAACTGGTCGCGGTAAGATCTACATGCGTTCAAAAGCGGAAATCGAAGTGGAGAAGAATGGTAAAGAAACCATCATCGTCACTGAAATCCCTTACCAGGTAAACAAAGCTCGTTTGATCGAAAAGATCGCTGAGCTAGTTAAAGATAAGAAAGTAGAAGGCATCAGTGCACTACGCGACGAGTCTGATAAAGACGGTATGCGTATTGTTATTGAATGTAAGCGCGATGCTGTGGGTGAAGTGGTTCTGAACAACCTTTACGCACAAACTCAGCTTCAAACGACTTTCGGTATCAACATGGTTGCGCTAAACAACGGCCAGCCACAGCTATTCAACCTAAAAGACATGTTGAAGTGCTTCGTTGACCACCGTCGTGAAGTTGTAACTCGTCGTACTATCTTCGAACTACGCAAAGCGCGCGAACGTGCTCATATCCTTGAAGCATTGTCTCTTGCACTTGCAAACATCGATGAAGTTATCGAGCTAATCAAAAACGCACCAACACCAGCAGAAGCAAAAGTTGGCTTGGTATCGCGTGGTTGGGATCTTGGTAACGTAGCATCAATGCTTGAGCGTGCTGGTACTGATGCAGCACGTCCAGAATGGCTAGAAGATCAATACGGTATCCGTGATGGTCTGTACTACCTAACAGAGACTCAAGCTCAAGCAATTCTAGAACTTCGTCTACACCGTCTAACCGGTCTAGAGCACGAGAAGATTCTTGATGAATACAAAGCACTTCTAGATGAAATCGCAGAGCTAATGCATATCCTTGCAAGCACTGAGCGTCTAATGGAAGTGATCCGCGAAGAACTTGAAGCGGTTCGTGATGGTTACGGTGATGTTCGTCGTACAGAAATCACAGCAGCAACCCATGACATCGACATGGAAGAGCTGATTGCTCGTGAAGACGTAGTAGTAACTCTGTCTCACGAAGGTTACGTTAAGTACCAAATTCTAAGCGACTACGAAGCTCAGCGTCGTGGTGGTAAAGGTAAGAGTGCAACGAAGATGAAAGATGAAGACTTCATCGAGCGTCTACTTGTTGCAAATACTCACGATAACATTCTGTGTTTCTCAACTCGTGGTAAGACTTACCGTCTGAAAGTTTACCAATTGCCTCATGCAACTCGTACTGCACGTGGTAAGCCAATCGTAAATATCCTTCCTCTAGAGGAAGGTGAACGTATCACTGCAATTCTTCCTGTTGATGAGTTCTCACCAGAGAAATTTATCTTCATGGCGACAGGCGATGGTACGGTTAAGAAGACCCCATTGAACCAGTTTGCAAACGTACGTTCAAACGGTCTAATCGCTGTGAACCTACGTGATGATGACTCACTAATTGGCGTTGATATCACAAACGGCGATAGCGACATCATGCTGTTCTCTAAAGCAGGTAAAGTGGTTCGCTTCAGCGAAGACAAAGTACGTGCAATGGGTCGTACAGCGGCAGGTGTTCGCGGTATGAAACTAGCAGACGAAGACCAAGTTGTTTCTCTAATCGTTCCGTCTAACGAAGGCGACATCCTAACGGTTACACAAAACGGCTACGGTAAGCGTACTGAACTAGCGGAATACCCAACGAAAGGTCGTGCAACTCAGGGCGTTGTGTCTATCAAGGTTTCTGAGCGTAACGGTCCAGTTGTTGGCGCGGTACAAGTAGAAGAAGGCGACGAGATGATGATGATCACCGACGCTGGTACTCTAGTACGTACACGTGTAGCGGAAGTGAGCCAAGTTGGTCGTAACACCCAAGGTGTGACACTTATCCGTACAGCTGAAGACGAATCAGTAGTTGGTCTACAACGCATCGACGAAGTTGAAGAAGTTGAATTGCCAGAAGGCGAAGAAGCAGAAGCAACAGAGGAGAACGCAGAAGGTCAAGCTCCTGAAGCGCCAGCAGCAGACGATGCAGCTGAAGGTTCAGAAGAAGAGTAAGCTTCTTCTTAATCGCTAAATTTGAAAGCCGAGCATAACGCTCGGCTTTTTTGTATCTGTATCAACGCAATAAAAATCAGAAACCAGTACACTGGCGTTATCTTTATTCATAGGTTGCTTTATGTCTGTTTGGTTTTTCGTTGCCATCTCTTTGATGGGCTTGTTCATCGTCCTCTTATCACTGAGTGCATCAAAAGTTAAACCTACCCAATGGTTCGGCTTTTGTCTGTTAGTGCTTGTCATAACCAGTGCAAGCTTCTTATTGCTGCGTCAAACTCCGCCTCAACCGATGCAAGCGGAAATGTCACGTATGATGACTGCTCGTGACATCATGCAAGAGATTCAAGACCAGCTACGAGAGGACCCAAACAACGCTGAATTGTGGTTCCAACTCGGGCAGGGCTACCTACTAGAGGGTGAATTTGACGGTGCGTTGATTTGTTTTGATTACGCGATCCAACTGACTGAACCTGTAAGTGCCACGCAACTTGCTGCGAAGGCGACCACTCTATACTACATCCACCAACAATCTATGACGCAAGAAGTCAGCCTGCTTCTGGAACAAGCTCTACAGATAGAACCGCACAATGAAGCAGCTTTGTCTTTGATCGCAAATGACCATTTTCTGTCATTCCGCTTTCAGGAAGCCATTGATACTTGGGTACTATTATTAGATTCTAATGATCCAAATTTAGATAGAGTGCAAATCATTAACTCTATCAACAAAGCAAAAGAGCTGTTGTAAGCGTACAATTTAATAAGCAGTAGAGGGAAAGGTGGGCAACGAATGAAAAATAAGGCACTAAGCATATTGGTTTTGCTGTGCGGCTCTGTATTGGCGGGTTGTAGCTCTTCCGATCATTCTGGTTCTTCCTCTTCGGTTTATTACTCTTCAGGTTACTATGATCCTTGGTGGTACGATCATGACGACTACTGGATTTACTACTATCCGGGTTGTTGCGACAACGACGACGAATACAAAGAGAAACTGGAAGAGTGGTGGAATGGTTTAGACGAAGACCAACAGCAATCCATCAAAGACAAAGTCGAGGATTGGAAAGACGATGATATGTCCGCCAATATCGACAACATGAAACGCCAACTCGACGATCATTGGCAATCATTGCCTGACGAGCAAAAGCAAGAGATTCAAACCAAATGGGAGAATCGTCCGGAGCGTATTGAGCCAGCGGCTTTACAAGACAAAGCGGTAAAAGAAAAGGTTCAACAAAGAAAAGCATTACCGGAAACGAAGATCCAACGCCCAGTTGCTCGTCCAAATGTGCAGATGCCTAAGGCACGTCCAAATATTCAACCGAGGCCGAGGCTTCCTCGTCGCTAGTACATTCGATTTTGTCTCTCGATAGAATCGAGGGTGAAGAGATAAAGATGATAAAGAAATAAAGAAAAGGGGCGTTCAGTACGCCCCTTGTTGTATCTATAAATTAACCTCTGCCAGTTAGATTAATATGTGGCTTCGCGTTCAGCCGCTGCTTTATCCCACTCTGGCGCTACTGTTTCTAGGAAGTGTTTCTTGTCTGCGTTCATCTTATCCATATCCATGCCCAGTGCTTGTTGTGCTTTGGCTTTGGTCGAGATATCTGGAATTTGAACAGGGTCAGTAATGCCTTTGGTTGCCAGTAAACGAACCAACTTGGTACGGGCGTCAGCGGCGCGGTCAACTGCAGTACCTAGTACTTCAAGTGCTACCTCAGGAGCATGCATGTGAACACCGTGAGAAGCAATTGCGTAGTCCCAACGCCATTGTGCGTGGCGAATATCTTGTAGGATAGGTTCCATCTCTGCTTCTGTTGCACCTGCTTTCCACGCTGCGCCTGCTTCAAAGTGTGCCGCTACGATTTGCTTCTCGGCGGTTAGCTTCATGTTCAATACTTGCGCTTTGCGAGGCGAAACGATGCTTTGTAGCTGTTCTTTAGTTTGGGTATGACATTGTGCACAGGTGTCATCGAAGCGATCAAACGGGTTACCCACTTTGTGGTCTGTGTACACCGTGCCATCTTCTTTGGTCACTTTAGGCATGTGACAGTCCACACACACCACTTTGTTTTTGCCATGGATGCCATCGCGCCATGTTTCGTAACCTGGGTGTTGTGCTTTTAGCATCGGAGCTTTAGATACTGCATGCGTCCAATCTTTGAAATTCAACGCGTCGTAGTATTTCTCCATGTCATTAACGGTGGTGCCCATATCCCATGGGAACTTAACCGCTTTAGTCGGGCCGGTGAAGTAGTATTCAACGTGACATTGAGCGCAGACCGATGCTTGCTTATCTAGGCGAGATTGTTCATCAAAGTTTTTACCAATAGTATCAAAAGCACGCTCAACATAAGGGCGAGTTACGGCCAGTGCTGGTTCGCCTTTCTTAAATTCTTCAGAGCGAGTGTCGTGACAGTCAGAACAACCGATAGGGTTGACGATTTCTGAGCCCAAGCGTGCCCATTTACCTTCGAAATAACCGTCTTCACCACGTTCATCAATCACGCGAGCAACGTCAGGGCTTTTACAGCTCCAACAGGCCATTGGCATAGGGCCGGATTTTTCATCAGTCGGTGCGCCGGTACGTAAGGTTTGGCGAACATCATCAAGTGCGTAAAAGTGACCGCGTGCTTTGTTGTAGTCTTTTGCAAAGCCATAGCCTGCCCACAAGATCACCATGTTTGGGTCTTCACTTAGGGCATCTTCAATGTGCTCGCTTTCGGATGTTGCTTTCCAAGAGTGGTATTGGTCGGGATGGTTCTGTTCAAAGGCGTCATTTCGAGGATCGATGAGGCCTTTTTCTTCTGCCGCCAACGGAGCGCCGACCAAAAATAATTGGCTGGCGAATAAGGTCGCAACCGCGATAGGTGCGCTCATCCAGTGTTTTATGCTCACGGTGTTATCTCCATATTCGTTTTTATTAGCAGCGTTGTGAGAAGCTATTCCAAATAAGAACTGGAGATCTACGATTAATAGTATTGCTTAATTGGATAGATGAAATAGTGAGCGAATCTTGTCTTGTTTTAGATCAATTTACACCAGTGATCTCAGTCATGTTTGAATTTATATACCCCTAAAGTGGTAGTGGTTAAGTCCTTGTTCGTCAATGTATTGGGCTTTTAACCTTTTTAAAAATAGGGTGATTTAGTTCGCTTTTTGAGCAGGTGTTTCTACCCCTTATGAATAATAGAGGTATTATAAATATAGGTTTAGCGTTGTGGCTTTCCGAAATAAGAATTGATGTCATTTGAAGATTTGAAAAATATCTTCAGAGGAAATTAATTGTCGCTCAAATAAATAATTGAGAATAGTTATCAATTATTATCGAGCTAAGGAAAGAACAATATGGGCAATATAAAATTGACCATAGAGACAATGCTGAAACTTCTCTTCGTCTTTGCCATCTATGGTTTCTCCATCGCCGCCCATGCGACTTCTTCAGAGCCGATTGAAGGTGCTCAAGCTGAGCGTCATCAAGTCGAGTTGATCCGTGACCGAGACTACAAGTGTCTGCAATGTCATAAGGATGCCAAAGAGACTCTGAACCTTTCGCATGACCCGCAAGCTCTACTCAGCCAAGGGAAGCAACTTAATTGCACCAATTGCCATAGCAACATTGGTCCCGACCATCGTGAAGGCGCGCCTGATGTAATTAAGTTTTCTGCCGCGCAATCGAAAGAGGTACACGACAAAGTGTTCCTTGATCCAAGCATGATTCTTAAAGCTAACAGCCAATGTGTGGATTGCCACGCACCGACACAGCTAAGAGAAAGCCACTGGACGCACGATGTGCACGCCAAAAACCTCACTTGTTCAAATTGCCACGATGTACACGCAGCGAAAACCAAAGCGTTGTCATACGACAGAAAACAACTGATCAAGCAGTGTGTGGATTGTCACTCTGAATTTGCCGTCGAACCTGAACTTGCCAAAGAAGAGGAGAGATAGCATGAAATGTTCAAGAAGAAACTTTTTAGCCGGCAGCGGTGCGTTGATTTTAACTACAGGCGTTGCAGGCACTTCCGTTGTTAGCTCCTCTCTTTATGCCAGCAACAGTGAACAAGCGAAACGCATGGGTATGGTTCATGATGAAAATGCCTGTATTGGCTGTACCGCCTGTACTGATGCTTGTCGCGAAGTAAATAAAGTCCCTGAAGGCGTGACGCGACTTAAAATTCATCGCAGTGAACCGATTGGCGAATTCCCAGATGTGGAATACCAGTTTACTCGCGAATCCTGTCAGCATTGTGATAACCCACCATGTGTGTACGTTTGTCCAACAGGCGCTGCATACAAAGATGAAGCGACCGGCATCGTGGATGTGCACAAAGAGAAATGTGTCGGATGTGGTTATTGCCTTGCTGCTTGCCCTTACCAAGTGCGCTTCTTTAATCCAGTCGATCACTCTGCCGATAAATGTAACTTCTGCCGTGATACCAACCTGGCGCAAGGTAAGCAGCCAGCTTGCGTGGAATCTTGTCCAACAAAAGCACTCATATTTGGTGATTTAAATGATCCAACTAGCGAGGTGAGCAAAGCTATCGAAAGCCATGTTGTCTATCGCGATAAATCGCACTTAGGTACCCTACCTAAACTGTACAAAATTCCGCATAGCAAAGGGGAGGTGTCATCATGAACGGCTTCGAAAGTGCATTCCACTTTGACTCGTTAGTCTGGGATTGGATCATTGCGATTTACTTATTCCTTGCTGGGATGTCAGCAGGTGCGGTGATGATTTCTATCTATTTAAAACGCAAAGTGATTGAAGGTGATCCCGCAAACAACGGCATCATGAAAGCGATGGCTTGGCTTGCGCCATTTGGCATCATTGCTGGGTTAGTAATTTTGATTTTCCATTTAACCAAGCCTTTAGAGTTTTGGAAGATCATGATCTACTACAACCCAACGTCTGTGATGTCGATGGGCGTGATCTTGTTCCAAGTGTACATGCTAGTGCTGTTTGTTTGGATTGGCGTTATCTTCCGCCATCAAATCATCAGCTTCTGTGAAGGGAAGTTACCAAGCAAGCTGCTGGATTTTGCCGATGGTATTTTGATTAAGGCGGGGAAAGCCAACAACGCCATTGAATTGTTTTTGGGATTCTTAGCCATCGTACTTGCAGCATACACCGGCTTTCTACTGTCTGCGTTGAAGACTTACCCAATGCTAAACAATCCAGTACTGCCAATCTTGTTCCTGTTCTCTAGTTTGTCCTCGGGCGCAGCGGCATGCTTGATGTTCGGCATCTTGGTGTTTAAAGAGTCGACCAGCAGCCCAAGTGTGTCTTGGGTGCACGGATTTGAACGCCCAGTAGTGTTGTTTGAGTTGTTTGTCCTAGTGACATTCTTTACTGGACTGATCTTCAGCGGTGGTCAGAACGAAGTCGCGGCTTGGAATGCTATTTCGAGTGGATTCTGGGCTCAATGGTTCTGGGGTGGGGTAGTGTTCATCGGCATGATAACGCCTTTGACTCTCAATTGGTTGACGCCTTCTGAAGTGCGCCACAAAGGCAGTTACGTTTTTGTGGTCACGACGTTGAGCTTGGTTGGCGTACTTATGCTGCGTACTTTCATTCTCTATGCCGGTCAAATGACCATAGTGTAAGGGGGAAAAATGGAGGCTGAGCTAGGGTTCTTCTTACTGATATTGGTGGCTGTAACATCGACTTGTGCATCGCTTCTGCATTGGATACGTCGTGCTATAGGTAAGAAGGCAACATTGCTGCATCAAGTCGCGATGTCCCACATCATTAGCTTAGCTTCCATCATTTGCTTAGCACTTCTGATCGTCTGCTTCGTGCAAGACAACTTTGCGTTGGAATATGTTGTTACGCATTCCAACAGTCAACTTCCTGTGACGTTCAAAATTGCTGCCGCTTGGGGTGGGCACCAAGGCTCGATGTTGTTTTGGGTCGTCACCTTGAGTTTATGGGCGTCGTTTATTGCATTTAAGTCACCGCTCAACGCCAAATATACTTGTGACTGTCTAGGAATCATGAACGTTCTGATTGGGACGTTTGCATGGTTCACGTTAATGACCTCTAACCCGTTCGAATATGCCCAAGTATTGGCGTCGGAAGGGCGAGATCTAAATCCAATGTTGCAAGATGTTGGGCTTATCATCCATCCACCATTGCTTTATCTCGGTTATGTCGGTTACGCAGCAATATTAGCTTTTGCATTAGCGGCGCTATTGGGTAAACAACCGATGAGCGATTGGTATGTGGTCGCTCGAAGCGCAGCGTTTTTTGCATGGGGAACGCTCACGATGGGTATCTTGGTGGGATCATGGTGGGCGTACAATGAACTAGGGTGGGGCGGCTGGTGGTTTTGGGACCCTGTGGAGAACGCTTCTCTACTCCCTTGGCTTACTGGTACTGCTTTGTTGCACAGCGGTGTTGTCGCAACACGTAACAGAGGCGCAATTTGGAGCTCCTATGCACTGGCGTTTGCTACGTTCAGCCTAAGCATTTTAGGGACATTCGTGGTGCGCTCTGGCGTGCTGACTTCAGTGCATGCTTTTGCGGTGGACCCAACTAAAGGTTTGGTGCTGCTTGGCGTATTGAGCTTGCTTGTCATCATCACTTTTGGCGTATTGATTTTGCGAGGAGAACAACTCCCTCGCTTCAAACTTCAATCTCTAACGAGCCGAGCTTACGCTGCTTATATCGCCAAAGGGCTGTTGGTTATTGCGACTGCCATCGTTTTTCTTGGCACTTTTTATCCGATGGTTTATCAACTGCTCGGCTTAGGGAACATTTCAGTTGGCGCACCTTACTTTAATAGTCTGATCTTCCCATTAAGCATACTGGCTCTGATTGCCTTAGCTTTGATGCCGGTGCTGAAATGGACAAAAGGCACAGTGCCGAGTTTAAGCGCTGATATCGCGCTCAGTATCGCGTTATCTCTAGTCTCTGGGATCGGGTTTATGTTCTCAGTGAATGCACTGCATTTCGAAGTATTGTTAACCATAACGTTGGCTACTTGGGTGATTGTGGCGCATCTCGTTATGCTGTTTCGCTGTTCCAATAAGCGTAAACTCATGCCAATTGTGATGGCACATATCGGTTTTGCACTGGCGGTGAGTGGGGCTGTATTCAACAGTCACTACTCTTATGAATACAATTTACGTGTCGAACCCGGCAGTTCTCAACAAAGGGCGGGGATCACTATCGATTATCATGGTATCGAATGGCTGGTGGGGCCGAACTATACCGCGGAACAAGGACAGATCACCTTGCATTTGGAAGATGACCGCATGCTCAATTTCAACCCGCAGAAGCGCCATTACCCTGTACGAGTAATGAATATGACCGAGCCCGCGATTCGTTCACTATGGCATGGCGATTATTACGTGACATTGGGTGACAAAGTCGATACTCATGCTTATGCGATTAAAGTTCAGTACCGCGCAGGTATTTGGTGGATATGGTCTGGTGGGTTATTAGCAGTGTTTGGTGCGCTATTAACCGGCCTAAAGAAAAGGAGAGAGGCTATCAATGCGGTCGAGAAATACGCTTAAACTCGCTGGTCTCGTTATGGCTGTTGCCGTGTTTGCAGTAGTTACCGCGGTGGCTTTGTCTGAGCGACCACATGTCGAATTGTCCCCACAACGAAATTTAGAGACACCTAATTTTCGGTCCACTTCTCTGATCTCTGATGACATGGTTTCTGAGCAATTGTTCAAAAGCGACGGATATAAATTATTGAATGTTTGGGCATCTTGGTGCGGGGTATGCAAGCGAGAGCACGAAGAGTTATTGCAGTTAGCAGAACTCGGTGTGCCTATTATTGGGCTGAATTATAGAGATCAAAAACAAGCTGCTCGTGAATATTTGAGCTCTAAACGAAACCCATATATTGAAGTAATTAGTGACCCTAATGGAAAGCTCGCTGTGGAGCTAGGTGTTATAGGAACGCCAGAAACTTACTTGATTGATCAAAATGGTCGTGTATTGATCAAATATCGTGGAGAGTTAACGGCAGATAAATGGAACGATATATTTTCAGGATATTTGAATGTTTCGATTTAATAGTCTTCTCCTCACATTAATCCTGTTTACACTATTTTCTCCTTTCACGAGAAGTGCGGATTTAGAACAGAATGTTGATCTGTTTGAGTTTCATTCTGTTGAAGTGCAACAGCGCGCAACTGCATTAGCCAAGACATTACGCTGTCCGCAATGCCAAAACCAAAACCTTGTAGAGTCCAATGCACAAGCGGCTAAAGACCTTAGATTGAAGGTGTACACTATGGCTAATCAAGGCAGTTCAAATCAAGAAATAAAAGACTACCTAGTCGCTCGTTATGGGAATATTGTTCTGTATCAACCTCCATTTAATTATACCACCGCGTTACTGTGGATCTTTCCTGCTCTATTTTTGATCCTTTTTGTCTTATATTCGATCCGAATGGTAAAGCGCAATTAATGTGACCGTTATTCCACTATTAAAAATAAATTGTGCACATAACAAGCAGAATGTTATCATTTTCTCGAATTTATGAAGGCTCCAGTGAATAGCAGACCATAAAAATTGAGCTGGAGGAGTAATAAAAGAATGGATAGGTGTACGCAGTGGATTCAGTTATATCGCAATTAAAAAAGGACTTTTATTCGCAGATTCGTGCATTGCAGTCACCGAAGCTGCCACAAGTCACTTCTACACTCGCCGTTTTAACCGACGAAGAGATTCAAGAACTTGAAGCGGTTTGGATTGAGCTCGCCGTATGGAAGCGCAGCCAAACGCACTAAAATCAATTCTTCAACTAACGCTTTCGAAACCCCAGGCAAATTTGTCTGGGGTTTTTTTATTGTAGTTAATCATAAATGTTATATTATAACATTTGTAAAGTCGGCTAGCGGGAAGTGTCCGAACAGGATTTCCTAGCTTGTCATGAATAAGAATAGGGTTCTTTGTGATCTCAACATTGAAAAATGCGGTATCAATCCCCATAGTTGAAGAGCAAATGAGAGCAATCCCATGAATGCGATAACGAAAATGCATCAAGCAATAAATCGAGTGAGTGTAGATATGGCGGAAGTACGTGCCAGAGTAGATTTTAAAGTCGGGGCTAAAAGTAACATTGATGCCGAAATCCTGTCTTTCCATGGTCTGAAGACAGATAAAGAGCATGTTGCGATTATCTTCAAACAAGCAGACCAAACTCAGGACATGCCATTAGTTCGCATGCATTCTGAGTGTTTGACTGGCGATGTGTTCCACTCTTCACGCTGTGACTGTGGTGAGCAACTAGAAGAGACCATTAATCGTATGGGCGAATCAGGTGGCATCATCCTTTACCTTCGCCAAGAAGGGCGCGGTATTGGTCTATACAACAAGATTGATGCTTACCGCTTGCAAAGCCAAGGCATGAACACCTACGAAGCGAATAATCATTTGGGTTTCGATGATGACCTGCGTGACTTCACAGAAGCAGCACAAATGCTAGAAGCATTGGGTGTTAGCAAGATTCGTTTGGTAACGAATAATCCTAAGAAGATCCGTGAGTTATCGGAATACGGAATCGAAATTTCAGAAGTTGTCAACACTTCTGCGCACATCAAAGATGGCAATGAAAATTACCTGAAGGCAAAAGTTTCTCACGGGAAACACAACCTAAAGGTTTAATTGTAAAGATAAAATTGACAATAAAGCATGTGAAAAGCCTCATTATTATGAGGCTTTTTTTGTATCTGGAGTTGCAAATAAATTGTAAATTTGTATTATCTCGGGACTAAAGTGCAAATAAGAATAATTAGCACTACCAATACGATAATTAAAATGCTCAACAAGGATGCTTCAGATGAATGCAAAAAAAGTTTTAGTCCAATCTATTGCTGCATCACTCCTCATTGCCAGTGGTTCTACCGTTGCTGCTACAGTAACTAAACAACAAGTTGTCGAACATTACGCGGATGTTGCCCATGCTGTGTTTGCTGATTCAGTAACAACAGCGAAAGCGCTGGATGTAAAAATCGACGAATTCCTAAAATCACCATCAGCGAAAAAGCTTGAAGAAGTAAAACAAGCTTGGCTTGATTCTCGCGTTCCTTACCAACAGTCTGAAGTTTTCCGTTTTGGTAACGCGATTGTTGACGATTGGGAAGGTCAGTTAAACGCGTGGCCACTTGATGAAGGGCTGATCGACTACGTAGCGGCTGATTACCAATACGAATTGGGTAACGAAGGCGCGGCTGCAAACATCATCGCAAACACTAGCTTACAGATTGGTGCTTCTAAACTGGACGTTTCAAAAATCACACCAGAATTGCTAGCAGATCTAAACGAAGTAGGCGGTTCTGAGGCAAACGTTGCATCAGGTTACCACGCGATTGAATTCTTGCTTTGGGGCCAAGACCTAAACGGCACTAACGCGGGTGCAGGTCAACGTGCTTACACTGACTTCGTCGTTGGTTCTGAGTGTACGAATGGTCATTGTGATCGTCGTGGTGAGTACCTAAAAGCGGCCGCTGATCTACTGGTTCAAGACCTAGAGTGGATGGAAAAGCAGTGGTCTGCAGAAGTGAAAGGCAACTACCGTGAAGAGCTACTAAACGAATCTGCTGACAATGGTCTTCGTAAGATGCTATTCGGCATGGGTTCTCTTTCTCTAGGTGAGCTAGCGGGTGAGCGCATGAAGGTAGCACTAGAAGCGAACTCAACTGAAGACGAGCACGATTGTTTCTCAGACAACACGCACAACTCTCACTACTACAATGAGCAAGGCATCTACAACGTTTACACAGGTACATACAAAGGTGTAAACGGCAAAGAGCTATCTGGTCCAAGTATCGCTGACCTTGTTGCTCAAAAAGACAAGAAAGCAGCGACCGAAATTCAAAAGCAGTTTGATACAACACGTAGCCAAGTTGGTGAGCTAGTGACTTCTGCAGAGAAGAACAACCAGCACTTTGACCAACTGATTGCAGCGGGTAACGCACAAGGCAACGCGCTAGTAAACGACACCATCATGTCTTTGGTAGCCCAAACCGGTGCGATTGAGCGAGCGGCAAACATTGTCGGCATCGACAGCCTAAGCCCTGATACTGCTGACCACGAGTTTTAATAAGAAAACCATAATAAATAAGGGCTCTTTGTGAGCCCTTTTGCCGTTTGAGCTCGTTGTTATCACCCTTGTTGTATATGTAGAGCAATGATATGAAGCCATACCTAATTTCTGCGCTAGCCGCGATCCTTTCTTCTTCTGCCATGGCTTACGATGTTAAGTCTGGTGGCAAAACCAGTGTTAAAAAAGACGGCGCGAATGCCTATTCTCTTCCTGCTGCCAACCTGCCGATGAGTAAACGCCTCGATTTTAGTGTGGGTAACAGCTTTTTTCGCAACCCTTGGGTACAAGCGCCAGCGTCAACGGACGCTCGTGATGGTCTAGGCCCGCTTTTTAACACCAATGGTTGTCAGAACTGCCACATCAAAGACGGTCGTGGCCATCCGCCAGAAAAAGATGATTTACACGCCGTGTCTATGTTAGTGCGCTTAAGCATTCCTGCCATGACGCCGGAACAAAAGAAAGCTTACATCAAAGATGGTGGCATACCTGAACCGACTTATGGTGGCCAGCTTCAAGATTTCGCCCTGCAAGATCAAACGCCAGAAGGCAAAATCGAAATCACTTACACCGATGTGCCAGTGAAATTTAAAGACGGTACGACGGTGACACTAAGAAAACCTCATTTGAACATTACCGATCTAGGTTACGGCGATATGCACCCAGATACCGAGTTTTCAGCACGTGTGGCACCGCCAATGATCGGTCTTGGTTTGTTGGAGAGTATTCCCGACGACACGTTACTAGCTTGGGCTGATGAACAAGATGCCAACAAAGATGGTATCTCAGGCAAAGTAAATAAGGTGTGGGATATTGAGAAGGACGATTTCTCGATTGGTCGCTTTGGTTGGAAAGCCGGACAACCGACGCTAATGCAGCAAAATGCGGCGGCATTCAATGGTGATGTGGGTCTGACGAGCCATTTATTCCCGAACGAAAACTGCACCTCGAAACAAAGCATTTGTGACGACATGCCAAATGGCGGCAAACCAGAAGTGAGTGAAAATATTCTCGACTTCGTTGAGTTTTACAGCCAGCACTTAGCAGTACCTATTCGCCGTAATGTCAATGACCCTAACGTGAAGCTTGGTCAGCAAATCTTTGCTGCGTCTGGCTGTGAAAGCTGTCACAAGACCAGTGTTAAAACGGCGAAACGACCAGAGTTACCAGCGCTTTCTGAGCAGCTTATCCATCCATACACAGACATGCTTTTGCATGACATGGGTGAAGGCTTAGCCGATAACCGTCCGGAATACTTAGCAAACGGCCGTGAATGGCGAACGGCACCTCTATGGGGTATTGGTTATACCGAAGAAGTAAACGGACACACTTACTTTCTACATGATGGGCGCGCTCGTAACCTGATGGAAGCGGTGTTGTGGCACGGCGGTGAAGCTGAAACGGCGAAACAAAACGTCTTAGCACTGAACAAAAAAGAACGTGACGCATTGATTACGTTTCTGAATTCTCTATAAGGAAGCAACCATGAAAAAAACACTATTAGTGAGTGCGATTGCCGCAACGTTAAGTTTGGTTGGTTGCCAATCGACCGTCGGTTCGAGCTCTGCCAAGCCTGAGAGTACAAGCCATATTTCTCAAAGCGTGTACGAGGTCGAGTTTCAATCAGCGCAGACGTTTTTAGCGCAAACCACAGAACTTGAACAACGCTTCGCGGATTACTGTGCATCAGAGTCGAAAGATGATGCACAAGTAAAGCAGCAATGGCATCAAACTATGCTTGCGTGGATGGCATTACAAGGTCAAGAACGTGGCCCTGCTACGGCGTTGGAGCAAAGCTGGAATGTTCAGTTTTGGCCAGATAAAAAGAACACCACTGGTCGTAAAATGTCTGTACTAACGAAATCTGATCAAGCTTGGAGTGCAGAAGATATTTCCACCCAAAGTGTCACCGTGCAAGGTTTAGGGGCACTGGAATGGCTGCTTTACGATAAAGCGTCGACCTTATCTAGTAACAGCAATACCTGTGCGACAGGCGTTTCTATTGCAGAAAACCTTGATAATAAAGCGCAGATCATCGCGGATTCTTGGGCAGAGAACCCTTGGAAATCGCTGGAGATGACGGAATGGGAATCTGAGTACATTTCACTGCTTTCGAATCAGCTTGAATACAGCATGAAGAAGTTGAGCCGACCGCTAGCGAAGATTGGTAAGCCTCGCCCGTATTTCTCAGAATCGTGGCGTTCAGAAACCTCACTTTCGAACCTAAAAGCCAACCTTCAAGGGATGGAAGCGTTGTACTTTGCTAACGGAAATGGTCTAGATGCGCTACTTAGAGAGCAAGGCCATGCAGATCTCGCAGACCGTGTTGTTCATCAGTTCGAAATGGCGTTAGAAACTTGGCCAGAAGATAAGAGCTTGTTTGCTGCACTACAAACAAAAGAAGGCTATCGTATGGTGCTCGCTCAATATAATAAGCTAGAGCAATTGAAGTACCTGATTCACGAAGAGGTGGCGATCGAGCTTGGCGTGGTTATAGGATTTAATGCACCCGATGGTGACTGATCAAACCCGCCGAAACTTACTGAAAGCCGCTCTATTTGGGGCGGCTACACCTATGATGCCATTTGGTTGTGCTTCAACAATCTCACGTGAGCCTGCGTTGATCGGCTGCTCTATCATTGGCCGAGATAAATACGCCGCGGTGGTGGCAGATGAGCATGGTATACCGCTATCTTCATTGCCGATTCCTGAGCGTGGTCACGGTGTGGCAACAAACCTACAAGGCCACGCCGTAGTCTTTGGTCGTCGACCAGGTACTTTCTTCATGGTGTTTGATTATCGCTCAGAGCAGATGATCAAACTGCAGTTGGCAAAACCAAATCGCCATTTCTATGGGCATGGCGTTTACTCCCATGATGGCACGTTGCTATTTGCCACAGAAGGGGAGAGGGGGACAAGTCGTGGGATCATTGGTGTTTATGATGTGCAGAAGCAATATCAAAAAATCGATGAGTTAACAGGCTTTGGCCTTGGCCCTCATGAAGTGATCATGATGCCTGATGGCGCATTGGCGATTGGCGTCGGTGGCGTACACACTAATGGCCGTGAACCTCTCAATCTTGATAGCATGAGACCGAGCCTGAGTTACCTTTCACAGGAAGGGGAGCTACTGGATCAAGTGTCTTTACCGGATCATAAGTTGAGTATTCGCCACTTAGCCCATGATGGTGCGGAAACCGTGCTTTGTGGTCAGCAATATCGTGGTGAGCCGGACGAGTATCCAGCCTTGATTGCCATGCACACGCGTGGTGGTGAAATGCAAGATCTTCAAGCTGAACCTGAAGAGTGGGCGCGTTTCAATCACTACGTTGCGAGTATTGCAGCAACCGATGAATGGATCTTAGCCACTTCGCCTCCGGGCAGTTGTTATGGTATATGGTCTAAATCTACTGGCAAATTGGTAGAGCTAAGTGCGTTACCAGACGCCTCTGGTGTTGTGATCTACGGTGATGAATTCCGAGTCAGTTCTGGCGCGGGAAAAGTGGTCGAACAAAGGCCTGAAGAGTCAAAAAATACCTTCGCAAGCGGTGTGCAATGGGATAACCATTGGTCGAGAATTATCTAGAAAGATCATTGAGTAAGCACTTATTGAGAATTTTGTTGTCGTTTTCGTCTTCAGATTCTTAATTTTAAAGCTGCAACCCGTGAGATATTTGCCATACTTTTTTTATGGCATGTAACGGAAGGATCGTTTCAGTGATTGCTAGACTCCTAATGATAACGGCACTTTTGGTGCCGTTTTGCAGCTTTTCAACAGTAGTTTCTCTCGATGCTTCTGCACAAACAGAGCAAGAGGGGGCGGTTGATCAGCTGTCTGTAGAAAAAATGATCCATTACCCAGATGTAGTTGATCAACTGTATCAAAGCACTAATTATCGTTTGAACTGGGAAAACGAAAACGATGTAGAACAACTCCTTTTTCAGCTTAAGCTCGTTGCATTAGCAGACGTGACTCAAGAGTTTGACAACCAACTGCGCCGCATAGAACAAGTGCGTGAACAAGGCGACAAGCTTGATTTCGATCTTGTAATGAGTGACTCACTGCTCATGTATCTTTCGTACCTAGAGCAGGTTCCAGCAGAGGGCATCAATTGGTTATTTGCGAACAAAGGTAATGTTAGCTTCCCTGCGCCGAGTATTGAGACGCTCTCGTTACTGAGTAATGAAATCACAGTCGGAAAGTTAGACGAGTTCCTTGCTGAGTTGCGCTCACCTTTGCAAA
Source organism: Vibrio sp. CUB2 (assembly GCF_001557945.1). Classification (NCBI taxonomy): domain Bacteria; kingdom Pseudomonadati; phylum Pseudomonadota; class Gammaproteobacteria; order Vibrionales; family Vibrionaceae; genus Vibrio; species Vibrio sp. CUB2. The sequence goes on along the minus strand of NZ_LNRB01000012.1, from coordinate 54,626 downwards.
TGGACGAATCGTTCAATACTGCGTATGCATCTTTGTCGACTTACGCTAAGTTTGAGTTCCCTCTTTATCAACAAGATCAACGCTTAGCCCGAGTTGGGGATGAGTTGTTTGACAAAGCCAGTATGATTGCTCGAATGCAGATTGTAGGTGTTGATGTTGGGCATTTGGATACTGAAACCACACTCTATGATGAAAACCTAGAGTTAGCGGTGATGGAGTTCCAACGTATTCATGGCTTGAAACAAGATGGCATCATCGGTCCCAATACGATTCGCTGGATTAACTTCTCACCACAGCAACGTTTGCACTCATTAGCCTTGAACGCAGAGCGTTCTCGTATTTGGGCAAAAGAGCGTGACAACGTGGTATTCGTTAACGTTCCCGGATATGAAGTGACTTATTGGCATGATGGGCAGCCGTTGTTTGAATCTAAAGTCGTTGTAGGGAAAGCATCACGCAAAACGCCAATCATGACAGGTACATTGGACTCAGTGATCTTAAACCCTACTTGGAATGTGCCGTGGAAGATCATGGTGAAAGACATCATTCCAAAGGTGAAACGCAATCCGATGTATCTGATGCAACACAACATCCAGATTATTCGTTCTTGGACATCACGCGAGATCATTGATCCAACAACCATCAACTGGGCTACCGTGAACCCAAGAACTTTCCCATATCGTATGAGACAGTCATCCGGTTCACACAATGCTTTGGGTCTGTATAAATTCAATATGCCGAATCCACAAGCGATCTACTTGCACGACACACCAAGTAAAAACCTGTTTAATCAAGATCGTCGAGCGTTCAGTTCTGGTTGCGTTCGTGTCGAACATGCTGACCAATTGGCGGAGTTACTCTTCAAGACTCAAGGTCTGGAAGAAAGGCTAGCGAAGAAGCGTCAAAATGGTCGTCGCTCTAACACCTCAGTACCGCTTAGTGAACGAATTCAAGTGCATATCATCTATCAAACCGCATGGTTAGAAGAGGGCACCTTGTACTACCGTGATGATATTTATCAATACGATGATCAAGGGTGAGATTCGTTCTCAATTTAAAAAAATTTACAATTCATAAAATCTGTTTTCTGTTCAATAAGTAAACAGAAAAACCAGCCTAAAAACGACAAGCCGGACCGATTTATGCATTTGACGCGTTAAATTGGTTTCGGTAATGTCCGCTGCTCGTACAGTAATTGAGCAGTATTTTCATGGTAAGTCGTAATTTTTCCCGTCGTGATTTTCTTAAAATGACCGCTGGTGGTGTCGTTGTTGCTTCAGCAATGCCAAGTATGTCTTGGGCATCTCTGCCTGATGAACCTCGTGTTCTCGCGATGAATAACCTCAATACTGGTGAGTTGTTGGAGTCGTGCTACTTTAATGGCACAAATTATGTCGACGAAGAGCTGAAGCGTCTTGATCAGTTTTGTCGTGATCATCGCCGTAATGAAGTTCATCCAATGGATCGACGTCTGTTCGATCAAATCAGTCAAATCCAAAAGTTGATTGGTACAGAAGCAGAGGTGATTGTGATCTCTGGCTACCGCTCTCCATTGACTAACGCATCACTGCGTAATGGTTCTTCAGGTGTGGCGAAAAAGAGCATGCACATGGAAGGAAAGGCGATTGATTTCCGTTTAGATGGCGTGAAGCTTTCAACGGTTCGAGATGCGGCATTAAGCCTAAAAGCCGGTGGTGTGGGTTATTATCCACGCAGTAACTTTGTTCATATCGATACGGGTGCTGTTCGTTCTTGGTAGTGCCAAGTTGAGACAGAGTTTCTCGTCTCAGAACGTCGTCTATTCCCCATGGTACAAAGCTTGAAGTCACTAGGGCTTAGTGTCATAGTTGCGGCAGTTTTCATGCAAATTTATTCGGTATAGGTTATCTATGGCTCTGAAATACCAAGTTGTTCCAGTAACATCTTTCTCTCAAAACTGTTCTATCGTCTGGTGTGACGAAACCATGAAAGGCATTGTGGTTGATCCAGGTGGTGATGAAAAGCAACTCGCAATGCTGATCAAAGAACTGGGTGTTGAAGTAGTAAACCTAGTGCTAACACACGGCCACTTGGACCACGTTGGTGGTACAGAGCCACTGTCTGCACTGTTAGGTGGTACTGAGATTGTTGGCCCTCACAAGGCAGATAACTTCTGGTTGCAAGGTTTAGAAGGTCAGAGCCAAATGTTTGGTTTCCCACTGACTGAAGCGTTTGAACCGCATCAATGGCTAAATGAAGGTGACAAGGTCACTTTTGGTAATCAAACCCTAAACGTGATTCACACTCCGGGCCATACACCGGGTCACGTAGTGCTTTACAGCGAAGAAGCACGCTTGGCGTTTGTCGGCGACGTTCTGTTTAACGGTAGCGTTGGTCGCACAGATTTCCCACAAGGTGACTTCAACACGCTGATTAGCTCGATCAAAGAGAAGTTATGGCCGCTCGGCAACGATGTTACTTTCGTACCAGGTCATGGTCCACAGTCGACATTTGGTCACGAGCGCAAAACAAACCCGTTCGTTGCTGACGAAATGCCGCTTTACTAAGGCGTCTTTGAATTAAGCATCTGGCTCGGCGGCCGCTAGGTAACGTCGAGCCAATCCCACAAACTCTTCCGCTTCTCTATCCAAATCACTGGCTGAGATAAACACGTCGTAGCCATAAAATCGTCTTTGATATTTCATTCTATTCGCTAGCATCGCTTGTAGGCCCTCATAGTGCATCCCTTCTTTATTGATGTAAGGAGCGGGGTCTAACACCATGTCTTCAAACTTTGTTTCGCAATTATTTTGTCTTGCTCCCAAATAAAGCAGGGCTCTTTGCCCAAGCAAAATTTCTGTCGCGATACGTGGACAAATGGCGTTGAGGTAAGGGGAGTAATGCTTCAACCGGATCCCTATCCAAGGAAGCGGTTGGTGCCAGCCTTCTTGTTCGTATGTGCAAATGCCGATGGAGTCAATATCTTTCCAGCGTACCACCCAACCGCCTTTAAAGAGGTGTTGTTGAAAGTGGGAGGCGGTAAGGGTGAAGGAGACTTGGCTCTTTTTTATCATGAGGATGGCAAAGCCAACGATGATGGCCATCAGTACGACCGACAACATCGCTTGTTTCCATCCCGGCGCAATCAAAACCAGAAACATGGTGATGGTGACGACCATAAACATGATCAGTTTGTTGATGGGGGAGTCGGATTTGAAATGTGAGTTACTTAGATGCAGCGTTTCCATGCTTTCAACCTCAATGAACAATGGCGTTGAGACACATGTTTCTCGATATTCACTTAATTGCCTATCACGAACAAAGAACCTCTGTTTTTATACCCAGTATTCAATAAATCCGTTCACAATTTATCTGATTAAATAGTAGACGTTCTATGCAGTGAGCGCATTTTTCATCGCGTTTCGCCGCTAAAACCTACAAATCGCTGATGAATTTTGGTATAAAACGCGCTTCAAATTTTCATCCCTGCTGAGATGCAGTGAACTGGAGAAATATTCAATGAGACTTGCTCATAAGCGTAAAGTGCAGATGAAACTGCAAAAACGCATTAAAGCGACAGTAGCAAACGTAGCTGCGGCACCAAAAGCGGCAAAACCTGTTGCTGAGAAAGCAGTAGCTGAGAAGAAAGTAGCTGCAGCGAAAACTGTTGAGGTTGCACTAACTCCTAAGCAACAACAAGTTCTAGATATCGTTGTAGCAAATGCTGAAGGTATCAACCCTAAAGGTATTGGTCTAGCTGCAGGTCAAGAAGACACTAAAGCGGCATCATGGGCTACTGGCGCACTGAAGAAGCTTCTTGAAGAAAACCTAGTTCAAAAAGAGCAGTTAGCAGGTAACAAAGTTATCTATAAAGCAGTTTAATTACCGCTGTAATTCTGTTTCTTAATTGAATACCTCGACTCCAGTCGGGGTATTTTTTTGCCCCAAAAAACGCTTTTCGCTCATTTCTAACTGAGTATTCTAACTATACAATTCCGTCATTTGTCACATTTTATTAAATACTGTGTAAATTCTTTCGCAGTCAACTACGTACGTGCTTTATCAGATTATGATGTGACGGCTTGTCTGTTAACTATATGAATAATAAAAATTCCTGTAATTTGATATTAAAATGACTACGTATAACCACGTAATACTAATGGCTAAGGCTCGCGTTTAAGTGCATTTTTGTTGCGTGTTCATGCCCATTTCTTACTTCCATGTAATGTCCCATCTTCTATAGCGAATCCTTATGTAATGGATGACAACAATAACCTTGGTGACAAAGGACGTGAACGATGAGTCTTATCCAAAAATCTCTGAAACGAGTGCTCAAGGCGACAGCAATTGTCGCGACGATGGCATTCGTAGCAACTTCTGCTCATGCTGCTGATGACAAAGTATACCGCCTCAAACTAGCGGAGACGTGGGGGCCAAACTTCCCTATCTTTGGTGACGCAACAAAGAACATGGCAAAAATGGCGGAAGAAATGTCAAACGGACGCTTACAAATCCGCATTGACTCTGCAAATAAACACAAAGCACCACTTGGTGTGTTTGATATGGTGAAATCCGGTCAATACGACATGGGTCACTCGGCGTCTTACTACTGGAAAGGCAAAGTACCAAACACCCTTTACTTTACCTCTATGCCTTTCGGTATGTTGCCAACAGAACAATACGCATGGTTCTACTACGGTGGTGGTATGGAGTTGATGGAAAAAGTTTACTCCCCGCACAACCTACTATCTTTCCCTGGTGGTAACACGGATACCCAAATGGGTGGGTGGTTCCAGAAAGAAATCAAATCAGTCGATGACCTACAAGGTCTGAAAATGCGTATCCCAGGCTTCGCAGGTGAAATCCTTGCTGAGCTAGGTGCGAAGCCAACCAACATTGCACCGGGCGAACTATACACCTCGCTAGAGCGTCGTACGATTGATGCATTGGAGTGGGTAGGCCCTTCTCTTGATCTGCGTATGGGCTTCCACAAAATTGCGCCTTACTACTACACAGGTTGGCATGAGCCGGGCACTGAGCTGCAGTTCCTAGTGAACAAGCGTACTTGGGAACGTCTACCAGATGATCTGAAAGCGATTCTTCAAGTGGCGATGAAAGCCGCCGCGTACGACATGTACACTCAGTCTAAGCACGAGAGTGGTAAGAACTGGGCATCAATTCAATCAGAATACCCTGATGTTCAAGTAAAAGACTTCCCACCTGAAGTTATTTCAGCGCTACGTGAAGCGAACGAACGTCTACTGAAACAGCACGCAGAAAAAGATGCGCTAGCGAAAGAGATTCAAGAATCTCAAGCAAGCTACATCGAGCAAGTGCGTCCTTGGTCTGATATCTCACACCGAGCTTACCTAAACAGCCAAGCTCAGCAATAACTTCGACATGCTGGCTAGTTCGAGTGATTTAGCCAGCAAAAGAAGCCCAAGAAAAACTTCTCTCAGAGAAGACTATAACAAGTGCTCCGCGAACCAGCGGAGCCAATCCCACACGTTCCATGGAGTTCGGAATGAGAAGCCTTATTTATATTGAGCGAATCTTTAACCGCTTCGGTGATTTTCTGGGGTGGTTATCCAGCATCCTATTTATTTTGTTGTTGGCGAACGTGGTGTACGACGTTGTTATGCGCTACGTGTTTAATGACGTATCCATCGCCTTCCAAGAAATGGAGTGGCATCTATTTTCCGCTGTATTTTTATTGGGCGTGCCATACGCGATTAAATCCGGTGGTCACGTTCGAGTCGACATTTTCTATGAGCGCTTATCGTATAAAGCGCAATCCATCATCGATATCTTAGGCACGTTACTTTTTCTTTTCCCATTCTGCCTATTGGTTGCTTGGTTCGGTATCGATTTTGCCAAAGAGAGCTACGCTCTTGGAGAAACGTCTGGAGACCCTGGTGGCTTACCATATCGATGGATCATAAAAGCCATGATTCCACTCTCATTCTTGTTTATGGCGATCAGTGGTATGGGCTTACTGCTTCATTCCATCAATAAAATTGTTAACCCTCATCTTATCTATGCCGGTAACAACGGTAAGTCGTAAAAGGAAGTCAGCATGATCGGTATAGTGATGTTTTTTGTAGCGCTGTTTGCGTTACTACTCGGTTTCCCTGTTGCCTTTACCTTTGGCGGCATTGCATTAATTTTCGGCGTATGGGCAGAAGGCATCGAGATGTTTGCTTTCATGCCATATCGCATTCAATCCATCATGGAAAACACGGTATTGATGGCAGTACCACTGTTTGTCTTCATGGGGTTGGTTTTACAAAAGACCCGATTGGCGGAGCAGTTGCTTGAGTCGATGGGGCGTTTGTTTGGTGGTATTCGTGGCGGTATCGCTATCTCAACGGTTTTGGTTGGTGCGCTGCTTGCGGCCTCGACGGGCGTGGTTGGTGCATCAGTAGTGGCAATGGGGTTGATCTCTTTGCCAGTGATGCTTAAGTACAACTACGACAAAGGTTTGGCATGCGGCACCATTTGTGCGTCAGGCACGCTTGGACAAATCATTCCACCTTCTATTGTTTTAATTCTTCTTGGTGATGTGTTGGGGGTTCCAGTCGGAGACCTTTTCCAAGCTGCGGTTTGGCCGGGTTTAATGCTGGTTGGTGCGTATGTTATCTATATTTTGATTTACGCCAAGCTCAACCCTGAGGCGGCTCAACCTATCGAACGTGATGAATCCATCAGCCGTAAGGAAGAGGTGATTACCGCGCTTAAAGCCGTTTTGCCACCTTTAGCACTGATCATTGTGGTTTTGGGTTCTATCTTTGCTGGTATTGCCACGCCGACCGAATCAGCGGCGCTAGGCGGTGCTGGTGCGATAGTACTTTCGCTACTTTACAAACAGTTCAGTTGGTCAATGGTGTATGAAGCCTCAAAAGAGACGGTAAAAGTCACAGCGATGGTTTTCGCGATTCTACTCGGTGCAACGGCATTCTCGATGGCATTTACGTACACGGGCGGCGACTACTTGGTAGAAGAGTGGATGCTAGAGCTTCCGGGTGAGAAGTGGGGCTTTTTGATCATTACCATGTTGGTGATTCTTATTCTCGGTTTCTTTATCGACTTTGTAGAAATCTGTTTCATCATCGTGCCGATCATTGCGCCTGTAGCCGAGTTAATGGGCATCAACATGACGTGGTTTGCGATTTTGATTGCCATGAACCTACAAACCTCATTCCTCACACCACCATTTGGGTTTAGCTTGTTCTATTTGAAAGGTGTAGCACCAACGGGTGTGACAACTCGTGATATCTATCGAGGCGTTATGCCATTTATCGCGATTCAAATAGTGGTTCTGGCTTCCCTGTTGTTCTTCCCAGGCTTTTACGGCATGTCATAAAAACCATGATGTCATCGGGGAACGAGGTTTTTGTGACCTGAGAGTTTTTACCTTTTGAGACAAGTTGTTAAGCTGATTAGTTATTAAGCTAATCAGCGTTTCATTGGAGGAAAGGGATGCCTCTCAAAGCCAAATTAATCTTGCTGGCATTGATCCCTGTGGTGTTGGTGTCAGCAAGCATCAGTTGGATTTCCATCTACCAAGCGAAAACGTTGGGTCAACGTGAAGTGGAGATCTTTCACCAAAGTCTGATCCAATCGAAAGAAGTGGCATTGAAAGATACCGTTGATCTGGCTTTCGATGCGATTTCTCACATCTATAACGACTCTACTATCGACGAGCATGTTGCCAAAGAACGTGTAAAAGCCATCCTGAACCGCCTTCGCTATGGCTCAGATGGTTACTTCTTCGCTTACGATAAACACGGTACTAATTTAGTCCATCCGATTCTGCCTGATCTCGTGGGGCAGAACTTACTTCACATTCAAGATGAAAACGGCGATCACCTGATTGAGGCGTTACTTTATCAAGCTCAACTTGGGGGCGGTTTCCATCAATATCTTTGGCAGAAGCCCTCCACAGGTGAAGTCGTGCCTAAATTAAGCTACGCGGCATGGCTTGATAAGTGGGATTGGATGATTGGAACGGGATTGTACATAGAGGACGTGAGCCGTGAAGTTGCCAACATGCGCGCGGCGGTGAATCAGAATATCGAAACGACTTTCTTTACCGTAGTTGTGATTTTGGTCGTGACGGTCGCCGTGATCATTGTTTTAACCCTCGCTATCAACCTCCATGAACATCGCTTAGCGGATAAAAACCTTAAAGAACTGGCGCACAAAACGGTGATGTTCCAAGAGGATGAGAAAAAGCACCTAGCCAGAGAGCTGCATGATGGTATCAATCAATTGCTGGTTTCAAGCAAATGCCATCTTGATTTGATGGGGCATCGTATTGAAGATGAAAAGCTCAAATCCCATCTCGACAAATCTCAGCGTTCGCTGATCACCGCAATTAACGAAGTGCGTCATATTTCCCATCAACTACGCCCGAGCGCCTTGGATGACATCGGCTTAGAGGCGGCGCTTTCTACGTTATTGCAGGACTTTCATTCCCATTCTGGTATGGACATCGACAGTCATTTCGATACTGGGCAGGTTAAGCTGAAATCGGAAGTGGCGACCACGTTATATCGTGTGGCTCAGGAATCGTTGAACAATATTGAAAAACACGCCAAGGCAAAAAAGGTCACTGTTATTTTGCAAAAAATGGGCAATATGCTGCAATTACTGATACGGGACGATGGTATTGGCTTTATGGTCAATCAATCGGTACATCGCCAAGGGATTGGTCTGCGTAACATGCGTGAGCGTGTCGAGTTTATTGGCGGTGAGTTTGAATTGATGAGCGAACCAGGGTTGGGAACGGAAATCACCGTATTGTTAGATTTGGATGGATTAGTTTATGGATAAACCAATTAGTGTGGTGATTGTGGACGATCATCAGGTTGTACTGGATGGGTTTATGGCGCGTCTGGAATTGGAACCTGACATTGATGTGATCGGCACCGCAAGCAATGGGCTTGAGGCCATTGAAGTGTCAAAAGTGCTCAACCCGGATGTCATCTTAATGGATATCAGCATGCCCATTATGAATGGGATAGAGGCGACAGGCGTGATTAAAGAAGAACGCCCGGAAAGTAAAATTCTGATGCTGACTATGCACGATAATCGCGAGTACATCATGAAGGTGATGCAAGCCGGAGCGGTTGGTTATATGTTGAAAGAAATCTCAGCCGACAAGATGGTTCAAGCGATTAAGACCGTGAATCAAGGTTCGACGTATTTTTGTGAATCCGTCACCCAAACACTGTTTACTCAAGATGTTGTACCTGCGGCACAAAAGCCAAATCCACTGAGTCGCCGCGAAGAAGCGGTACTTAAATTAGTCGCACAGGGGAATAGTAGTAAAAAGATTGCTACGCTTTTGGATATCAGTTATCGAACGGTGGAAACGCATCGTCACAACATCAAACACAAGCTGGACTTACATTCGACCGCTGAGTTAGCGAAATATGCGTTTGAAACAGGATTGATAGAGTAAGAGAAGGGCAAACGCGCTCATCACGATGGGAGTCATGAGCGCACAGAGAAGCTTATTCTGGTTTAGTGATGCTGCCTAGTTCAAGCATTGGCGCAACATCGATGTCTTCTGCGTTCATCATGGTAGAGATGCGCTGAACAGAAGATAGCAGCAAGCTTTGTTCCCACTCTTCAAGCTTTTGGAAGCGACTGATGAAGTGCTCTTGCAATGGCGTCGGAGCTTGTTTAAGCGCTTCTTGGCCTTTTTCCGTCAAGACAGCATGAACTTTACGCTTGTCTTCTACGCTGCGGCGTCGTTCGACAAGTTGATTGCGCTCTAAACGGTCAAGGATAGTCGTAGCCGTTGCCTGACTCATGTTGGTATGGCTAGACAATTGCTTGATAGTGACATTATCAAGTTCACTAATAGCACGCATTAGAATCAGCTGAGGAGCCGTCAAACCAGACTCTTTGCTCAACTTCTTTGAATGTAAATCAATAGCGCGGATGATCTGACGAATCGAGACCAAGACTTCTTCGTACTTTTCCAATTTCGTAATCCAGTCATTAAGGGATCATGTAACGAGGCGACACTAACTCAAAAGCGTTGTTATTAAAAGGGCTTAGTTAGGGATCGCGACACCAATTTTCAATTATTTGCCTTGGCTCTCCTTATTGTTTTTAAGGGTATTCGGCGGGTAAAAAAGTAACGGCTAGAATTATTATAGTAATAAATGTTTGTGGTCTAATTATTGTCGTGGTTGTTTTCGCTTTTTTTGGTGGATTTTTCTGATTGAAAAGTAAGTTATTGGATTTTTTATCAGCAAAAGATAGACAAAAACGCCTCAAATGGTAGGATCTTCCACTTTCATGGAAAATAAAATGTATCGTGTTCGAATGAATTTTTGGTTTGCTGCCGAAAAACTAGAACACAAAAGAGAGGAACAATGACAAAAGGTATAGATAAGTACAGTATCGACAGTACCGACTATACGGTTGGTCAAGACAACGTCCAGAAATGGGGTTTTGACGTACATAATCCTGTTTTTGGTATCAGTGCTGGTTTCATTGCACTATTTCTTATCGCGGCGTTGGTGCTTGATGCACATACCGCAAAAACAGCGTTGGATGGCATTAAGCTAAAAATCATTAGCTCATTTGACTGGCTGTTCATCCTTTCAGGCAACATCTTTGTAATCTTCTGTTTAGCTTTGATTGTGTCACCAATGGGTAAGATCCGCCTTGGTGGTAAAGATGCGGTAGCGGATTACTCATTCATGTCTTGGCTTGCGATGTTATTCGCGGCAGGCATGGGTATCGGTTTGATGTTCTGGAGTGTGGCAGAGCCTGTAGCTTACTTCACTGGTTGGTACGAAACGCCTCTCGGTGTTGAAGCCAATACCCCAGAGGCTGCAAAGCTTGCACTGGGCGCGACAATGTTCCACTGGGGTCTACACCCATGGGCAATCTACGGTGTCGTAGCACTTTCATTAGCTTTCTTTACTTACAACAAAGGCCTTCCGCTTTCTATGCGTTCGATCTTCTACCCATTGTTGGGCGATCGCGCGTGGGGATGGGCTGGTCATATTGTTGATATCCTTGCAGTACTAGCAACGCTATTTGGTCTTGCAACCTCGCTAGGTCTTGGTGCACAACAAGCAGCGAGTGGTATTCACCACGTGTTTGGTGTGGAGCCGGGTCTAGGCCTACAGATCGTCGTTATTACGATTGTGACATTACTTGCGGTTGTTTCGGTAATCCGTGGTATTGATGGCGGTGTAAAGGTCATCAGTAACATCAACATGGTTATTGCATTCCTACTGCTTATCCTTGTGGGTTTGATTGGTTGGGCTGTGAGCTTAGGTTCAATTCCTACCACCTTTATGGCGTACATAGAAAACTTGGTTCCACTGAGCAACCCGTTTGGTCGTACTGACGAAGCTTGGTTCCAAGGTTGGACAGTGTTCTACTGGGCTTGGTGGATTTCATGGTCACCATTCGTAGGTATGTTCATCGCTCGCGTATCTCGCGGCCGTACGGTTCGTGAATTCATCACGGCGGTACTGATTGTTCCTACAGCGGTAACACTAATTTGGATGTCAGTATTCGGTGGCCTAGCTATCGATCAAGTGATCAACAATGTGGGTGAGCTAGGTGCAAACGGTCTAACTGACGTATCTCTAGCGATGTTCCAAATGTTTGATGTTCTGCCATTCGGTAACATGCTGTCTATCATTGCCGTTGTGTTGGTATTGGTATTCTTCATCACTTCATCGGACTCTGGCTCACTGGTTATCGACAGTATTACTGCTGGTGGTAAAGTGGATGCGCCAGTTCTACAACGTGTATTCTGGGCGTTTATGGAAGGTGCGATTGCGGTTGCACTATTGTGGATTGGTGGTTCAGAAGCGGTTCAAGCATTGCAAGCCGGTGCTATCTCTACCGCGTTACCGTTCACATTCGTATTGCTTGCAATGTGTGTCAGCCTATTGATGGGTATGAGAACAGAACGTCAGTAATTGATGTGATTTATAAATATCGTTAGATATTAATGAGTTAAAAAGCCAGCGGAATGCTGGCTTTTTTTGTGCGATTTTTCTGACGCTTGCCAAAAAAATGACGAGGTAAATTCTTTATTTTACAACAGGTTATTGTCTTAATTTTGTGAATAATCTTCGTGATTACTTTGTCAGAAATGTGTAATATTCAGCCACCTTAACTGTTCTCCCAACCTCTTATAATAATTATGAAATTATCATTAAAACAAAAGCTAATTGGCGCAAGCCTATCTGCTGTTGTAGTGATGGCAACAGCACTGACTTGGCTGTCGGCTGGTCAATTGTTTGATCAGACGCGTTCAGGTGTCTATTCACGAGCACAAAGCCTAAGTAACGCAGCATCAGAAGGTATTTCTGACTGGGTTGCGATTCGCAAAGACATTGCAACGGCTTTCAACGACTACTCAACAGAGCAAGACGTGGTGCCTTTCTTACAACAAGCGCGCAAAGCGGGGGGCTTTGACGATATCTTCCTAGGTACTCCGGAAGGTGGCATGTACCGTTCTCATCCAGAACGTAACCGTGCAGACTATGATCCTCGTACTCGCCCTTGGTACAAAGATGCAAATGCAGCAGGTAAGCAGATCATCACTGAAGCTTACCAAGATGCGATCACTAACGCGCTACTGGTTACCATTGCAGAACCTGTAATGAAAAACGGTAAGTTTGTTGGTGTTGTTGGTGCTGACGTACTGATTGATCAGTTGATCAATGACGTTATCAGCTTAGATGCGGGCGAAAATGCGCACGCAATGCTGATCGATATGAATGACGGAACTTTCCTTGCGCATCCAAACAAAAGCTTAACGCTTAAGCCAATCACTGACCTATCTAAAGAATTTACCAAAGATTCTATTGAACGTGCAGCAAACACGGGTTCAATTGAAACGGCAACCATTCAGGGCAAAGATAAGCTTTATTACTTCAGTAAAGTACCTGGCACAAACTGGATGTTCGCGATTGAAATGGACCGCGCAACAGAAGAAGCAAGCCACGCGCAACTACTGCGTGAAATGCTGATTACTGCGGTACTGATTACGATCGTGGTGATTGTGGCCGTATCTTGGCTAGTGGGCTTCTTGTTCCGCGACCTTGGCCGAGTATCACAAGCGCTTGAAGAGATTGCATCGGGTGAAGGTGACCTAACGCAGCGTCTTGAACCACGCAGTGATGATGAAGTGGGTAAACTGGCAGACAACTTCAACCGCTTTGTGGGCAATATGCACACGATGGTCACCAAGTTAAGCCATGTTTCATCGGCACTTTCTGAGCAAGCACGCACAACGGCTCAACAAGCTGAAGAGCGTAGCCAGCGCATTTCTTACCAGCAAGACGAAATCAACATGGTCGCGACGGCTGTTAACGAAATGGCAGCAGCGACGCAAGAGATTGCAGGTAACGCAGATAATACAGCATCAAGCTCTGAAGAAGCGGTTCAAGCATGTGTTCACGGTTCTGGCCAAGTGACTCAAACGCAAGGTTCTATCCAAAACCTAGCGCAAGAAGTACAAGTAGCAACCAACGTGATCCAAGAGCTAGAAGCACACGGTAACGCAATCAACACCATTCTTTCGACTATCCAAGGCATTGCAGAGCAAACTAACCTACTAGCACTAAACGCAGCTATCGAAGCGGCGCGTGCAGGTGAGCAGGGTCGTGGTTTTGCTGTAGTTGCGGATGAAGTTCGTGTTCTGAGCCAACGTACTCATGCTTCTACTCAAGAGATTCAAGAAACGATTGAGATGCTACAAGGCACAACAGCGAAAGCGGTCGGTATTATGGATGACAGTCGTCGTCTAGCAGACACCAGTGTTGATGATGCAAACTCAGCTGCAGTGAGCCTTACTCAAATTCACTCAGCGGTAGAGCGCATCAGCGACATGGCGACGCAAATTGCGTCTGCAGCGGAAGAGCAAGCGTCTGTGACAACAGAAATCACTCGTAACACTGAAGGCATTCGTGATGTGTCTAACGAGCTTTCTGTTGAAGCGCACCAAGCAGCAGAGCAAGCGGCGCATTTGTCTGAGCTTTCTCACGAGCTAGAGCAAGAGATCAAACGCTTCAAGCTATAAGCTTAGAGTGCTAGTTAAGCGCTGTTATTCGTGTTTAATGAAAAGAGAAAAGGAGCCAATTGGCTCCTTTTTGTTTTATCTAGAGATAATATTTTCGCTTCTCGCTACAGCCACAGGCTACTGATTGGTTGTTCTTCACTGTAGTGGTGGGCAATTTGCGCTTGAAGTAATTCAGCGGTGGCAATGGCATCCGTTAACGCATGGTGTGGCGTGTAATCCGGGAGGCCATAACGACGTCGTGATTGTGCTAAACGTAAGGATTTCGGCTTATTACCCTTGAGCTTATTCCACAAACCACCAGATGTTCTTTGTTGAATGTCCTCTTCAATTTGCAACGTATCCAGCACAGGGAACTCAATGCCTTCACCGATACGAGTACGCAGCGCTTGAGCGAGAAACTCTCTTTCAATACGGCGATAATGCACCACGACAATCTTTCCCGCCAAGCTTTCAAGTAATGGTCCGAGAATCTCACCCAAATCTGGAGCGTCAATCAATTCACTATGAGTGATACCGTGAATGATGACCGATTCCTCATCGAGTTTTTCTTGTGGGCGTACTTTCCAGTGCTTCGCTTGGCGCAAGAAAATTCGATTGAGATTAAAAGGCACCAAACCTATGGTGATGATGCCATTTTTCTGCGGATTTAAGCCCGTCGTTTCGAAATCGAGTGCCACGAATTCCACTTGGGACAACGGGGTTTCCGGCGCGGGTAACGCCTTTCCATAAAAGGCAATTAACCGATCATCTTTCGCTTGCTCCAACTTGTGTTGAAACTTGGTATGCCATTGAATGGTCGGCTTTTGAAACAACTTTTTTATCATTCCACGCCTCACTTAAACTTGTTGCTGGCCTGATAACGGAACTTAAGGAAGTTCTGACCATTGCTGAGGATCTGGAACGCATCTTTTAGGTTGCGGCGTTCGAAGTCCGACAGATTTTCAGGCTCAATGTTGTTATCTGGTTCAATACCCAATTCAACATCGATCGCTTGGTGACGGATACGCACCATAGAGATGAACTCCATCGCGTCTTTCAAATCCTGAGCACGGCCTTTCGGCAAAATGCCCGCATCAATAATGTCATCGAGTCGTTCAAATGAGTTCTGAGCGCGTGATCCCACCGCCAACGAGTGAACGCGTATTAAGTCCACAAGAGGAGCTGTGCCACGACGTTTCAAGTTGATCGAGTTTTTGTGCTGGCCATCTTTTTCCATCACAAAGTCTTTAAAGAAGCCCAGTGGTGGGGTTCGGTTCAACGCGTTGCGAGCCAAGCACGCTAGGAAGCGGTTGTTCTTACGTGCGCGTCGAACAATGAAACTCGTCAATTGTTCTGCCCATTTTAAACGCCCATAAACGCCATCCAAATCGAAGAAGATAGACGCATTGAGCAAGGCTTTTGGATTCGGATCATCAATCCAATCGGCGAAGCACGCTTCCCATTCTGAACGTGTCATGCGCCACTCTGGGTTGGTCGCCATGATGTCACCGGTACAATATTTGTAGCCACACACGTTCAAACCATCACTAACGTATTGTGCGAGTGCCTCGAAGTATTTCCCGTGTTTTTCCTCTTGATAGGTATCGTCAAGAATGATGGCGTTGTCTTGGTCTGTGACCAATAGCTGCTCATCACGGCCCATAGAACCAAGGGCTAGGAAACAATAAGGGATTGGCGGTGGGCCCAATTCTTCTTCTGCCATTTCGAGCAGGCGTTGTTTGAAGCTTCGGCCAATGACCGACATCGCGCTGCCGACCATGTGAGAGTTGGCGTCTTCGTTAACCAGACGAACAAAACTGCTTTTCACTTCGTCAGCGACAATGGCCAAATCTTCGATGGTTTGTTGTTGGAAGATACTACTTACTAGCAACAGTGAGTTTTGCGATTCGTAACGAACAATGTCCGTCGCTTCGATGATGCCAATAGGCATTTGATCTTTTACAACCGGCAAGTGGTGAACGTTGTAACGAAGCATGGTTAGCATCGCTT
Organism: Vibrio sp. CUB2; assembly: GCF_001557945.1. Classification (NCBI taxonomy): domain Bacteria; kingdom Pseudomonadati; phylum Pseudomonadota; class Gammaproteobacteria; order Vibrionales; family Vibrionaceae; genus Vibrio; species Vibrio sp. CUB2. The sequence continues at coordinate 38,584 of NZ_LNRB01000012.1, read as the reverse complement.
CATAAACGTAAGCGTTGTGATCGAGTGAGATAACCTCGGTCGTCATGACCGTTGATACTTCATCGAGAGGCGACAAACCTTCTGCCAAGACGCGGGTACACAAATCGCGGTCGGTGATAATGCCGACGACAGGGGATTGTGGGTCGTCTTCGTCGAGCACAAAATCAGGGTCAACGATCAGCAGTGATGACACATTATCTTGTGCCATTAATTGTGCGGCTTCTTGAATCGTTTGGCCGCGTTCGATGGTTGGCGCATCACGTGTCAGGAGTGTTTTTACTTTCGAGGTCGTTAGATCGTTTGCATCGTTGTTCTCTGAAACCGCTTGGCGCAAACGAGCACTGTTTTCTACTTCAACAAAATCTGCGAATGAATCGAAGTTATCGTACAGTTCTTGGAAGATATCTTGAGGAATGCAGTAGAGTAGGGAGTCTTCAATCGCTTTTACAGGGAAGCGAACTTTGTTGTTGGTAAGAAGACCCATCTGACCAAAAAGGTCGCCTTCGTCGAGCCGGTTATACAGTTCACCTTTACGTCGATACACTTCAACTACACCGCTGCGAACCATGTAAAGATCGTGGATCTGATCGCCGAAATGAATGATAGGAGTGTCTTGACGGTAGTAAGAGATTTCGATGTTCTCTGTCACTTTGGTGAGCGTTTCTTCCGGAAGCTCGTTGAATGGGGGATACTTGGCGAGAAAGTTATATATCTCGAGAAGTTCTGCTTCCATTAAGGTGCCTTTTGGTTTGCAAGTGATAGGGTAATCTTAACTTAGTTTTAAAACAGAATCTTATCGGATCACTGTTTTTCGTGCGCAATGATAAGATTCAGACAAGTCGCACGGCAAATCCTAATTAATTCGGCTACGCTGTCATCAAGATGCCGAATTAAATCAATACAATGGCGTTTATAGAAGAGTTTTGGATGACACTCATGGAAGGAAGTAGAATGGTAAGACTATTACTCGCTGCACCTCTTGTAGCATTACCAATAATGAGCGTTGCCTCAGAAGCAGAACAAGCAGAAAAGTTTGGTTACGAGCACATCAATTTAGATGTCGGTGCCGGAACCACAAACGAAGAATGGCTAGATAATTCCAACGCCACGACGCTCGGGTTGGGCGGCAATTATTTGATTCGTGATAACTGGCTACTCAATGTGGATTATTCCGCACAATTTTTCCACCCAGACGATTTCACTTTGCGCATTGACCGTTTGATGTTTGGTGGTGGTTATCGTTATGGCATCAATGAGCAGCTTGATGTGTACGGTATTTATGGCCTTGGTGCAATCAAAGCGAAAGCAACGGATGACAACACAGACCGCACCATTTCATCTGACAGCGAGTTTATTCAAGGTGTCACCATCGGTGCGAATTATCTATTCAGCGAGAAGCTAATGGCTACGGCGGAAGTACATTTAAACCGCAGCGATATTGTTGACGAGAACAACTACAAAATTGGCTTCAACTACCAGTGGCATCATGTTATCGGTACTGGACTTTACTACCAATTCCGCGATACGGATTATGAAGGCCAACCTTCTGATCATATCAATGAAGTAGGCATTAGCTTCAAGTTTATTTACTAGTAGCAGAAGATAAAAACATCGCGATTTCTATCGCGGTGTTTTAAACAAAACAGCAGAAACTAAAAAGGTCAGCAATTGCTGACCTTTTCTCTTTTTAAGCGGTTTTCGCTAGAGGACGATTATAGAACCGCAGCGATACCTTTACATAGAGGACCCATGTTTGACTTCGTCATGCCTGCTACGCTGATACGGCCAGAGCCAACAATGTAGATTGCAAACTCTTCCTTCAGACGGTTCACCTGTTCTTTAGATAGACCAGAGAACGAGAACATACCGTTTTGGCGCTCGATGAAGCTGAAGTCCGCGTCTACGCCTTCTGCTTTCAGAGTTGCAACGAACAGTTCACGCATCTCTTGGATACGGTCACGCATTTCTGCTACTTCAGCTTCCCATTCTGCGCGCAATTCTGCATCGCCAAGAATGTGAGTCACAACGGCACTGCCGTGAGCTGGCGGGTTAGAGTAGATAGAGCGAATGATCGCTTTCACTTGCGAGAATGCAGTTGTCGCTACTTCTTCTGATTCGGCAACTAGAGTGAACGCACCTACACGCTCATTGTAAAGACCGAAGTTCTTAGAGAAAGAGCTCGCCACTAGGATTTCTTTGTTGTATTTCGCGAAAATACGTAGGCCAGCCGCGTCTTCTTCTACACCTTTTGCAAAACCTTGGTATGCAAAGTCAAATAGAGGAAGCAGTTTCTTGTCTGCTACTAGCTTAGCCAGTGTTTCCCACTCTTCTGGCGTTGGATCGATACCAGTAGGGTTGTGGCAGCAGCCGTGCAGAAGAACGACATCGCCTTCTGATGCAGCTTGCAGATCTGTCAGCATCGCATCAAAGTCTTTGTCTTTTGTTTCAGCGTTGTAGTAGCTGTATTGTGCGGTTTCAATGCCAGCAGCAGTGAATACACCGTTGTGGTTTGCCCACGTTGGGTTGCTGATCCAGATCTTCACTTCGCCAAGTTGACGCTTGATGAACTCGCCAGCAACGCGCAGAGCGCCTGTACCACCTGGTGCTTGTGCTGTTTTAGCACGCTTACCAGCAACGATTTCAGCATCTGCGCCGAAAAGCAGCTTTTGCACTGCTAGACCGTATTCTGCTGTACCTTCGATTGTTAGGTAAGATTTGGTTTTTTCAGTTTCAATCAGTGCGGCTTCGGCTTTTTTAACAGTCGCAAGAACAGGGGTTTCGCCTTGTTCGTTCTTGTAAATACCAACGCCTAGGTTAATTTTTTCAGCGCGAGCATCTTTTTTAAACTCTTCAGTCAGTCCAAGAATAGGGTCGGCCGGAGCGGCAACTACTTTTTCAAACATAATCTTCATCCATGTTAATCGAAGGGGTCTGCTGACATTTATACCTTTCAGCAATATTCGTTACAACAGTTAGTGAAAAGAAAACTTAAAAAAGTTTTGATTTGAAACAGAAATCTAACATAACCAATGCTTTTGACATAAAAACCCCTCTTAAGATGCGTTATAAGAGGGGGGATAAGTAACTAAGCGGCTATGTTTTGTTCATCTTGATATTGATGAGCGATATGTTGAAATTGTGTTTCGACCGCAAGAAAAGCATCGACGATTTGAGGGTCGAAATGTTTGCCACGGCCTTCAAGAATGATCGCTTTCGCCTTGTCATGACTGAACGCTGGCTTGTAAACACGTTTTGAAATTAGCGCGTCGTAGACATCTGCCAACGCCATGAGTCGACCAGATAGTGGGATTGCTTCTCCCGAAAGTTGGTTCGGATAACCGCTTCCATCCCACTTTTCGTGGTGTGTTAGCGCGATCTCTTTCGCAACTCGCAAAAATGAGCTACTTCCTAGCTGTTTTTCAGCAATTGACAACGCTTCGGCACCAATTTCAGCATGACCCTTCATGATCTCAAATTCTTCGTCGGTCAATTTACCCGGTTTGAGTAACACACTATCAGGCACGCCGACTTTACCCACGTCGTGAAGTGGAGCCGATTTATACAACAGTTCAATGTAATTGGGAGTCAGTAACATACGATGTTGTTCAAACTGGCTTAAGTGCTCTGCCAGCACTTTGACGTATTCCTGCGTTCGCATAATATGCGCGCCAGTTTCGTTATCGCGAGATTCTGCCAAGGCGGATAGGCTGACAATGGCAACGTCACGCGTCGTTTTCACCTCGTCTTGCGAAACTTGCAAGCTGTCTAGCATTTGGTTGGTAAGACAGGCCATTGACCCAAGCTCATCATGTTGGAATACAGGAAGGCGTTGCGTCACCTTGCCTTGAGTGACTTCTAACAATGCTTGTTCTTGGCTAAACAAAATCTTCCGCATCAAGCGAGTCCAAAGAATCATTATCGCGATCACATATCCACCAACGACAAGAGCTATGTAAACCAGCTCCTTAATGAAACTAATTTTCCCTAATCCATTGGCGATTTGTTCCGGATTCTGTTCTAGCCAATAAATATCTTTTACAGCGACCATGGTCAAAATCGCCGTTAAGGTAATCAGCAAAGCGATCATCATCCCGATCATCTGTTTGACCATAGATTGACGTTGCCCTGAGAGGACAAAATCGAATTGGTTTTGCTGGCGCAAGTCATTAAATTGAGCCAATTTGCTTTGCAGCTGAAGGATAGAACCTGTCAGGAAGCCAAACAGCCCCATGCCAAACAAGACTTTTACATTACTATCGAACGTAAAGTCATATTGAAGGTTGTAATAAGCCGCGAAAGGGATGCTAACCGCAGTAAATAAAATCGTATCCAGTTTAGCTTGGCGGTTTTGCGCAATTAACGGGTGTGTCGCAAGAATAAAGTGGCGCACTAAATAGATGAAGGTAAACACCACGGCGCAGTGCAAAATGACTTCGTAAACGCTGAGCGTACTGAGCATCGGGCATACGCGTCCGCCATAGGTGCCAAAAAAGAATGCAGCAGCCAAATAAAGTTGCAATGTAAGCGGTGCGTTGTAGTTAGTATTCGCCATGATTAACCTTTCTAGGAACATCCTCAGCATCATTATTTTCACTCTTGGTTGCACTTCCGGAGAGGAAATTGATTATGTTATCGATGCTGTTGATTGATCTGTCACTTGTAAAATCAAAGACCTGCGATTCTAGCGATAGATTTCATTAAGCGCTATAAGGACAGAGAAAGGGAAGCGGGGTGCATCTTTAACTTGAAAGTAAAACCGCACTTCGACTTGCCTCAAAGGGACTTCATTGATGTGAACAGACTGGCTAAGAGATGATTGCATGAATATCGATATTTCTAGGTTTTATAAAGCCTGATGATGTATTTGTGTGGTTTATTTAAGGTGCTCAAGGAATTGTCTTGCTCCATGTGTTCGAACTTCTGGTGTTGCGTTTACCTCGAAAAATCCGAAAGGTTAAAAAGTACCTCGAGGAGACATTTCTTTCCTCAAAAGCTCGTTGTTGATGACGAAGTTTCGGTAGAAAACAAAAATCGGAGCCAGTGCTCCGATTTTTATGTGTGCAATCTAAGTCGACTTAAGGCATGTACATGTCATTAAGCTTTGACACTTCTTTGTGCTTTCTGCGTTTGATGAAGTAGTTAGAAACCACACCGAACATCAAGACCAGACCACAGAAGCCGTACACTTGCATGATGGTCGGATCGCTTGAGACAAAGCCAAAGTCTGAGAACATCACGTAAGCGCCCAATACCATGTAGATGATGACCGCTGATGCTTCAAAGCGGAATGACCATGGAGTCACATCGATATTCTCATTCACTGGCATTACGTAGTCTGTATCACGTGGCATGAAGTGACCAATCGCAAACATCAGAGCAGTACACACGACGAATAGAATCGCCAATTGGTGTAGGAAGTGGATTGGTGTACCAAAAACCAATTGCATCGCAGCGTAAGAACTAACAAACACGACCAAAGCAACTTTAGCAGCAATAGCAGGAACACGTTTTGAAATGTAGCCCACAAACACGATAGTGAAGATAGGCACACTAAAGAAGCCCGCAACCATTTGTAGATATTGGAACAAGCCTTCTGGTGCGTACATGATGAAAGGGGCAATACAGACCGAAATGATCGCAATGATAACGCCGAAGATACGACCTTTCCCGACTAACTCCTCATCCGATTTGTCTTTGCCAAATAATGGTTTGTAAACGTTCAAAGCAAACAAGGTTGTTGAGCTGTTCAATACACCGTTAAAGGTACTTAGGATAGCGCCGAACATGACCGCAACAAAGAAACCAACCAGCGGTTTAGGCAATACTTCGTTCACCAAGCGTGTGTACATCGTATCTGGGTTGCCCGCATCTGCGCCAAACATGTGGAACGCAATGATGCCCGGAATGATAAGAAACAATGGAGAGATAACTTTAATCGCACCCGCCAGAATCACACCTTTCTGACCTTCTTTCAGGTTCTTCGCGCCAAGTGCACGTTGGATAATAGATTGATCAGTACCCCAGTAGTACAAGTTTACCAACAATAGACCTGTGAACAGGGTAGAGAACGGCAGTGGGTCGGTCTCTTTACCTACGGATTGCAGCTTTTCTGGTGCGGCTGTCAGCAATACGTCTAAACCTTCCATAAAGTTACCGCCGCCTAATGCCATCAGACCAAATACAGGGATCATCAAACCGCCGGTGATCAAGCCAACGCCGTTGATCGTGTCTGCAATTACCACGGCTTTTAGACCGCCGTAAATCGCGTAAAAGAAACCCAGCAAACCAATAGTGGCCGAAATCAGGGCGATAGAGCTGAATTCAGAAATGCCCAGTAACCCTTGTACATCAAAGATTTCGCCCAGTACCACTGCGCCAGCGTAAAGAGTGGTCGGTAGAATGTTGATGACGTATTGGCACAAGAACAACAGGGTAACGAACTTCTTCACCGACATGTCGTAACGGCTTTCTAAGAAGTCAGGAATGGTGGTGATGCCTTGCTTGAGGTAGCGAGGAACAAGCAGCAGCGCAATGATAACCAGTGTAACGCCAGAGGCCACTTCCCAGCCCATCACACTCATGTTGTGGGTGTAGGATTGTGCACTCATGCCAACGAAGCTGGTGGCACTCAAGTTGGTCAGAATCAAGGAGCTGGCAATCAGCCCGCCAGTTAAGCTTCGTCCACCAAGGAAGAAGCCATCTTGAGAGGTGTTTTTATCGTTTTTAACTTTGCTGTAAGTGAACACCACAACAAAGCCTGTAAACAGCAAGAACGAAAGTAATACTGTAATAGACATTTTGTTTCCTTAACAAGTTAAGCAATTAAGTTTTGCTTGTTAGTTGTAGGGTGTCCCTCTAGCGCGTATAGGAGTGTTTTATCAGGAACAACGCGAAGTTGAAACCCGGTCGCTAGAGGGCACAGATAGAGGTTTAAATTTTCTTAAGATGAACAATGAGCGCCGATTCTGGGTCGAGAATCGGAAGCGTCACCCCAATTTCCTTTAAGTTATCGCCACTTAACGTCAGGGTTTTGTCTAGCCATTGCGGACGTTGCTTCATCAACTGGAAGCTGGTTTTTGGCATTTCAACAATCTTGACTTCGTAACGGGCGCTTTCATCCGCACAACTGACGCGAAGTGGAGATGGCAGCGCATGATTTGGCATTGCCAACTGACACACCGTAATCAGCATTTCTTGCTCGTTCTCAACGCCATAGATGTTCTGGTTTTGATCGGCAGGATCGATGCGGAAAGTACGTCCAGAATGAAGCAAATCGCGATACTGCTTGTGCAGTTGAATGTAATGAGCAAACGCTTGTTTTTCTTCCGCGCTTTCTTTTACTGGATCGAGTTCCACACCCATGTGACCACTTAACGCCGTCACGCCACGCATGTTGATCGCATGGCGACGATTGGTTGAGTGACACTCTGCAGGACCAATGTGAGCACCCATGACTTCAGGTGGGAAGAAGTAACTCATACCACGTTGAATCGCTTGACGTTCCAGCGCATCGTTACAATCAGAAGCCCAGAAGCGGTGAGTGCGTTTAAGGATTTCAAAATCAATGCGACCACCACCCGAAGAACAAGACTCAATTTCAACCGCAGGGTGTGCTGCTTGAAGCTCGTCTAGCAAGCGATAAAGCGCTTTCGTTTGGCCATGCACAGCAGGTTTACCTTGATGCCCTGGTTGAACCAATTCACGGTTCATATCCCATTTTAGGTAGCCGATGTTGTAACGAGTCAGCAAGTCATTCAAACGCTCAAACAGGTAGTTGAAGCAATCTTGGTTTTGCAAATCCAACACGTATTGCCAGCGACCTGAAGGCTGGTGGTAGCCTTGCAGACTTAATACCCAATCTGGGTGTTGGCGATAGAGGTTTGAGTCTTGGCTGACCATCTCTGGCTCAACCCAAAGACCAAACTCCATACCTTTGCTGTTTACGTGCTCGATGACCGGCTCTAGACCATTCGGGTACTTGGTTTCATCCAAGTACCAATCACCAAGCGCTGCGCGTTCGCCATCACGACCAATGAACCAACCATCATCAATGATGAAGCGCTCGACACCCATTTCAGCGGCTTCGGTTGCCATCTGCATGATGTATTCAGGTTTGTGATCGAAGTAGATGCCTTCCCACGTGTTTAAGTGAACAGGGCGAGGTTTGTTGTTTGGAAATTGGATAATATTGGCACGAACAAACTCGTGGAATCGCTCTGATATTCCATTCAACCCCGAGTTACTGTATGTCGCGTAAAGCCATGGTGATTGGTAGGTTTCACCGCTTTGTAGACGCTTTTCACCAGACAGTAACAGTTCACCTGCTTGAACAAATCGACGACCGTCACTGCGAACGTCGGCACGAAGTTGGTGGTTACCACTCCAACCAAGATGGAAGCCCCAAGCTTGCCCCAATTGCTCACTAAAGCCATTAGTGCCCGCGAACAAACCTGGGAAGTTTTCGTGAGAGGTGCGACCGCGGCGGTTTTCTTGCATAAAGCCACCATGCTCAAAGCTCAAACGCTGAGTTTGAAACTCATGACACCAACGCCCGTGGAACGTCATCAGCTCGTTTGCATGGTTAGGAAGTGGCAGAGTAGAGGAGAGCTTACCCAAGCAATACTCACCGACAGTCGTGTTTGTTACGGTGATGCGTTTTTGTAACACATCACTGTTAAAGTCCAGTTGTAGCTCAATCAATAATTCAAGACCAGCAATGTCATCTTGCAGAGTAAATGTCGCGCTGTTGTCATCGTGCTCTACGGATGTGGTTGTGAACACGGGAGCCCAGTCTTCGCCGTTACGATGCCCCTCAATTCCAGGCGCATTAAAGTGACCGCTGCCCAACTCAGGGCAGAGTGATAACGGTACGTCGACATCAAGACGAGCCTGTGAGATAGGACGTTCAGTTGAGAGCATTAAATCAGGATCGATCTGAGCGATTTTTGCGCCCCAATGAAGGATTTCGGGAACACGATCCACTTTAATGATCATGCTGTGATTCTTGGATTTTAAGTGAACAATTTTTTGCATGTTGTTTCTCTGTTTTCGCAAACATTTAATCTGCAAATAATCATGCGCTTGTTTGGTTTTATTTCGATTAAATAGCCGTTTAAATGTGACTTTGAACAGGTTCTAGAACTTGGTTTTGTGTGCTAGATCTGCTGTTTTCGGGAACATTTTTTCATGTTTTTTACGACATTGTTCACGAGAACATTCGAATGAATTTGATAGAGTGAACAGCAAATCAGAATAGGAGAACGCAGTGGCAGTCACGTTTAAAGATGTTGCACGGTTAGCTGGAGTTTCGACGCAAACCGTGTCGCGCGTAACCAACGGCGCGGATAACGTCGCAGAAGAAACACGAAAGCGAGTTAACGACGCAATCAAAAAGCTTGGATACGTGCCGAACAAAGGGGCACAAATGTTGAGCCGAGCGAAGTCGCGGATCATCGGTATTGTTTCTTTGGATATCTCACTGCACGGCGTGGCTCTTATTGCTAATGGTGTGCGCAACCAAGCACATGAGATGGATTATGCGACGGCGCTGGCAGTGTTAGGTGACAACTCCATTGAGGAGTTCCGTAGTGCAATCCGAGAACTCATTGCCCAGCAAGTTGATGCCATTATCATCAACGCCCCGGTGACCAGAGAGATGGCAGAGAACCTAGTGGAGCAGTTCAGTCAGCTCACGCTGGTTTTTATTGATGTACCAGAGGGGACACCCGTCAACTCACTCAGTTGTGATCATAAAGCTGGGGCAAATTTGGCGATCTCCCATTTGATCGAGCACAAGCGCGAATCCTTTGTCTGCATTTCTGGACCCAAGGCATCTACCGCTTCTCAGATTCGTTACCAAGAGTGGCAATCGCAGATTCAGCAGCATGGGCTGATGCAAGCGGCGTACTATGAGGGGGATTGGCAAGCAGCCAGTGGCTATAACGCAGTTAAAGACGCCGTGTTAAAAGGTGTACCTTTTGATGCTATATTGGTCGCGAATGATCAGATGGCGCTTGGCGTGTTATGCGCGCTTTCGGAGGCTGGTATTAATGTCCCTAAAACCGTGTCTGTGGTTGGGTTCGATGGCATTCAAGACAGCCAGTTTTTCTCACCCCCTCTGACTACGGTTAAGCAAGATTTCAATGAGCTTGGACGAAGGGCGGTCAAACTAGTACTGAGCCAGATGGAGAAAGGGCAAGGCGTTGTGTCAGAAGTTTTGCCTGTCAGCTTGGTTGAGCGACAAAGCACATTAGCAAAGGCGGACACGCTTTATGACAAGCAAGAAATACTGGTGCACTTAGAGAACATACGCCGTCTGTTACCATAATGGACCTTTCTGCCACTGAGCCAATCTATGAAGGTTCAATGTTTGCTGGAGTGAAACTAGGCCAAAAATGATATCGGCAGACAGAAGAAAGCCCCGACATTGCGGGGCTCTATTTTTGTCTCTGATGTTAACAAGCGCAGAGCTTATTTCTTCAGATTCATTTCAGATTCGTGTGCATTGGTTTCGATGTCTGGGTTAGAAGACAGCTTACCTGTTGCCCAGTCATTCATGTGTTTAAGAATCGCTTTTAGGGCATGCTTTTCTGTTGGCGCTTCAGAGGCTTCTACTTCTAGTTTTTGCTTAGGGTGAGAACCTGTTGCGTCTTCAGCTACGTGCAGCCAATCTGGGTGCCAGTAATAAGGCTGACCTGACGAAGTGCTCCAAGAGTGAACACCGTTAGATTCGCCTTTGTATTGGATATCGTTTTCGTTGTATTTCGTCATTATTATCGTCTCTCATAGTCATGAGTTGAGGTGTGCGTCACCATTACACTATAAATGTAACAGATGTTATCGGAATTAATGTGACTGCTATCGATTTATCTTGCTGATAAATAATCCAATCCGCTGCACAGCTCTCATTCAGATAGATTTATTGATTCTTCATGGCAATAACCACCTGAAAAATAGGTACTTAATTTACCCTATTGCCCGTTCAGATGTTTGATGATCGCCGCTTTCGCATGTTCTTCTGTCGCGGTTTCACCCTCAGGTATCTCTAACTCAGCCTTAGGGTGAACGCCCAGTGCGTCTTCTGCAATGTGAAGCCAGTCTGGATGCCAGTAGTAAGGGTTGTTGCCTTCTGGGTGATCCCAACTGTGAACGCCTTTATGTACACCTCGATAAGAGAGGTCATCCATCGTAAACATTTTCATCATTTCCTCCCGCAGAATTTCATGCCTTTGAAAGTATGGAACATAAATTCTCATTTCGTAACGGTAATTGATATCACTAAGATTGATTAATTACGTTTCGAGTTTGATAAGTGTGATGTCGTTATAAAGGCGCGAAGTATGCTAATGTGCGCTCGATAGTCAGGAATGAGGGAAGCATGAACCGATATCGCCAACTGGCTGAGTTGTTTAAATCTCAGATCCAAAAAAATACGTGGAGAGCAGGAGAAAAACTGCCCTCCGTGCGATTGACGAGTCGTAACCATTCGGTGAGCGCAGGAACAGTACTGCAAGCTTATCAATTGCTTGAAGCGCAAGGTTGGGTGGTCGCCAAACCTCAGTCTGGTTACTTCGTTACTGCAGAGTTGGATAGGCTAGAGCCAAAGAGCGCAGAAAAAAACGTATATCGTGCCTCGGTTAATGATGAGCTTTATGATTTTTTGAAACATCAAGGGTCACCAGAGTCGATTAAGCTTGGTTCGGCTTTTCCTGATCCAGCCTTGTTTCCGTTGGAAGCGTTAAACCGTAACCTCGCCAGTTCTGGGAGAAAAATGGGGCCAGATACGCTGTTAGATAATCTTCCTCCAGGCAGTGAATCGCTACGCCGCTTGATTGCGCAGCGCTACATTCAACAAGGCTTGAACCTAACCCATGACGATATCGTGATTACTTCGGGCGCATTAGAGGCACTGAACCTTAGCTTACAAGCAGCGACTCGCCCTGGAGATACTGTTGTGATTGAATCGCCGACCTTCTATGGGGCACGGCAAGCGATTGAGCGACTCGGTTTGAACGTAATTGAGATCCCTGTTGATGCGCAGCATGGCCACTCAATAGAGCAACTAGAATGGGCATTTACCAATAGCGATGTACGCGCTTGCTGGTTGATGACGAACTTTCATAATCCGACAGGTACTTCACTTTCTGAGCAGAACAAGCAGCGTATTGTCGAGCTTGCGAACCAGTATGATGTGTATCTGATCGAGGATGACGTCTACGCTGAGCTCTATTTTGCGGATAAAAAACCGGCATCACTGAAAAGCTTCGACACCCAAGAGCGAGTGCTCCACTGTGGTTCACTATCAAAAAGCCTTTGTCCCGGTTATCGATTGGGGTGGGTGGTTAACAAACGCTTTAATGAACCGATTCAAAAACTGCAGTTAATGTCGACGCTCTCTGGCAGCGCGCCTATCCAACAGGGCGTGGCGCATTATCTTCAAAACGACAGTTACGATAATCATCTAAGAAAGTTACGTAGAACGTTGCAGCAGCGACAAGAACGCTTCGTTGCCCTCATCAAAACATACCTTCCTCAGACAGTGAATTATCACCTACCTTCGGGTGGGTATTTCTTGTGGCTAGAACTGCCTCAAGGTGTGGATAGTAAACAACTTTATCAAACACTCTTGAAAGAGCAGGTGACCGTGGCTTATGGAAAATTGTTTTCTGTCGACGAGAAGCTTGAGCACTATTTGAGGTTGAATACTTCTTTTTCTGATAGCGAGCATTTAGAGAGTGCGATCAAAAAGTTAGGCAGTCTTGTGCGTGAAGCAACTGTTTAGTGTTTTTTTGGTCAAACTGTATCAGCGCTTTTCTAACCAGCTGTGCTTCAATCATCACTAGAAACCTCTATACAAGGAGTGATGATGAAAAAGCAGTTGGTAAAACATGAGTTACGATTGATCGCAGTAGCGGTTTTTAGCGCTTTCTTGTTGGTGTTTGCTCACCTTATTTTAGCGAAATCTTTTTCTCATATGGCGTGGACGGAGTACACAGCCGCCGTTATTCCCTTTATTATGTTTGGCTTGTGCGTGTTAGGTGTGAAATACGCAGCTAACGCTGATAAAGATGATGAGAGTGAGCCTTAACGACTCATTACAAACAATAGGGAAGAGCGGAATGAAGAGAGTGTTATCACTTGCGCTGTGCCTTGCGGCATTTGGTGCTTCAGCAAGCCAAAATAGTGAGCCCAAGTCAGTCACGTTGAACTACGACCAAACCCAGCTTGTTGCTGAGATTCAACCAGACAATCACTTTGAAGCACGAATTGACAATGAACAAGAACGCATCGACTTTTCTGGTTCCGTCGATAAGCGCCATCCAGATTACACGCTGGAAGTGTCCGTAAAACAAGCAAGTAAGCTTCAACGCTCTACCGCTCAGGTCAATACGAAAGTACTGATAAAGCAAGGTGAAAGACAATCGCCTTTGACCATCGGCAGTGTTAACGGCAAGAACGTGAGTGTGTCACTTAACTGATTTACTTTCGCAGCTGAGAAAACAGCATTCAAAAGTACAGCAGTTGACGTTTGCTAAAGACAAAATAAAAGACCTCCACATGGGAGGTCTTTTTAATTCTGTATCACTCAGTGGTGATTAGAAGTTCGCAGAGCGAGGAGTACGTGGGAATGGGATCACGTCACGAACGTTGCCCATACCTGTTACGTAAGATACTAGACGCTCGAAGCCTAGACCGAAGCCTGCGTGTGGCACTGTGCCGTAACGACGTAGGTCGCGGTACCAGCTCATGTGCTCAGGATCGATACCCACTTCACGCATACGTGCATCTAGGATGTCTAGACGCTCTTCACGTTGAGAACCACCGATGATTTCACCGATGCCTGGCGCTAGTACATCCATCGCTGCAACTGTTTTACCGTCATCGTTAGCACGCATGTAGAATGCTTTGATGTCTTTCGGGTAGTTCTTAACGATTACAGGTGCTTTGAAGTGTTCTTCAGCAAGGAAACGTTCATGCTCAGAAGACATATCGATACCCCATTCAACTGGGAATTCGAACTCACGACCTGAATCAAGAAGGATCTGGATTGCGTCAGTGTAGTCAACTTGCGCGAAGTCAGAAGAAACGAACTGCTCTAGGCGAGTGATCGCTTCTTTGTCGATGCGTTGAGCAAAGAACTCAAGGTCATCACGACACTCTGCAAGCACTGCTTTGAACACGAACTTCAGCATGTCTTCAGCCAGTTTAGCCACGTCGTCTAGTTCTGCGAACGCAACTTCAGGCTCAACCATCCAGAATTCCGCTAGGTGGCGGCTCGTATTTGAGTTTTCAGCACGGAAAGTAGGACCGAACGTGTAAACTTTGCTTAGTGCACAAGCGTAAGCTTCTGCGTTTAGCTGACCAGATACAGTTAGGAACGTTTCTTTACCGAAGAAATCTTCGTTGTAATCTACTTTGCCTTCTTCAGTGCGAGGTAGGTTTTCCATGTCTAGCGTAGATACGCGGAACATTTCACCAGCACCTTCAGCATCTGAAGCAGTGATTAGTGGCGCAGATACCCAGAAGTAACCTTGCTCGTGGTAGAAGCGATGGATCGCTTGAGATAGACAGTTACGTACACGTGCTACTGCACCGATTACGTTTGTGCGCGGACGTAGGTGCGCTACTTCACGTAGGTACTCGATAGAGTGACGAGTTTTTGCCATTGGGTAAGTGTCAGCATCTTCAACCCAGCCTACAACTTTAACGTCTGTTGCTGCTAGTTCGAAGTCTTGACCTTTCGCAGGAGAGGCAACAATCTTACCAGTTACTTCAACAGAGCAGCCAGTAGTTAGCTTTAGTACTTCGTTGTCGTAATTATTAAGATTATTAGGGACCACGGCCTGAATCGGGTCGAAACAAGAGCCGTCATAAATGGCAAGGAAAGAGATTCCAGCTTTGGAATCACGACGTGAACGGATCCAGCCACGAACAGTTACTTCACTGTCTACTGCTAGCTGACCTTTCAATACGTCTGATACAGGCGCGTAAGTCATGTTTTCAATATTCTCCATTGAGGTAAAAATTCAACTCAACACTTAAAAGTGCCTGTCTCTAAACAAAATTGTGCAAAAAACAAGCGAAGCGTTGAGTTGGATAGAATTTTTTAGATTCATCGAAACATATTACCTGTCAAATCGTCAGCTTCAACCTTTATATTCATTTTGGAGGGGAGAATTTTCCTATTTATTCCTCCTTTGTTCCTCCGACAGGGTAAATTGGTTAAGTAATGACTCCAAACGCTCAGAAAGGTGCTCTAAGTCGACGCTGATCTCGCGAGTATGCGATGCGGATTGAGAGGTCTCGTTAGCGTGCAAGGTAATCGTATCGACTTTCGCTTGAATATGTTTACTCACACCAGAAGTGGTTTGAGTCTGCTGCTGAATGTTTTCGGCGTGCTTCAACACTTGATGCATTTCATCCACCACGTTTCTCATTGTTGCCGACAATGCTTCGACATCGACAGAGCGTTGATGGGCAAACTCACACACACTATCGACCGAACTGAGAGACTCTTCGCTGCCTTGTTGGAATTGCGAAATGATGGTTTCGATATTGCTGGTGGCTTCCGCTGTACGGGAGGCAAGATTACGCACTTCATCAGCGACGACAGCAAAACCTCGGCCTTGGTCACCTGCGCGAGCTGCTTCTATCGCGGCATTAAGAGCCAGTAGGTTGGTTTGCTCTGCAATGCCTTTGATCACGCCAAGAATAGAAGACACTTCTTCCGTTTGTTGATTTAACGTCGTTATCTTTTCACGCACTTTGTCGATGTCGGTGACTAAGCTCTTGATGTCTTCGCTGACATGATGCGCTTGGCCAGCGCTGCTTGTTGCGACATCAACGGTGTGATTGACTAACGTTGTGGCATCAATGGTCGCTTGCTCGACAACCCCTTGTTGGTCAAGCATTCCAGTAATGTTGGTCTGGACTTCGTTGGTTTCGACTTGTTGATTATCGGCGGCTTCATCAGTGGATTGAGCAACATCGGTGAGTCTATTTGCTGAACCTGCAAGGGAGTGTGAAGTCTCACGAACCTGTTCGAGGCTTTCACAGACCGTATCCATAAAGGAGTTGATAGAATCGGACAGTTGTCCAACTTCATCCTTTTGACTGTGTTCCAAACGCTTAGAGAGATCTTTGCTAGCACTCACGTTAGACATAAATCGTGAGGTTTTCTGAATAGGGCGAACAATGATCTTGCGAATCAGCCCCATGGTGATCAAGAAACCGACAAACGCGATCACCGACATGATGCCCATTGCAAACATGGCTTGCTTGTTAATCAGCGAGTTGACGTGGTTCATATTGTACTCAAGACGAATCGCACCAAGAACTTCACCCTCCGGAGCAATATGGCAAGAAACACAGTTCGTACCACGGTAGTTTTCGCTCGACTTCATCGGTAACGCAACAACCAAGCCTTTTCCCCAGTCTGCACTGATTGGCTCAATCACTAACTCTCCGCTAAGCGCACGTTGGTCTATATCATCAACAGGCTTTTGATTGGCATCACCAGGCCCATAGAATTTGGAGACGGTATCAGCACGTAAGACGCGCACCTGCTCTATGCCTTCTTGAGCTAGGGCTTTTTGACGCAATGTTTCTTTCTGCGACATGGTGCCGGTTAGCATCATCATATTTAGGCTATCGAAGTAGTTGCTTGCCTTATCGTGGAGCTGTTCACTAAGGACATCATTGATGAGCGTTTTTTGTTGATAATATTGGTAGCCCGTCGATACCGCGAGTACACAAGTGAACACCGCGATAAGAGCGAGTAGGAGCTTGAAGGTTATAGTTGAGCGCATATTTTTATAAGTGTATTTGGAACGAACGCCACAATATTAAGGGGTTAGCGAAATTTGAGCGATGAATAGCCCGAATGAATGTGACCCCAAACAGAGTAGGGTTATGTAAATGTGATGTAAGTAGTGTGTAATCAATTGTTTGGCGTGGTGCCAAAAATGCGACAGTGAAAAAAAGGGGCTCAAATTGGGTCAGTAATTTACGCCTTTAACCCATCGTTAACCCGAAATAGGTTAGGTTAGCGTCCGTTTTCACACGTTTATTTCAAACGCGCGTGTGAGGGCACAGGTAATCTAACCACCGGCCCTGCGTTAGATTCCTAAACCATCACTTTTCTGGCATTTTCCAGACTTTGGCAATCATCTCCTCATAGGTGATTGCCTTTTTTATTTTTAAGTATTTTGTGTGATGACATCCTCGCTGACCGACTTTAACGATTGCGCTCGTAAGCTTTGTGGCAGCTATTGATAAAGGTTGTCATTAAAGGGTGAATTCCTTAGTATTGCGTGTCTTTTTAAAGCCTGAGAATCAAGATGAAAACAGAATTATACAAAGAGTTTATGTTCGAAGCGGCACACCACTTGCCACACGTACCAGAAGGTCACAAGTGTGGACGCTTACACGGGCACTCTTTCCTTGTTCGTCTTTATGTAGAAGGTGAAGTAGATCCGCATACAGGTTGGGTTGTTGATTTCGCAGAGATCAAAGCGGCATTCAAGCCAATTTACAACCGTCTAGACCACTACTACTTGAACGATATTGAAGGTCTAGAAAACCCGACTAGTGAAGTGCTAGCGAAGTGGATTTGGCAACAACTTAAGCCAAGCCTGCCTCTACTGAGCAAAGTAGAGATCAAAGAAACCTGTACAGCAGGTTGTATCTACAAGGGTGAGTAAGTTCCCTTTGCATTCCTATTAGAAAGGCAAGCCACGCGGCTTGCCTTTTCTTTATCTGATTATCTAGAACCGTTCTTTTTTAGCTAGGCTAAATGGCTAACCTAGGCCAAATGTCGACAGAGTAAGATGCGTTAGTAACCTATGCCGTTGCGAAGCGCGAACTGCACCAAATCCGCGTGACTATCGAGTTCTAACATATCCAACAGTCGATATTTGTGTGATTCAATGGTTCGAGGGCTGAGGTTCAACTCGGTGGCAATCTCTTTTGCCGATAAGCCTTTCGCCAGCAAACCCAGCACATCACATTGACGGTGACTCAACCTCAGCATTCGATGGTTTTCGTTATCCGTCTTCATATCAGGGCGGTGCAAACTGCGGTGAAGTTTTGAGTGTTGCCAGAAGGATAACCACATATGGGAAATGAACGTCACTTGCTCCAATTGCGTTTCGGTTAATCCACAGCGGCCGCTACCGAACAAAGTAAAAGACAATCCGCCCCAACGTTGACCAAATTGAGTTAATGGAATCGTATAGTGGCAACATGCGCCTTGGGCAGAAAGCATACGCAAAACGACAACATCACTAGTGGCGAGCTTGTCTTTGTCGAAGATTTGAATCTCTTCAGAGTTGCCAATCAGGCGCAGGTAGCGCTCACCGTCTTCCACACCGACTTGTTCCGCAGTCAGGATCTTGTGAGGTGCTCGCGCAACGGAAAGGGTCTTCCCCTGATTGAAGAAAAGCATGGAGTTCGGGAACATCGTCATGCGATCGATCTCAAACCAATCCATTGCTTCAAGCATGAATTGTTCGAGTTGGTTTTGACATTCATCTGCATGAGAAGTCGTCAAACTCTTCGCTTGACGCATCATGAGTGCTTCAAAACTGGTTCCTGTCGTTTTACCTATATCGCTGCCCATAAAAACTGGCTCATCTTATCGTTTTTTATAAATGCAGTAATTTTACTCTACATCCTGTTCATATCATTCTGCAGAATGGCTCCCGCATTAATTCGAAGTTTTTCGAATAACATACACTATATCCGTTTTATCTCAAGGAGAGAGTTCACGCACGTATGAGCAAAGAGCTCCAACTGCATGGATATCGTGGCTTTTTTAAAAATTATAGTTATTGGTGAATGGCGAGCAAGTCTCCGCCGCTTAATCATAGTCCGGAGAGGTTTTAATGAAAATGGTAAAACTGCGTTACCGCACAGGTTCACACAGTAGGTGGGTTGAAGTGGTAGTATCAACGTTTGTTGCTGAAGAATTAGCAAAAGAATACACAGGTTACGGCTGGCAAGCGGAAGTAATGGCAGTATGACTTAGTAAATAGGCAGGCTCATAAGGAACCTGCCTATTTTCATTTTAGGGGCAAATCAGCTTAATGCGTGGCGCAAGATCAGCGCTTTTCCACTCTCTTCGTAAATCGTTTTCTGGGTGTTTTCAAACCCCGCCGACTCAAACAGTTTAATACCGACTTTATTTTGGTTTGCGACCGTTGCGCACACCGAGTTGCTCTCCGCATCAATCGCGTAGCCATACATCATCAACTTTTGCAGTGTCGACGTACCAATGCCTTGTTGTTGGAATCGTTTGTCGATCATGATGTAACTCAGGCCCAATTCATGGCGTTTCGCAAAAGGGGCGTGTTGAGCAAACGCTTTGTCAATCACCAAGTACCCGACGGTTAAGTAGTCGTGGAAGATGGTGTAAAACACTTCTGATTTCGTCCTATTTTGGTAAGCCTGTTCAAATGGCTTAAAAAATCCTTTTTGATTTTCATGCACTTCCAATTGCATCAAGCTAGCAAAATCCTTTAGCTTGGCAGGTTTAATGGCGATCATGTTCTGAATCTATTCAGAGGCGGTAAACACAATACCGCCATTATAGTTGTGGATATTAAAAGTACGCAATCTGGTTATGTACAGATTTTGTCAATAAATTGAGGGAACTAGCGGCAAAGTGGATAGTAGAAACCTTGATGGATGTGGGCGCCCAATGTGGTGAGGAGATGTGCACACTCTGCGGTTTCAACCCCTTCTACGATAACCGTGCAGTGATAGGTATGACCCATGGCAATTAGCTGGCGTAGTGTCTCTACCTTTTTGTCATCTTGCTTTAAGTTCATCACAAACAAGCGATCAATCTTAAGGTAGTTGGGCGTGATGTGACTGATAAGCTCAACGTTGTTATTCCCAGTACCAAAATCGTCAATACTGATCTTGCAACCCATCTCTTTGAGCTTGCTGATGTTGTCGAAGATTTCTCGGGTGTAATACATCGAGGCGTTCTCGGTGATTTCAATGGTCAGCAGTGAGCAATCGAGTTGGTTAAGCTGTCGATACAAACGGGTAAAGTTATGGCCTTCAAGCAGAGAAGGGCACACATTAATGCTCAATGGCGCAAGGAGCGATTTCGAGTCACCGAAGACGGTTTTGATCACCAGTAGCGTGTGGTTTATCAGCAATCCGTTCGCTATCAAACTCTCTATAAAACGTTGAGTGTTTTTAACTTTAAAACGGGACAACACCTCGTAATGGATATTCTGCCGATTGGACGTATTGTGGATTGGCTCTAGCTTGAGATTAAATTCGCGGATTGCCCACATGTAAGTCAGCAGTGAGCTCAGCTTTTTATGCCTGATAGCGAACATTAGTATGAAGCTCAAAATCAAGAGGCTCGTAATAGGGCCAGAGACGTAATAGATCTCTTTATAGCCATTGTCGTTGACGTTGTAGAGGAAGGATTGCCCACGAGTATCACCGATTTCTAACGCTGTACCGGTGTTAGTACACACTTTCATCCCGGATAAGAACATGCGAGACATGTGACTCTCAATGTTGTTCGACAAATTAATGTTCTTCACTCGAACAAGAACTTGAGCTCCATCGAAAATAAAAGAGTGTGTGGTGTAACTGTCGTTGTTTAACCAAGTCTCACGATCTCTTTCGTTGACCGGAACCACAGCTTCTGGCGTGACTAAGCAGCGAATATTGTGCTTGTCTGTCATTAAAGCGGACTCAACCAATTGCACGTTATCGAATAAACCACGAAGCTGGTCTTCATATTCAAAACAGCTGCGCTGAGCAAGGTCGTGGGCAAAGTCCATCGCGCCATCGAAATAGTTTTGTCTGACGATGGTACTGATGGTGTAAAAACACACGGCGACATAAAGCAGCATGGTAAACGTGATAAAAAACAGCAAATTGAAGTAGAGCGCTCGGCTTCGCAAACAAATGCCTATCGCCATTCTAACGCTGTGCAGTGCGTGTTTGTGGATTCTTGATTGTTGCAGTAGTCCATCTTTTTGCGCATGTTGGCTATCGTAAGGCACAAAATATCCCTTTCGGTGGATGTTTTCGATAAGAGACTTTTGCGTCTCGACGTGGTTCTTCGTCAGTTGTCTGAACTTCTTTCGTATCGACGCTACAGCGTTCTTAAATCCATTTTCCGGCAACATCAAGTGATGTTGCGATGACAACTTCTTTTCGATTTTCCTCTGACTGATAGGCGCGTTTAAGCTACCAAAAGCGGCAATGGTGCTGAGGATTAAATATTCAATTCTGTTGACGGGGATAGCGGAGTGAATGGAGTTATTGAGCTGTAATGAAAGTTCTTTTTCGGACAAGCAAACGCAGATTTGGTTTCCAAGTTCAAACCTAATCATGTGTTAAAGCGCTCCAGGATTATTTTTTGAATACGTTATCAATATTGGGTTAGCAGGTATGTGACCTTCTACGGGCATATCCTAAACTTCTGGATATAGTCGTAATTTTAGATTTTTTTATAAAGCTCAATCTAGAGCGAATTTTTCTTAGGTGGGGTTTTAAAGGAAAAAAGCAAATGAAAAAAAGCCCGAGCACATGGCTCGGGCTTTTCAATTCAGAGAGGAGGGGATTAGCAAATCACTTTGATTGCTAGACCACCTTGAGATGTCTCACGGTATTTCGCGTTCATGTCTTTACCAGTCTCTAGCATGGTTTCGATAACCTTATCTAGAGAAACAGTTGGAGCTGAAGAACGACGTAGTGCCATACGAGTCGAGTTGATCGCTTTTACTGCCGCGATACCGTTACGCTCGATACATGGAACCTGTACCTGACCTGCAACTGGGTCACACGTTAGACCTAGGTTGTGCTCCATTGCGATTTCTGCCGCCATACATACTTGCTCTGGGCTACCACCCATAAGCTCAGCAAGGCCAGCTGCCGCCATAGAACATGCCACGCCAACTTCACCCTGACAGCCAACCTCTGCACCAGAGATAGACGCGTTGCGCTTGTAAAGACCACCGATTGCGCCAGAAGCAGCAAAGTAACGGATGTAATCTTTTTCAGTCACAGTTTGGATGAACTTATCGTAGTAAGCCAGTACCGCAGGGATGATGCCACACGCACCGTTAGTTGGTGCTGTAACAACGCGACCACCTGCTGCGTTCTCTTCGTTTACTGCGAAAGCAAACATGTTTACCCAGTCAACAACCGACATTGGATCGTTTGTTGTCTTTTCAGAAGTAAGCAGTTGCTGACGAAGTGCTGCTGCACGACGAGGCACGCGTAGTGGACCAGGCAGAATACCTTCTTCGTTCATACCGCGATCCATACACTCACGCATTGTGCGCCAGATGTTTGCGAAGTATGTACGAGTCTCTTCATCAGAGTGCAGAGAGTGTTCGTTCTTCATTACCAATGCGCTAATAGAAAGACCGCTTTCTTTACACTGGTGAACAAGCTCTTCTGCAGTTGTGTATTCGTAAGGAACCTTGATTGGGTTCTCTACTTCTTTACCGAAGTTCTCTTCATCAACGATGAAACCACCGCCGATAGAGTAGTAAGTCTTTGAGTACACTTTTTCGTCTTCGATCCACGCGTGGATCTGCATGCCGTTTTCGTGAAGCTCAAGGTTAGTAGTATGGAAGTTCATACCACCATCTTTCGGGAACGATACTGTATGACAGTGCATGCCAACAGGTAGGCGCTCAGTTTCTTCTACGCGAGCGATAAAGCCCGGAATAGAGTCGATATCTACTTTCTCAGGGGAGTTGCCTGCAAGACCCATGATGATCGCGATATCCGTGTGGTGACCTTTCCCTGTCAGTGATAGTGAACCATAAACGTCAACGGTGATTTTAGTGATGTCGCGCAATTTTCCCATTGAGCGTAAATCATCAATAAATTCTTTACCCGCTTTCATTGGACCTACAGTGTGTGAGCTTGAAGGACCAACGCCGATCTTATAGATGTCAAAAACACTAATCATATCGATTACCTCAGAACAAAGCCTCCCAAGGGGAGTTGGGAGGCTTTTTATTATCGTTATATTCTTGAATTAATCACGCTTTTATAGAGAGCGGTGATTAAAGAGCGCCGTAGATTACAGAACTAATTGCTGCAAGACCACAGATTGCTGTGAAAATCTGTACAGGTGCTGAAGTTTTGTACTTCGCCATTGCAGGAACTTTGTTCATAGCGAATACAGGCATCAAGAATAGGATTGCAGCGATCATCGGTGCACCCATTGTTTCAATCATGCCTAGGATGCTTGGGTTAACGATAGCAACGATCCAAGTAGTCACAACGATGAAGATTAGTGATGCTTTTTCGATCTTGCTCTTAGGAGTTTCAGAGCGAGATTTGATTAGACCAACTAGACCTTCGTGTGCGCCTAGGAAGTGACCGAAGTAGCTTGAAGTGATTGCTGCGAACGCCACTAGAGGACCCATGTAAGAGATAAGTGGAGACTCGTGAACGTTAGCTAGGTAAGACAGTACTGAGATGTTTTGTTCTTGTGCAGATGCTAGTTGCTCTGGAGATAGAGAAAGTACTACAGAGAATACGAAGAACATTACAAAACCCATTAGCATCATCGCTGCACCGCCAGTGATCGCGTCAGTTTTCTTAACTGCGTCATCACCGTATACACGACGTTGTTCTTTAGAGAACTGAGAGATGATTGGGCTGTGGTTGAATGAGAATACGATGATTGGAATTGCTAGCCAAACGATTGAAGGCATTTCGCCCCAGTTTGGAGACACTTCCATCATTGATGTATTCCAGTCAGGAATTAGGTAGAAAGAAAGCGCTAGTAGGATGAATACTAGAGGGTAAACCATTGCTGATGTTGCTTTCAGCATTAGCTCTTTACCGAATACTACACCCGCAGTCATAGCAGCGATTAACGCGCCAGATAGTAGCCAGCGAGGGATAGATTCCATACCCATTTGGTTAACTAGGAAAGAGTCAACCGTGTTTGTGATACCAACACCGTAGATTAGTACGATTGGGTAGATAGCGAAGAAGTAAGCAAAAGTAATAAGGTTTGCGCCAGTTTTACCAAAGTGCTCTTCTACTGTGTCAGTGATATCAGCTTCAGGGTTTTTCGCAGAAAGTACGAAACGAGCTAGAGATTTGTGTGCGACCCAAGTCATTGGTGCCGCGATTAGAGCTAGGATAACTAATGGCCAGAAACCGCCAGCACCTGCTTTAATTGGAAGGAAAAGTACACCTGCACCTACTGCTGTACCAAATAGGGACAAACACCAGGTGAAGTCTTTGTAAGAAAACTTACTAGACGATTGTGCGGTTGAAGCCGCAGAAGTAGTTGTATTCATTTTTGAGTTACTCATTTTGGGAACAGGAAATAAGTCGGGGCCAATTTTGCAAGATTTTGCACTAGGAAAATTAGATCTAAATCATGTATTGCTCGAGCTTATTGAATGATATGTCAAAAACCTGCTTTTTATCACGAAAATGGCGTGCTACACGTGATTATTGCTAATGAGTGGAATTAGAAAAACTTATCTGAAGCGGTTGGTGTATAAATTTTTCTCACCGCAAGCGTTTGCCTTATAAAAATCAAATTAAACTAATGTGAATTGATGTTTGAAAAATAACTTTTTATTAATATAGATGCACATAATGTTTGGCTTGATGGGTGAGTTGCCATTGATAAGACAGTTAGTTAGAAATGATGTGTTTTTGCATCGATTCGATAATTTGTGCTGTCATTCCCCAGATAAAATGACGCTGGTAGGGGATTGCAAACACACGGTGACTTGTCTTTCTTAGGTTGAATTTTGTACTGTAAAGCTTCTCGGGGTTCAAAATATGGTTGGCTGGCACTTCAAAAACTTCCGCGACTTCATTTTGGTCAATGCGAGTTGTGTAGTCTGGAGAAACGAAGGCCAAAAATGGCGTCACATTAAACTGGCTAATAGTAGGTAGCTTAGGTAACTGACCAAAAACCTGTATATGCGTTTGGTGAATACCAATTTCTTCTTCTGCCTCTCTAAGAGCGGTATTGACCAAGGTGTGATCGTCATTCTCATATTTTCCTCCAGGGAAGCTGATCTGCCCCGGGTGATGCCTCAGATGCTCGGCGCGCTTGGTCAAAATGACTTGAAGACCTTCTTCACGTTCAACAAATCCAATCAAGACAGCGGCATCTCGTAAGGTATTTTCTTTGAGGTGAGCTAAGCGCCCTAAAGACTCACGGTGATAGCCCGTCGGTAGTTGTAGTTGGAAGTTTTGTAACAGTGTTGATTTATCGATGACCAAAGTGAAATCCTTATCCCCAAATTGAGTGTGCTTTTGATGGTGTTGTGCGCATATTAATTTGAAACTTATAGAGTTATACACCATTCTTTATTTTAAGACGTCACTATAAGGTTAGTTGAAGACGATGAAAGGGATAATTTTCACAGAGTTCATGGAGTTAGTGGAGGACAAGTTTGGTCTGGAAGTGCTTGACCAAGTCTTGGACCTGTCTAACGATGAAGGCATTTACACCTCGGTAGGCAGTTATGACCATCGAGACCTTGTTAAGTTGATCGTTAACCTCAGCAAAGTATCTGACATTCCGCCAGAAAAGCTTCAAGAAGTGTTTGGTGAGTGCGTATTTCAAAATCTACTTAAGTCCATTCCAAACCATGCCAGTCTTCAACAGTGCACCACCACGTTCCAATTTGTGCGCCATGTAGAAGACTTTATTCATGTCGAAGTGAAAAAGCTTTACCCAGACGCCAATCCACCGCAATTTGATTTTATTAATGAAACAGAATCAGAAATGGTGTTTGATTATCGAAGTGCACGCTGTATGGCGCATGTTTGTGTCGGCCTGATACAAGGTTGTGCGAACCACTTCAATGAGGGTGTCGTTGTCAAACATCAAAACCAATCGGATGACGGAAGCCAAGTACGTTTTTGGCTGGAGGCTCAATAACTCAATATGACGGGAAGTTCCTCACTAGAAAGGAAACTCAAACGAGAAGTCGCGTCAAGAAAAGCGGCAGAAACACTGTTAGAGCAAAAGAGCTTAGAGCTGTATGAGTCCAATCAGCAACTGAGTGTCGCATTGAAAAAACTCGAGATGAAGTCTGAGAACGACTTACGTAAGTTCGAGTTTGAAGAACAAATCGATGCAACGCTGATCAAGTTTGGACGAACGTTCCTTTCTAGCACCTTTGACGAGACCATGATTGCCAGTTTCTTGGAGCAACTGACATCAAACTCGGTGGTTTCCGGCGCCTACTTATCTCTGAGCCAAGAGCATCTCTCATCGTTGCGTCGCCATCAGTTTGGCCATCTCGTGCTCGCTCATGAAAACGCGATACAAACCAAGCCTCATTGGATCGAGAATCGCCTCTACTTACCGATCATTATTGACTCAGCGATCTTGGGTGAGCTGATCTTTTCTGTCGCTCTTGATCAAGTTGATCAAGAGTTCACTTCCAAACAAATGGTGTTGGTTTCCGATCTAGTGCACGGCGTCATCAGCCGACATTTGAGCTTAGAGCGAGAGGTCGAACTGCGTAAGCGGGCAGAAGCGTCTGAAAAGGCAACCAAAGAATTTGTCGCGATGATCAACCACGAGCTTCGTACTCCGTTAAACGGCGTATTGGGCAGTGCAGAGTTGCTGAGCAAAACCGACTTGGGGGATGAACAGCAACAATACCTTGGTAACTTGATTCAATCCGGTGATTTACTTCGTGTCATCATTAATGACTTGCTCGATTTCAGTAAAATGAACGCGGGTATGATGGAAATCATCGATAAAGTCTTTGCTTGGAAGGACTTAGAGAACGCATTAACTGGTGTGTTTGCTGCGAAAGCGGCGGAAAAGCGCATTCATTTTTCGATCGACAAAAAGCTCGGTATTCCAGAATTTCTTGTGGGTGACTTCGAACGCATCACCCAGATTCTGGTGAACCTCATAGGTAATGCGATTAAGTTTACTCATCTCGGAGGCGTCGTTCTGCGAGTCGAGTGGGTCGATGGCTATGCGCATTTCGAAGTGGAAGACACTGGTATTGGCATTCCTTTAGAGGCGCAGAAAGCGCTGTTTGACCCTTTTGTGCAAGCTGACCGTTCCACCAAGCGAAGCTTTGAAGGCTCTGGTTTAGGTTTGGCAATCTGCAAGAACTTAGTCGATTTGATGGATGGTGAAATCAGTTTCGTCAGTGAGCCACGCAAAGGCACTACTTTTAAAGTTGTTGTGCCGCTCGAACAAGGCGAAGCACAGGGAAGGGCCGCAGGTGACGTGTCTGTCGGTAAATATATCGAACTGGCAGGACGCTCGGTGCTGGTGGTAGACGACATTCGTATGAATCAGGTAATCGTCACGCAAATGCTCAAAAAGCTCGATATCAAACCAGATTTAAAAAACAACGGCCTAGAAGCGCTCGACGCGGTAAAAGAGAAAGACTACGAGCTAATATTTATGGATTGTCGTATGCCAGAAATGGACGGTTATGAAGCGACGGTACATTTGCGCGAAGACGGCTTCACGAAGCCAATCATTGCGCTGACGGCAGGAACAACCCTAGAAGAGAGACAAAAGTGCATTGAATCCGGCATGGATGACATTCTCACCAAGCCTTACACCGCTGCTGATATAGAACAAATCATGTGTAAGTGGCTCGACGAATGATGCACGAGTCCCCTTTACCAGCAACAAACAATGATTAGCAAAAAGCAGTGATTAACAAAAACTAGCGATAAACAAAAACGGCTCTGTTATTACTACAGAGCCGTTTTTCTGAGTACTTAAAAGCGCTTTAAGTTACTTTAGCGCCGGTAAGATCTTGGACAGTTTGTCTAGCGTCTCTTGATATTCTGCTGCGCAATCACTGTCTGCCACGACGCCGCCGCCGGCCCAAGCGTAGAGCTTGTTATCTTCTGCAACCAGAGTACGGATCGTGATGCTGGTATCCATACGACCATGGCGTGAGATATAACCGATACTGCCACAATATGCGCTGCGACGATGCGGTTCTAACTCTTCGATGATTTGCATTGCACGTACCTTTGGCGCGCCAGTAATTGAACCACCCGGGAAGCAAGCTCGAAGCAGATCGGCAGCGCTGTATTGTGTATCCAAATCGGCGCGGATTGTGCTGACTAAGTGGTGCACCGCAGGGAAGCTTTCAATATCAAATAGCTTTGGCACATGAACGCTGCCCGGTGACGCGACGCGGCCAATGTCATTACGCAGCAAGTCTACGATCATTAAGTTCTCGGCTTGGTCTTTCTCTGCGGTTTGCAGATCGTGCGCATTGGCTTGGTCAAGCTCAGCATTTTGACTACGTGGACGTGTGCCTTTGATGGGTTTGGTTTCAATGACATTGTCTTTCAGCTCCAAAAAGCGCTCCGGTGACACGCTTACGATTGCCGAATGAGGCATGCGAATAAATGCAGAGAAAGGGGCTTGGTTCGCCGCTTCTAGTTTAGTGTAAGCTTGCCACTCGCTTCCTTGATAAGAAGCATTAAAGCGCTGTGCCAAGTTGATTTGGTAACAGTCGCCACTCAACAAGTATTCTTGAACACGGTCAAAACGTGAAGCGTAAGACGCTTGCGTCATGTTCGATTGCCAATCGCCAATCAGCTTAAAGTCTTCAACATCAGCTGGAGATTGTGAATTAAGCCATTGCCACGCTTGCTCAATGTTTTGGCCTACAACACACGCTTTTTCTAGTTTGTGGTCTACCACCAGTGCCCATTCATACAATCCAACAGCCATGTCTGGCGTTTGAAGGTCTTTGGTTGCAAGTTCTGGCATAGATTCAACACGGCGGCCTAGATCGTAACTGAAATAACCCAGCGCACCGCCGACAAACGGTAGATCCCACTCTGCGCCTAGCTCAAGGTTTGGCAAAAGCTGTTGTTGGAGCTCGTCTAATAGCGAGAACGGGTCATCTTGAGAGACGTATTCTTGCGTGTCTGTTTTGATTTGTGTCTCGCCAGCGATGGTCTCTAGCGTTGCGATTGGATTGGCGACCAATACATCAAATCGGCTGTCGATGTGCGTCTCAGAAGCCGAGCGTAAAAGCATCGCCCAAGGCTGCTGTTCGATACGAGAAAATAGGGAAATAGCGAGGTCGTTGGCGTAATCCAATGCCTTAAAATCAAGCAATTGCGTATCCATGTTGTTCATTTGTTTAAATTGTGACAAAGAGTTCGTTCACTGCATGGCATGTCATGGGCAGCAAGAGTATCATATTCATCTGTATAGCCAAACTACCTCTATACAAAGGCTTTGAGGTGGTTTTACTATATGAGAAGGCGACTTCAATAACTCGTGTGTCGATATCAGCCGTTCGACAATTGTTTACATAAAACGAAGCTCATTTAAGGGCAATAAGCTCAACAAACACGACAGAAGCCAAGCCAATAATGGAAGCAAAGCATAACAATAATGAGGCATGCAATGACGGTAATACGCACGCAGGATGTCATCAGCAGTGTTGCTGATGCGCTACAGTATATTTCTTACTACCACCCGCTAGACTTTGTTCAAGCCCTTGAAAAAGCCTACCACCGTGAAGAGAGCCAAGCAGCAAAAGACGCTATCGCTCAGATCCTAATTAACTCCCGTATGTCGGCAGAAGGCCATCGACCGATTTGTCAGGACACAGGCATCGTGACTTGTTTCGTGAACATCGGTATGGGCGTTCAATGGGATTCGACCGACATGACGGTTCAACAAATGGTGGATGAAGGCGTTCGACAGGCTTACACGAATCCGGATAACCCATTGCGTGCCTCGGTTCTAATGGACCCTGCGGGCAAGCGAATCAATACCAAAGACAACACGCCAGCGGTTGTACACATCAATATGGTGCCAGGCGATAAAGTTGAAATCCAAATCGCAGCCAAAGGCGGCGGCTCTGAAAACAAAACCAAGATGGTGATGCTAAACCCATCTGACGACATTGCAGAGTGGGTAGAGAAAACTCTACCAGCAATGGGCGCAGGTTGGTGTCCACCGGGCATGCTTGGCATTGGTATTGGCGGTACGGCTGAAAAAGCTGCGGTATTGGCAAAAGAATCTCTGATGGAACACATCGACATTCAAGACTTGATTGATCGTGGCCCTCAAAACGCAGAAGAAGAGCTTCGTCTTGATATCTTCAATCGCGTGAACAAGCTTGGTATTGGTGCGCAAGGCCTAGGCGGTTTAACAACGGTTGTTGATGTGAAGATCAAAACCGCGCCAACGCATGCCGCTTCTAAGCCCGTGTGTTTAATTCCGAACTGTGCGGCAACGCGCCACGTTCACTTCACACTTGATGGTAATGGTCCAGCAGAGCTAACGCCACCTAAGTTAGAAGATTGGCCAGACATCACTTGGGAAGCGGGCGAGAACACACGTCGTGTGAACCTAGATACCGTGACCAAAGAAGAAGTTCAAGAGTGGAAAACTGGTGAAACGGTACTGCTATCTGGCAAGATTCTAACTGGTCGTGATGCGGCGCATAAACGTATCCAAGGCATGCTAGAAGCGGGAGAGGGTTTACCTGAAGGTGTTGATCTAAAAGGTAAGTTCATCTACTACGTTGGTCCAGTGGATGCGGTTGGTGACGAAGTGGTGGGTCCTGCAGGCCCTACAACCTCAACACGTATGGATAAGTTCACAGACATGATGTTAGAAGAAACTGGCATTATGGGCATGATCGGTAAAGCAGAGCGCGGTCCTGCAACGGTTGAATCTATCAAGAACCACAAAGCGGTTTACTTAATGGCAGTCGGCGGCGCGGCGTACCTAGTTGCTAAAGCGATTAAGAAAGCTCGCGTGGTGGCATTCGAAGACCTTGGCATGGAAGCGATTTACGAGTTTGAAGTCGAGGATATGCCGGTAACGGTGGCTGTGGATTCAAATGGCGCGAACGCTCACCAGATTGGTCCTGATACTTGGAAAGTGAAAATCCAAGAGATGGAAGCGTAATCGACTTGGTCATCATTCGAGCGTCTCAATTGAGAGAATGTGACAAAGTGCTGATTTACCTAGCAAACATTTGACAAAAGTGCAGCGAAAGCTGCACTTTTTGTCTATATAATCAAATATAAACTTATAGGCATAGCAAATCTCACTGTTATGCTGACATGATTAGGAGACGGCATGCCTCGTTTTATTCAAATTCTACAAATAGTTCTTGCTGTTGTGATCGGTAGCTTTGTTGGCTACGACTTGATTCTTCACGGCATCAGTATCTTCGATGAAAAATACGTCACCATCACTTGTGTGTTATGGCTGATTCTGGAAGTTTGCCTATTCGTTATCTACAAGTTGATTGAAGACGATTAGACTTCACGTAAAAACATTAAGATCGCTAAGCCTCTGAAATTCTCAGGGGCTTTTTCGTTTTTGGAAATAGGTTTTGCAGTGAATACTTTGTTCATCTTTGATTAAGGTTGGTAAAATTACACTGCGTAGCAAGAATTGATGAGACAAATAAAAACGATGAAAAGAATAACACAAGAAGTGAATGACTTTATCAGCCGTGGTATGGACTCTAATGTCCGTATCGCCGTAACGGGGTTGTCGCGTGCGGGTAAAACCGCGTTTATTACTTCTCTGGTTAATCAATTACTGCATACCGCTACTCACGACAATTTGCCGTTGCTTAATGCGGCGCGCGATAAGCGTTTAATTGGTGCTAAACGTGAGCCTCAATCCAATATGATGGTTCCACGTTTTGCTTACGATGATGCGATGAACCAAATTCATGCCACGCCACCACAATGGCCAGTGCCGACCCGTGACGTGAGTGAGATACGACTGGCACTGAAATACAAGCCGAACAAAACCACCAAAAAGCTGTTGAGTAAAACTGCCGTGTTGAATGTCGATATCATCGACTATCCGGGTGAGTGGCTATTGGATCTGCCTTTGCTTGATATGGATTTCGCGACGTGGTCACAGACCCAATTTGAGGCGCTAAAAGGGCAGCGTAGTGAGCTTGCTGCCGACTGGTTAGCAGAGCTAGAAACGCTGGATTTAGCTGCGGAATTGAATGAAAAGCAGCTAGAAAAAGTCGCTAAAACTTACACCGACTATTTGCATGAATGCAAAGACAGCGGTTTACACTGGGTTCAGCCGGGTCGTTTCGTCTTGCCGGGTGAGCTTGAAGGTGCGCCAGTATTGCAGTTCTTCCCATGTCGATTTGATGCCGATGTGAAACCAGTTAAGGGCAGCAACTTGGCAATGCTAGAAGCCCGTTATCACGAGTATCAACAGAAGGTGGTTAAGGCGTTCTACAAGCATCACTTTGCTACGTTTGACCGCCAAATCGTGTTGGTAGATTGCTTACAACCGCTAAATGCCGGTGATGAAGCCTTTTACGATATGCGCCAAGCGCTTGAACAGATCATGCACAGCTTCCGATATGGCCGAAGCAGTTTCTTGCGCCGTTTGTTCTCACCAAAGATCGACAGAGTATTGTTTGCTGCGACAAAAGCCGACCACGTGACGCCAGATCAACATCCGCATTTGGTCTCTCTGCTTCAACAGATGGTGCATCCTGCGTGGCAGACCGCAGCGTACGAGAACATAGAAATGAGTTGTATGAGCATTGCTTCTATTCAAGCGACGACTTCAGGTTTCATCGCTTCGGGAGATAAAACCGTTCCCGCACTGCAAGGTACAACGCTTGATGGGGAGTCAATGACGATGTTCCCCGGTGAAGTGCCGAAGAAGTTCCCTAACACGGCTTATTGGCAAAACAGTGGCTTTGATTTTACTTCTTTCCGCCCAATGCCTTCAGAAAGCGACGAGCCGATGAAACATATTCGCCTCGATAAAGCATTGGAATACCTATTGGGAGACAAATTGAAATGAGCGAATTAAAACAAAAACAAGTCTTCTCAGAAAAAACGATGCACGGCGATCAAGAGAGTGCTTCCCCTGAATTGACGGCTCAAAAGACGTTTTCAGAAAAAGAAACCTTCGTACCTGTCGAGATTGAAGAGCAACAGGAAGAAACCGAACAAGAATTGCAGCTCGAACAGGTCATCCGTCCGAAATCGGGTCGCAAATGGCTGACAACGGGTCTCTTTGCCACCTTTGCCGGTTTAGTCGGTTGGCAAGCGGTCGATTCTGTCGTTACCGCAGTACAAACTGCCGATTGGTTAGCGCTAGGCTGGGCTGGCTTTATCGCTACCATTGCCTCTTTTGGCTTGGGCGCATTAGGCAAGGAGTTATGGAAGCTGCGCAAACTTCGTAACCACTTTAGTGTGCAAGAAGAAAGTGAGGCGCTTATTGATAGCCAAAGCGTCGGCAAGGGTAAAGCATTCTGTGAAAAGGTTGCAGAGCAAAGCGGGGTACTGGCAGAAAATCCTGGTTTTGATCGTTGGAAGAACAGCGTGAATCCTGCTCATAGCGATGCAGAAATCCTTGAGATGTACGATTCTATGGTTGTTAGTCAGCAAGACAAACTTGCAACCAAAATTGTTTCTCAGCACGCAACTGAATCTGCTGCTTTGGTGGCAGTCAGCCCACTAGCCGCCGCTGACATGTTGCTGGTGGCATGGCGTAACTTCAAAATGATCGACAACCTTTCTAAAGTGTATGGCGTTGAATTGGGTTACGCTTCTCGCATCAAGCTATTGCGAGCTGTGTTCGTGAATATGGCGGCAGCGGGTGCGAGTGAACTCGCTATTGATGCCAGCATGGATTTGATGTCGATGGATCTCGCCGGAAAAATCTCCGCGCGAGCAGGGCAGGGGTTAGGTGTGGGCATTTTGACGGCGCGTCTCGGTCTAAAGTCCATGGCACTACTTCGTCCTTTACCTTGGTATCCAGAACGCCAAGTGAAACTCGGTGCCATTCGTAAAGAGGTAGTGGCGAAAGTTGCATCAATTACGATGAAACCGTAACCAATATCACCTTTGACGGTGAGGATTGCTTGACGCCATTCCAAGCTTGGTAGAAACTACTGTCAACTTTTCCTGACAGTTGTGAATTGGGATATTTTCAGTGCGTCTTGAAGTCTTTTGTGAAGATAGACTCGGTCTAACCCGAGAACTGCTCGATATTTTAGCGTCTAAAAGCATCGACCTACGTGGTATCGAAATTGATATCAGCGGCATCATCTACCTAAACTGCCCAGATATTGATTTTGATACCTTTAGTGAATTGATGGCCGAGATCCGCCGTATTCCGGGGGTCAAAGACGTACGTAAAATCCAATTTATGCCAATGGAGCGCCACAACACAGAGCTGCTTTCATTGGTGGATAACCTGCCTGACCCAGTGTTTGCTATCGACCTCAAAGGCGCTGTCGATATGGCAAACATGTCCGCACTTTCTCTTCTTGGTCAGCACAAACAAGATGTTATCGGCACGCAAATTGGTATGTTATTGCCGAGTGTTCGTTTTAACCGCTGGTCTGAAGGCGTGAATGCTCGCACTCGCGAAAGCTTAGTGATCGATGGATTGGATTACATTCTTGAGTTGATGCCGGTCTATATCAAAGACGAAGCGCAAAACTCGACACTTGCTA
The DNA here is from genome assembly GCF_001557945.1 of Vibrio sp. CUB2. Classification (NCBI taxonomy): domain Bacteria; kingdom Pseudomonadati; phylum Pseudomonadota; class Gammaproteobacteria; order Vibrionales; family Vibrionaceae; genus Vibrio; species Vibrio sp. CUB2. The sequence goes on along the minus strand of NZ_LNRB01000012.1, from coordinate 4,106 downwards.
GTACCTTGATGACGATTCGTTCGAGCCAACACGGTGCGCAAATCGAAGAAATACTCCCTCTTCATAATCAACTTGGCTTTGAGCATTTTGTTGGCTTATCAAATCGCCACAAAGCGCTGATGAACCAAGCGAAGAAGTTATCTGTTCTCGATCAGCCTCTATTGATAGAAGGTGAAACGGGAACAGGTAAAGAGATGCTGGCGAAAGCATGTCACAGCCGCTCTGGCCGAGCGAGCAAACCTTTCCTTGTTTTAAGCTGTGCATCCATGCCTGATGATGTGGCCGAAACCGAGTTGTTTGGTCATGCGCCGGGTTCGTTTAATCACGAACAAGGTCACAAAGGTATCTTCGAACAAGCAAACGGCGGTACCGTCTTTCTTGATGAAATCGGTGAGATGAGCTCGCATCTGCAAATCAAACTGCTGCGCTTCTTACAGGATGGTAACTTCCGTCGAGTAGGTGCTGAAGATGAAATGCACGTTGATGTCCGCATTATTGCCTCTACCAAGCACAACCTTGCAGAACTTGCTGAGGCTGGCAAGTTCCGTGAAGATTTATACTATCGCCTCAATGTCCTGACCTTGAATATTCCGCCTCTGCGTAAGCGCTCGAACGACGTAGCACCGCTGCTGGACTTGTTCGTAACGAAACACGCTCAGCAACTTGGCATCGACAAGCCGGAGCTGGATGAAGAACTGGTGGATGCATTAGCGAACTACCAATGGCCGGGTAACATGCGCCAATTGGACAATATGGTTCTGCGCGCACTGACTGAGATGGATGGGCATATCCTCAAGGCAGAAAACTTCAACTTACCTCAGCCACAAGCTATGGGTGGTGGCAGCGCGACATTGAACCTTGACGGCTCGCTTGATGAGATCATGCGTGATTACGAATCTCAGATTTTAGAGCGTTTGTATCAATCATTCCCATCGAGTCGTAAGCTTGCTAAGCGTTTGAATGTTTCTCATACCTCTATCGCAAACAAACTGCGTGATTATGGTATTCGTAAAGTCTAGAGTCGCGGTAAATACTGGGCTATCTGTAAAATGACCCCGAAATTAAATGGACGTTGTTATTCATAATGGAAGATAAAAGTTCTTCAATCGCCGTTCACAAGTTGGACGGCGACTTGCTTCTACGTACTGCAGAAATTGGCGATGCCGATATGATTGCAGAATATTTTCAAAGCAATCGCGACTACTTAAAGCCCTTCGAACCGAAGCGCGAAGAAGCGTTTTTCTCGGTAAATGGTTGGCTACAAAAGCTGATCAAATTGAATGAATTACATCGCATGGGACTGGGATACTATTGTCTGCTTGTTCATGCCGAATCTGGTAAAATGCTTGGCACGCTCTCTTTTAGCAACCTGACTCGTTTTCCATTCTATGCCTGCAACGTGGGTTACTCCCTTGCAGAAGACGCGCAAGGATATGGCTATATGCGCCGCGCGTTAAAAATGGCCTGTGATTACATGTTTGATGTGCAAAAGATACACCGCATTCAAGCGGGCTACATGCCGCATAACAAGCGCAGTGAAGCGGTGTTGCAGCACGTTGGGTTTGAGAGAGAAGGCTACGCTAAAGATTATTTGTTGATTAACGGTGAATGGCAAGATCATGTGCTTACATCGTTAACTAACCCAAACTGGAAAGCTGAGGCTCGATAAATGGAAAGATTGGATAAGCAGTTAGCACTTCTCATTGAACTGGATCAACTAAAGAGTGTGCTTCGTCGCACTCGGGTAAAGAGTGCCGACCGACGCTTAGAGAATAGTGGTGAGCACAGTTGGCACGTTGCGTTGATGGCAGTATTAATGCAAGAACATGCCAATGCGCCAATCGATATTGCTCGAGTGATGAAAATGCTGCTTATCCATGACGTCGTAGAGATCGACGCAGGCGATACCTTTGTTTATGATGTCGCTGCTTCAAAAGAACAAGAAGAGAAAGAACTGAGAGCGGCAGAGCGTCTGTTTGGTATGTTGCCAAGCGATCAGGGTGAAGAGTTGTTCTCTTTGTGGAAGGAATTTGAAGCGGCCCAAAGTGATGATGCGAAATACGCCAAAGCGTTAGATCGCCTTATCCCGATGCTACTCAACTACCACAATGATGGTCAAAGTTGGAAAGAAAATGGTGTAACGCGAGAGCAAGCGTTAACCATCAATAAAAGAATTGAATTTGGTTCTGTCACCCTATGGGACAAGGCCAAAGAACTGATTGAAGAAGCCACCGAGAAAGGTTGGTTGAAGTCGTAAGAAAGGAGACTGAATGTCTTATTTGCCTTTGGATGAATACCAAAGAAAATGGATTTTTACTCACCAGTCAATGCCAGTGCCTGAAGAGGACCTCGAGTTTATCAAGCCGATGAGTCAAGCTCGCGCCGCGCAGTTCTGGAAAGAGAACATTAGTGCACAAAGTCCTGATATGGATCGTTTGAGCTCGTCCGATTGGCCGATGAAAGAGTCTAATTGGTCAGAAGAAGTCGACTGGATGGCAGCTTGGGAAGCCGATGAACCCGAGTTACCAGAAGAAATCGTGGCGTTTATTGATTGGCAAGATGATGTCACGGTGTACTTCTGTTATGAGAAATACAACGTAATCGAGACGAAGTGGTCAACGTTCAAGAAATATTGGAAGAACTTTCTGTTCTATGATGATGGCCCGATTCTGCTCGGCCGCCGTCGCGCTCAAGCGCTTTGGTTTGACTCCAAAGGCAACGTCAAATTGGGCGAGCGTCACTAAACCAATTAAATGTGAAAGCCACCGGAGTACTTACTGTCACTCGGTGGCTTTTTCTTTTTCATAAGCTAGATAACGGACTCAAGACGCCTCCTGCACCGCGCTCGATGACGTGCGTGTAGATCTGAGTCGTTTTCACATCAGTATGTCCTAGCTGCTCCTGAACGGTTCTAATATCAGCGCCAGATTCTAAAAGATGAGTCGCGAAACTGTGTCTCAGGGTATGGCAAGTCACCGATTTTTCTATTCCTGCATCCTTTGCCGCTCGTTTAACAGCCCTTTGTATTGCGCTCTCATTGATATGGTGACGCCGAAACTCGCCAGTATCGTCATCAATGCTTAATTTGGTTGATGGGAAGAGAAAGTGCCAATTAAAGTCCAATTCTGCTCCGGGGTACTTCCGACGTAACCCATCAGAGATATAAACACCGGCATAACCGCCCATGTGACGGTCTTTCTGATAATAATCTCTCGCTAAGCTGACTTGTGCTTTTAACGGTTCATGTAACTCTTTGGCTAATGTGACCGTTCTATTTTTACCGCCTTTTCCTTGCCATACTCTGAGCGCACCATAGTCGTAATCAATATCTTGAATCCTTAATCGTAAGCACTCCATGATTCGCAAGCCAGAACCATACAAAAGCTGGATGTGGAGTTTGTATTTCGGGTCAATATGTTGAACAAATCGGCGTACTTCGTCTCTTGTTAGCACAACAGGTAGCTTTTTTTCAGTGAGTGATTTTTGAAACCTCATATTCAATGAGAGTGGCATCTGGAAGTACTCTCGATACAAAAATGAGATGGCGTTTAACGCAAGTGCCTGTGTTTTGACTGCCACTTTTTCATCAATAGCGAGATGACTAAGAAAGCGTTCGACATCGTCTTCAGAGAGCTTGGAAGGGTGGGCAAGCTGGTGGAAGACGATGTAACGCTTTATCCAAAACAAGTAGGTTTCAATGGTTTTCTTCGCATAGTGACGCGAGATCATATGCTCTTTAACACTCAGTAAAAACTGACTTTTCATAGTTATAATTTAACTGGTTGTTTATACAGTTTTATTAACTTAGCCCCTTATGGACAATTAGGCGCCAATGCACCGTCTAATTGCGTGTGTGAGCACACAGATTCATACTGATTTTCTATTTGTTTCATAAAGATAAGTGCTAGCATGCATACTTTCTTTTGTATTGAAAGAAGGCGGTAGCGTGCCTGAAAGGTGGCTGAAGGCCGTATAGAAAGCGTTAGTCGCCAGAAAAAGCTAGCGGTCAAAATCATGTTTCTAAGCTCAAAACTTGGCTACTGGCTACTGGTTGTTTGATTCATAGCTCCATCTTCGACGGTCAAAGCTCAGTTTCATCGGTTCTA
>NZ_LNRB01000011.1:0-162765 GCF_001557945.1 Vibrio sp. CUB2 | reverse complement strand
TGGGGAGCTTACGTCCGCCACGCACAACGTCGATGTAAGGTCGCCAACTCCAGGGATAGTTTTCAGCAATTGTGCACTTTCGTTGTTGTTAACAACTGTCTGAAGCTTACTATCTTGAGCTTTGACTGGTTCATTAAGGTATTTGTAGTGTTCGTGGATAGACACTAATTCACACAGCAAATTCTCCGGCAATGATACTTTTTGCTCCGCTAGCCATTGGAAGAGAGACTTCATCTTTGCATGCCCCTTTGGAAAACTCAGGCCGAACTTAAGCAAGATAGCCCCAATTCGAGACATGGCAGCTGTTCTTTCCTTGATATAACCATCTCTGACACGATGAATCACTGCGATGACTTGGGCCTCTTCACTTTTTACCGCGACAAACCTCATTGTTGGTCGACCAGCGGCTTCTGCAATTGCTGATGCATCTATGAAATCATTTTTATTGCCTTTGACATAAGGCTTAACGTACTGAGGAGGAATGAGTCGAACTTGATGGCCGTACTCACCACACTTACGAGCGAGCCAATGAGCACCGCCACAAGCTTCGAAAGCAATGGTTGTTGGTTCGATTTTACAAAGGAAATGTTGGAGTTGGTTTCGATTAAACTTACGACGTAATACTTCCGCACCCGAACGGTTATGAGCGATAGCGTGGAAACAGTGCTTGCCTAGGTCGATACCTAAAATATGAATAGAAGACATATGGTTCACCTCATTCTGAGAGTCTACTCTAAGCTTAAGGGCTTGAGAGTGGGGCGGACCATATAATTAAGCCAATCGTCGCACCACATGCGAAAAACGTTCAGTTGGTTAAGTGAGGTTTACTGGAAAGAGAACATTGTTTGGTCGCCAGGTTACTTTGTCAGTAGCGTAGGCGTGAATGAACAGGTTGTAGCGAATTACGTTAGACATCAGGGCGAAAAGGATTCTGGTCAACTCCGCATGGAGTTGTAACAGTAAGTACCCCGTGCATGCACGGGGGTATCTACAAAAAAGAAAATGAACTTAACTCTAAAGTGTTTTTTATGTCTGTTTATAGTCAATTTAAAGTTGGTTTATAATTGATAATATTGAATTTAAAGTAAGCTTTATCTCCATAAGTGCCTGTTATCTTGTTTTTATTTCCTCCCTTTCTCTACCTTCGAAACTTTGATGCTTAAAACCAATTTGTTTCCTTAATTAAATCCTAAGTTTTCATGTCTAACTTTTACTTGTAGCAATCGGTCAGCAAGAAAATATTCTCGCTTGACTTCAGGAATACCTTAACCAGCGAGGTAAATATTGTGAAAAATAACAATCCTGTATTTGAAACTATTTCAATGCAATCGTCGATTTCCCCTGAGGCAATAGCGGTTATCTACAAATATAAGTCGCTGACCTATTCTGAGCTTGAACTGCAATCTAGCCAACTGGCGAGCTACTTAGTTAATCAATATCCTGATGGCGACAAAGGTAAAGTGGCGGTTTACCTTGAACCTAGCCTGATGTTGCCTGTAGTGATCTTGGGGGTGATGAAAGCAGGGTTCAGTTATGTTCCGTTATCATCGTTTCAGCCAGCAAAGCGCATTCAACAAGTTCTCGATGATTCAAAAGCTTTTGTTGTAATTACGAATGATTCGCTGGCTAAGAAGCCAAGCATGCTGTCGTGTGAAACAGAAAAACTGAATGTTGATTTGCTTGATCTCATCGGTGGATCTCAATTGGCTTCGTTGCCGAAAGTGACCACATCTGATTTGGCCTACACGCTTTACACATCAGGCTCGACGGGTGTGCCAAAAGGGGTGGAAGTTGAACATGGCAGCATGGCGTATTATCTCGATTGGTTTAATCACGATTTATGGCCTGAAACTCAAGCAACACTTCCACTCACATCTTCTCTAAGCTTTGCGGCAGCGGTGACTCAATTGTTTGCTCCGTTGCTACGTGGCGACACCCTTCATATTCTTCCTGAAGGTACTTTGAATAACCCGCAACGACTCTTTGATTGGTACCAGAACCGAACCAACACGGCGATCTACTGTGTGCCGACAATATGGAATGAGCTACTCAATTACCGCTGCTCAGTCGATGGCGCGCTATCTCTGCCTGAAACCGTTTTTCTCTCTGGTGAACCTGTCGGTGAAGACATTAAGCAACGTACTTTCGACAGCATCGAGAATGTGCGTTTGTTTAACCTATATGGCCCGACGGAAACCGTAGCCAACTGTGCTTTTACAGAGTTGAAGCAAGACCAGCCCGTGACCATAGGCAAAGCGTTGGCGGGAAGTGAGTTGTTTCTGCTCGATGAAGAGGGCGCACTAGTGACAGACGGCAGTGTGGGTGAAATCTGTATATCCGGTCCGGGCGTGGCTCGTGGATACAGCCATCGACCTGAATTGAGCGCAGAACGCTTCTTCTCTCATCGCGGCCATAGCGCGCATCGCACTGGAGATTTAGGTCAGTTCAAAGCAGACGGAGAGATGGTGTGCCTTGGTCGCAAAGATCGTCAGGTGAAGATTCACGGTGTGCGAGTTGAGTTGGGCGAAATAGAAGCCAATCTTCGTCAGCATGGTGAAATAGCCGGTGCCGCGGTGAAAATGGTCAATGGTGGGCTGGTGGCTTACTTGCTGACGGACAAAAAAACCAGTGCTTGGGATCTACGTGCTTTCCTTAGCGAGCGCTGCCCGAGCGCGATGATGCCTGCTCAATTTGTTTACCTTGAAAGCTTTCCTAAATTGCCTAACGGAAAACTCGATAGTGCTCGTCTTCCTGAGCCAGCACCTGTTAGACCTGAGCTGAACTACGGTTGCAACGTACCTAGCAATGATCTCGAACGAGACCTCTTGGACATCTGGCAAGAAGTGTTAGGTTTTAGTGGCTTAGGGGTTGATGATGACTTCTTTGACCTAGGCGGGAATTCCTTACAGGCGATGCGCGCCAGAACCCTGATTCGACGCCGCCTCTACAGCGAAATAGATTTTAAGCTCTTTTTCAGTAATGCGACGCCGCGTAAACTGGCTGCGGTCGTGCCTTATTACTTGGCGGATGATTTGGATGACGCGACATTCACGCCGAATGACAACTATCAAGAAGCGCAATTCGAACCGCTCACATCGCAACAGGCTTACTTCCTGACCCTAGAACAAACCAGTGCAAACCCGAAAGCCTATCAGCCTGCGTTTTGTATCTATCTTGATGGACAGGTAAATGCAGAAGGCGTGGAATGGTGTCTGAATCGATTGTTGGCCAGCAACCCAATCCTGACCACTCAATTTGATCTCGATAACTTTACTGCTAAAGAAGGTGGATTTAAGGCAGAACAAGTAGAGATTCAACACCGCAAGGCTGAGCATTTGACTGGCAAACTCAGTGAAGTGTCTCAACGTGAGTTGCTGGATATGGCAGATATGCCGGACATCAATATCGACGGTGAGCCGCCGATTCGATTTACGATGCTGAGCAAGAATGATGATGAGCATGCGATAGTGGTGCGAGTTCATCATGCCGTATTTGACCATGATTCCATTGGCATATTCTTTGAGCAATTTGTTCAGGCTTACCGCGCGTATGTAGCGGGAGATTATGGCTTTGCGCAGAATCGCCAGCACCATTTCAGCGCAAAACAGCATCGAGGAGCCATGGTGGATGAAGAGAGCCAGATGCAATTTTGGTTGTCGACATTGAACCGCTATCTGACAAAAGGTGTGGATACCTCGCTCTATCCGGTGACGGATTACCCTGCACCTGAAGGTTACTCTGTTGAGCTTTCCCAGCCACTCAGCCAAGCGATAAAAGACTTTGCCCACGCTCACAATACAACGGCTTATGTCGTGTTGCTCATGCTGTTTAATCTCGTGTTAAACCACGAAACTCGTTATCACAACATAACGATTGGCTTGCCTGTCTCCAATCGAGCTCTTTGTCAGCACGATGGTCAGATCGGCTGTTTCGTCAACATGGTTACCTACCATGAGCAGGTTGAACAGATGGATAGCGTTGTTAGCTTGATTGAAGCTAGCAGCAAAGCGATCTACTCGCTGATAGAAAATCAGTCCGTGTCCTACCTAGAACTTGCTGATGAAATGCGAAGCAAAGGCTGGCTCGAGAAACTGCGTTTCCCTGTCACGTTTAATTATCTGTCTGCAATGCCGGAAGCTACAGAGGTGCAAGGCTGCCGCATGAAAGTTCAACACATCGCTGAGCAATCCGCTCGATGCGATTTGACCTTGACTGTCGACGACTGCGAGCAATTGATCCTCAATTTTGATTATGAAAGTACGGCGTTTACCAAACAACAGATCTCCTTGCTGGCAGAACAATACTTGGCTCTGATTTCAGACACATTATCTCTGTAATGCCGAGTGTCTCCGGCTCGCCAGGAGCCGGAGATGAAGAACGATTAAATATGGGGAGATGAATACAATGCCAAAATTGATCCACCGTCAGTTTACTCATCAGTGCGCCAAAACACCGGATAATATCGCTCTGCGAAGTGACAGTGAAAACATCACATACCGCCAACTGGAACTGCGCGCCAATAATATTGCTCAGTCATTAATCCGCTCTGGCATTACATCAGGCGATGTTGTCGGCATCTACATGAATCGCGGCAATAACCTGGTTGCGACCATATTGGGAATATTGAAATCAGGGGCTTGTTATTTACCGCTTGATCCCTATTACCCAAGCGATCGCCTCGCTTATATGGCAGAGCACTCGGAAGCCAAACTAGTGATCACTGACAATTTGAATAGCATGTATTGGTTTGGCAATGATCTTCCAACGTTGGATGTGAATAGCATAGATTTTTCCAGTGCGACAATCCCAGACTTACCGCAGGTAGATGAACAGAGCTTGTGTTACATCATGTACACCTCGGGCTCAACCGGAAAGCCTAAGGGCGTGATGATTGCGCATCATACGGTGGTGAATTACCTCAACTGGATGCAAGATGCTTTTCAACTGACGACAAACAGCCGGGTACTGAATCAGACCACATTCAGTTTTGATATTTCAGTCTGGGAAATGTTCTGGCCTCTGATGACTGGAGCAAGCTGTGCACTGATTGCTGAAGATGCTAAGTACGACCCCGTACTGTTGGCTGACTTTGTTGCGCAGCATCAGGTCACTGTCGCTCAGTTTGTACCAACCGCACTGCGTATCATTGTCGATGCCGATGTATTGCAACAATGTACGTCGTTAGAGCATATCTTCTCTGGTGGTGAAGCGCTGCCGCAGCGTTTGGTGGATGACCTGTCTGCTCAGTATCCGGGTCATATCCATAATCTCTACGGACCGACAGAAGCCACCATCTTTGCCTGTCACTGGTACTGCCAGCCACAGTGTGCCGAAAAAGTTGTGCCGATTGGTCGCCCGATTCCACATGCAGAAGTGCTTGTCCTTGATGAAGATTTACAGCCGGTAAAACAAGGGCAGTGCGGTGAATTGTATTTAGCCGGAGACATTCTGGCGAAAGGTTACCTGAAACGTGCCGACCTCACCCAAGGGCGCTTTATTGATCATCCCTTTGCTAAGCAGAGTGGAGAGAAAATGTATCGCACAGGCGATTTGGTGAGTAGCAGAGAAGACGGTGCGCTACTGTTTCATGGCCGAACCGATTCACAAATCAAACTGCGAGGTCACCGAATTGAGCTAGCTGAAATTGAAGCTCAGTTGCAAGCGATGCCCTGCATCTCTCACGCGGCGGTGATTGTTGATAGCAGCGATGATGGTAAGGCGTCTTATCTGACCGCTTTCTATGTGCCATCTCAGCAGTCCAATGTTGATGTGCAAGTGATCAAAGAACAACTGGCAAAAGTATTGCCTTACTACATGCAACCCTCCCGATATTATTCCGTTGATAGCTTACCCAAGCTCCCTAATGGGAAAGTTAGCAAGTCAGCTTTAAACGCTCACTAACTAGAAGGTTCTAGCACTATGTTGAATAACAAACCCAATATGACACTTGAAATTGAAAACCGTGTTCTCTCAATCTGGCAATCGGTTTTAGACGTCAAAAAAATTGCCCGAGATGAGAACTTCTTTGATGCAGGAGGCAACTCATTATTAATGAGTAAAGTACACAGGGAAATAAAAAGACAGCTTGGAATTCCGATTAATATTATCGAGTTATTTCAATGTCCTACAGTGGATTCGCTAAGCAAGAGTATATCTAAAAAATACCCTCAGGTGTTATTAGAAAAAACGAATTAAAACTTCGCTAATTAGTTTTACCTAGAAGACAAACTCATTTTATTCGCTGATTGAAACACTCCTTTCTTTTCAAAGGAGAGGGGCCGTTTTTCCCGAAATAAGTACAAATAAATACGACATACAACCCGTGAGGTAGCATATGAAAGACCAAGCAACACTGCGCGATAAAGATATAGCTATTATTGGCATGTCAGGCCGATTCCCTGGTGCAGAAGACATCACGACGTTCTGGAAGAACCTCGCTGAAGGGCTGGAAACCATCACAACATTTAGCGAACAAGAGCTTCGCGAATCGGGTGTCGATGAAGAATTGATTGCCTCACCCAACTATATTCCCCGCCGAGGTATTCTCGGCAACGCGCAACATTTCGATGCGCACTTCTTTGATATTACTCCTCGTGACGCGGAAATCATGGATCCTCAACACCGTGCGTTTCTGGAAAGCAGTTGGCACGCTTTTGAAGATGCGGGGTACGTGCCTTCGAGTTATCCGGGCAAGGTGGGTGTGTTTGGCGGGACAGGCACAGCGTGGCATTTGAACAAAGTCCATTCCCATCCGGGTGTCAGCCAGTTTGCCAGTGGCGCATCCGTTGTGACCAATAACGATAAAGACTATGTCACAACGCGAGTCTCCTACAAACTCGACTTAAAAGGGCCAAGCGTGAATGTGCAAACGGCCTGTTCAACCGCAATGGTGGCCGTGGTGATGGGGATTAACAGCCTGTTAAGCCGTGAAAGTGACCTCGTGGTTGCTGGTGGGGTATCCATCGATACACCGGAGCGTCGCGGCTACAAATACATGCAAGGCGGTATGGAGTCGGCGGATGGACGTTGTTATGCGTTTGATTCTCGTGCCAATGGTACGGTGTTTAGCCGCGGTGTTGGTGCTGTGCTGCTGAAACGCGTTAAAGACGCAGTCAATGATGGCGACCATATTTACGCTGTGATCAAAGGTGGTGCGATCAACAATGATGGCAGCCTCAAAGCGGGATTCACGGCGCCGGGCATTGAAGGGCAGGTCGAAGTCGCAAAACAGGCGATTTCCAACTCAGATATTGATGTAGAAAACATCCGCTTTGTTGAAGCGCATGGTACGGCGACCGCGTTGGGCGACCCGATTGAATTCTCGTCATTGTCGCAAACCTTCCGCCACTTTACGGATAAAGAACAATTCTGTCGTCTAGGCTCGGTCAAAACTAACATCGGTCACACCGATGCGGCATCGGGCGTTGCCAGCTTGATTAAAGCCTCAATGGCATTGGAATCCGGACAGCTTCCTGCCTCGCTGCATTATTCTGAGCCGAATTCAAACATTGAGTTTGAAACGAGTCCATTCGTGATGAACACCCAACTGACAGCGTTTAAACAGCAAGACAAGCCAAACAATGCGTTGGTCAACTCCTTTGGTGTTGGTGGTACCAATGCATGTGTGATTCTTGAAACGGCGCCAGAGACCCAACCGGGTGATGCGCATAACTCGCCACTCATGATCCCGTTCTCAGCCCGCAGTCGCAACGCGTTGAATGAGATGAAACAGCGTCTAGCGAGTTACCTGACAGATAACCCAGATGCAGATGTGGCGGACGTGGCGTACACCATGCAGGTAGGCCGCAAACAGTTCGAATTTTCCACCTCGGTGGTCGGCAATGATCGTCAGGCCATCATGGAAGCGCTGGCTAAGCCTTCTCAGATTGTATCTGGAAACAAATCGAAGCGACCAATGGTGTTTATGTTCCCGGGGCAGGGCAACCAATATCCGAATATGTCTCGCGATCTATATCAGACGTATCCGGTGTTTAAACAGGCGATGGATCAGTGCTGCGAATATCTGATGCCAATACTTGAACAGGATCTGCGTGAGATTATTTTCCCACAAGATGATCAAACCGCGGCTCGTATCAACGAAACTCAGTTCACCCAACCTGCGTTGTTCGTTGTTGAGTACGGCCTTGCTCAGCTTTGGATGTCATGGGGCATTCAGCCAGATGTGATGATTGGTCACAGTGTCGGTGAGTACGTGGCAGCATGTTTGTCAGGTGTATTCTCGTTGGAAGATGCTCTCAAAGCTGTCGCGATTCGTGGCAAGCTGGTTCAGGCTCTGCAAGCGGGCGCAATGCTAGCGGTTCTGATGGAAGAAGCTGAGCTCACAGAGCGCTTATCAAACAGTGAACTGGATATCGCGGCGGTCAATTACCCAGAGCTCTGTGTGGTGGCGGGTGAGCTTGAAGCGATAAAAGCCTTCCAATATGAACTGGAAGAAGAAGGCATCTTCTGCAAGCACTTGGATACGTCACACGGTTTCCACTCAAGCATGATGGATCCTATGTTGCCAGCGTTCAAAGACGTGATCGATGGCATTGAACTGAATGCGCCGCAGATTCCGTTCGTCTCGTCGGTAAATGGCGAATGGATCAGCGATGAGTTGGCACAAGATAGTGACTACTGGGTGCGCCATGTCAGAAACCCTGTGTTGTTCTCGCATGCATTCAAAACCTTGATGGCCGACCATCAAGATGGCTTCGTGGCATTAGAAGTGGGGCCGGGCCGTTCTCTTGAGTCTGCGGCTAAGCAACACTTCCGTGAAGAAGATAGTTCGAATGCTGATATCTTCTCGTCCTTGCCTACGGCAAAAGAAGTGGAGATCTCCGGTGAGTATTTCGTCTCAATGCTTGGCGCTTTATGGGCGCACGGCGTCGAGATTGACTGGACATCTTACTATGGTGATGAGCGCCGACGTCGCCTGCCTCTGCCGGGCTACCCGTTCGAGCGAAATGAATTCAAACTGCCTGAGCTGAAAACAGGTAATGCTGAAAGCCTATCAAGCAGCAGTGCGGAAGCCAGTTCAAAACGCAAGAAAACCGATGTTGGTGACTGGTTCTATATGCCTGCGTGGAAGCGAACTATTCCTGCTGACTTTATGCCGAGCAAGCAAACTCAAGATGAAAACGATTGTTGGGTGGTGTTAGCTGACGAATATGGCATCGCTGATCAGCTCCATGCTCAGCTTCTGGCATCAGGCCAACAAGTGGTGACTGTGTTTAAAGGCGTCTGTTATCAAGAGAATGTCGTCACCAGCGACAGCGCGAAGAGCTTTGTCATTGACCCTACCTCTCGTGAAGACTACATCCGAGTGCTTAAGGCAATTGAAGCTCAAGAGATGAATCCGGTTCGTATTGTTGATCTGTGGAACCTCTCTCCTGAGCAAGGTGATGTCGACCTTGAACTGTGTCGTGAACACCAGTTGGATTCATTCTACAGTCCGTTGTACCTGCAACAGGCGTTGGTGAATGAAAACTTGCTGGATAATCTTCACCTGTTGTTGGTGACCAATAATATCTTCAGTGTCTCTGGGGAGCGAGTTTATGCTCCTGAGAAAGCACTGTTAGTCGGGCCTGCCCGTGTGTTCTACCACGAGTACCCAGATGTTCAGTGTCATTTAGTCGATATCGACTGGCCTTCAGACTTAGCGAATGAATCGGGCCATTGGACGGCAGAGCAGGCAACACGTTGTCTGATTGCTGAGAGCAGCATTAACACCGACGGCCAACTTGTGGCGTATCGAGGTGGTTGCCGCTGGGAGGAAGACTATCAGGCGGTTAACTTAAAACAGCAAGAACCAGGCTTATCGGCGCAATTCAAAGATGATGGCGTTTATCTCATCACTGGTGGGTTGGGCGGCCTTGGTATGCTGGTGGCCGGTCACATATCGGAAATGAGCAATGCGACGCTTGTTCTGACCTATCGCAGTCGTCTGCCTGAACGCGAGCAATGGAATGACTGGATTCAGAAGCACCCAGTCGATGACCCAATGAGTGAAAAATTGGCGGGCATCCTGCGTCTTGAAGAGCAAGGTAACACCATTGACCTAGTCAATGTGGACGTCTGTGATTATGTGGCTATGTCGGAAGTGTTTGAACGCTATGATCGCTTTGATGGCATTTTCCACACGGCTGGTATTGCGGGTGGTGGCATCATTCCGCTCAAGTCAGATGAAGATTGTGCCAGCGTTCTGGAGCCGAAAATCCTCGGTAGCCTGATTCTCGATGACCTGACCAGAGACAGCCAGCCTGATTTCATGGTGCTGTTTTCTTCCATCAGCTCGATTGTCGGTGATGAAGCTCGAATTGATTACTGCTCTGGTAATGCTTTTATGGATGTGTTTGCCAGCTACCGTAATCAGAATCGAAACGGTCGCACCATTGCAATCAACTGGGGCAAATGGGGCGATGTCGGCATGGCGGTTCAATGGGCTCGTGAATTGGGTGAGAAAAACAAAGCCAACGAAGCGTCTCTAGAACAAACGGGGCTGCTTACGCTGCTCGGCCGTAAAGGTATGGAAGAAGAATATCGAGTCAATCTGGATGTGCGGAATGACTGGGTACTCAACGAGCATAGGTTGTCGAATCAACCGGCCTTGGTTGGTACCACCATACTGTCGATGCTGCATACTCTGATGAATCAATTCAAGCCTCAGGAAGCGCTTCAGGTTAAGAACTTGCTGTTGACCAAACCGGTGATTTACCACAACGTATGGCCACGTGAAATGCGCCTGTATGTACGCAGTGAAGGAGCTGGCTACAGCTTTAGCCTTCGTAGCCGTGGCGTCCGTGACATCGAGTGGGACGAACATGCGCTGGGCAACCTTGGCCGCGGTGCAGAGAACCTTGCTGTTTTAGATTCACTTGAAGAGATTCGTTCTCGCTGCATGAATAAACTGCCTGACGAATTAACTGGCCATGATTACCCGAATGCTATAACGGGTGAAACCTTCCTGTCGCTCAGTGAGCGATGGAATGGTCCTAAGTGCGTATGGCAAGGTAAGAATGAGTGGTTGATTCATAAAGATTTCGACACTCAGTTCCAAGGTGATTTTGAGCAGTATCCGTATCATCCGGCACTGATTGACTCGGTTGCAATTCGATGCATCAAGCTTATAACGACGGACAACTACCTTCCATTTAGCTACGGAAAGGTCAGCTATCTAGCACCGCTTGATGGTGATTGTTACGCGCACGTCAAACTCAAACAACCATACAAGGCCGAAGATAGTACTATCGTTTGGGATGTGGTCTTCCTATCTGCTGACAGCAAGCCGTTGATGGTTTTGGAGAACTACACGCTAGTACGTATGAAGGCAGAGAATCAGGTTGTTGCTGCGCCGGTGTCTGCTGTAGCTCAGGTTGCCGTCGATGTCTCCGACAAGGACATTTTGTTCTACGAAGGGCTGGATGCACTGAAACGACAACTTGCACACCTAGAGTTTGAGCAACTCGTCGTGGTGACCAGTGATCTGGGTCAGCTTATCTACGAAGCGATTCCTGAACAGGAAGATGAGCAGTTGGCAGAGCTGGAAGTGGAAATCAGCCAAGGGCACGCCCGTCCAGAACTCTCAGTTGAGTATGTGGCACCTGAAAATGATATCGAAAAAGAGATCATTGCAGTTTGGCAGTCGATTTTAGGCATTTCAGGTATTGGTGTTGATGACAATTTCGTCGAGCTTGGCGGTAACTCACTGCTGGCGGTGCAAATTGTGTCAAAAGTATCAGCCAAGTTTGAAGTCGATATTCGAGTGGATCTCTTCTATCAGGATCAAACCGTAAGAGGGCTTTCCGGCCTGATCATCGAGGCGTTTGAGTCTGTTCTTCAGAGTGAATAGCGCCCATTTCCCGGGCATTAGCCCGGGAAGTTCATCACCTTCAGGCTGTCGCACGGCAGCCAAATCTTCCAAACGGTAAAAGGGCACGGTTATGACAACTAAAACGAATCAGATTTTGAACTCTATGGGACTTGAAGAGCTGAAAAGGCTCGCCAGAGAGAAAAAACAGAAAAAATCGCAGCTCATGGAAGAGAGCCGTTGTTCAACAACGGAACCAAAACGCAAAATAATCCCTCTCACCAATGCACAAAATAGCATTTGGGCACTGGAGCAGTTCCTCGAAGACAATAAAGCCTATAACAACCCATTGGCGATCACCTGTCACATTGATCATGAGTTCGAACCAGACAGAGTCGAACGCGCTCTGACGAAAATGACCAATAATCACGATATATTCCGCACTACGATCCGAGTGATCGATGGCGAGCCTTGCCAGTGCATCGACAACCAGCCCAGTTTCAATTTTGGTTTTGATGACATTACTGCCATGCCTGAAGCGGATAAAAATCAGTGGGTCATGCGAGTTGCTCGTGAAGAAGGCAGAAAGAATTTTGACCTGACTAACGGACCACTGTTTCGTTGGCGAATGGCAAAAACTCAGCAGGGTGAATACATCATTATGCTGACCTTCCATCATATTATTTCAGATGGTTGGACCGTCAGCTTGTGCTTCAAAGAATTCATGGGCACCTACTTTGGCCAGACGGTAGAGCATGCAGCGCAGTTTACTGAGTACGCTTTAAAAGAAAGCCGCTGGCTTGAAGAAGGTAGGTACGAACAGGGTCTCAACTACTGGCGCGATAAACTCAGTGGCGTTCAAGGTGTGCTAGAATTGGCAACTGATCACCCTCGCCCAGATACGCTCAACTTTGAGGGAAGTTATGTCAGCCATCCACTTGATGCTGGCTTCTGTCATCAGCTTCAGTCTTACGCAGTAAAACAGGGGGCGACTACCTTTCATCTGATGCTGGCGGCCTACCAGTTACTCCTGCATAAATACAGTAATCAGAATGACATTGTGATTGGTGTGCCTTTCGCCAATCGCGGTGATGCCCAGACGCAGGAAATGATGGGATTGTTCATGAACACGCTGCCACTGCGTTTCACGCTCAATGATGATTTACCTCTTTCGGCTGTGATAGAAGCAGCGAAAGCCGAAAGCGAAGAGGCGATTGCCTATCAGAACGTACCGTTTAATCGCATTCTGGATGTGGTCGACTATTCGCGAGATGCATGTGTTAACCCGCTTTATCAGGCGGTGCTGACATATCAGGTTTATCCGCACTCGCGAACCAATACCTTGTTTAGCTATTCGCCACTCAAAGTAGACTACGGTGTGTCTAAGTTGGATCTCAACTTATGGATTGAAGAAGACGGCGACGGTTTGTTGTGCACATTCAACTACAGTACTGTGTTGTTTGAACGCGCTACCGTGCAGCGAATGCTGCGTGATTTACACACCATATTGATGGCATTGGTTGAGCACCCACAGCAGTCGATTCAAGGCTTGTCATTGGTGACGGAAGATGAACGTCAGTCTCTACTGAAAGCGTGTTTACCAACAGAGGCAAATCAAGGTTTGCCAGTTCATCGCCAATTCGAGCAACAGGCGTTAGCCTGCCCTGAAGATGTGGCAGTGCGTTGTGAAGGCCGTGAACTGAGTTATGCCGATCTCAACGAGCGCGCCAATCAGTTGGCAGCACAACTGGTCTCGCAAGGTATGAATCACGGTGAGCCTGTCGCAATACTGATGGAAAAAAGTGAGCATAATGTGGTGGCGATATTAGCCATCCTGAAAGCGGGTGGTTGCTACCTTCCTATCGACATCAATATGCCAGAAACTAAAATCGGCTTCATCTTAAACGATGCTAAAGTTAAACGAGTTTTACTCGTAGGTGAAGTACCCATTGCTTTAAAAGCACTAGCTACACAATCTTCACTAAATTGGGTCGACATTCTGAAAACAGAAACGAGTAACACCTCACCAACACGGACTAATCCGCCAGATAACCTTGGCGATGGACCAGCGTATATCATTTATACCTCTGGCAGTACAGGGGCTCCAAAAGGTGTGTGTGTTCACCATTCCCAACTCAGTCATTACTGCCGAGCGATTGCTCCGGTACTCGAACAAACTCACGGAGCGCGCTATGGCTTATTGTCGTCCTTCTCCACAGACCTGGCTCATACCATGTTATTCCCAGCGTTGGTTGGTCAAGGCGAGTTGGAGGTAGTGACCAATGGTCTGCTGGAAAGTCCTGAACAACTCACCAATTACCTAAAAGATAAGCCTCTTGATTGTATGAAGATCACGCCGACACATTTGTCTGCGTTGTTAAACGCCCCGAACGCGCAGTATTTGCTTCCAGAGCGCACACTGGTGCTTGGCGGTGAGCGTTTACCTGTATCTCTAATTGAGAAAGTCAAAGCGCTCAGACCAAGCTGCAAGATCGTTAATCACTATGGCCCAACTGAGTGTACGGTGGGCGTGACGACATTGACGATTCCCGACAACATCGCGGATTGGGGTTATCAGGTTTCGCCTATTGGTCAGGCCCTCGATGGAAGTCATGTACTGGTTCTCGATGCTCATCAACAACTACTTCCTGCGGGCGTACCTGGTGAGATTTGTATTGGTGGAGCACAGCTGGCTTCAGGATACCTTGGCCTCGATGAGCAAACGCAGCGTCACTTTGTTCCCCACCCGTATTTGACAGGTGAGCGCCTTTACCGCACAGGTGACAAAGGCCGCCTGTTAGCCGATGGCAACCTTGAATATCTTGGCCGCTTGGATCGTCAGGTTAAAGTACGTGGCTATCGAGTTGAGCTGGCCGATATTGAACAGGCGCTGGGCCAGATTACTAATGTTGAACGCGCAGCGGTTGTACAGCAGCAAACCGCGGACTCTAGCCGTTTGGTCGCTTATGTCGTTGTTGGTGAAACTACCGATCAGGAAGGGATTAAGACGGAACTGAAACAGCTATTACCCGCTTACATGCAACCAGAAATGTGGATGTGGCTCGACGCTATGCCAATCACCGCAAGCGGAAAAACCAATTATCAGGAGTTGCCTGAGGCTAAGCGGAATACACAGACATCGACTTCTTCCCATCCAAACAATCAAACGCAAGCTCGTTTGCTGACGCTGTTTCAGCAAGCCTTGAACACTCAACAGGTCGGTATTGATGACGAGTTTTTCAATCTTGGGGGAAACTCTATCAGTGCACTGAAACTGCTGATTGAAGTGAATAAAGCGTTCTCTACTACATTGACCCTCGGCCAGATACTGGAAAACAGCAGTGTCGCTCGACTTGGCAAACTGATTGAACAGGTATCCGATAACGCTGATTACGGTTCTTCGATTGTGATGCTCAATCAGGGTAACCCACAGCAGAAGCCGACCATACTTCTGATTCACCCTGCTGGTGGCAATGTGCTTTGTTACGACGAGTTAGTTAAGGGGTTGAGCAAAGAGTATCCGGTCTACGGTGTTCAGGTAGCTGATTTTCAGGGGCTAGCTGAGTACAACCGCAAAGTGCCGACGTTAGCTGAGTACTACTTGAAGCAGCTCGGCGAACTAGCAGAGTGTCCAGAGTTGATCATCGGTGGTTGGTCAATGGGAGGCACCATCGCTTTTGAGATGGCGTGTCAGGTTCAGGCTTTGACCGGAAATCAGCCGAAGGTTTTGGTTTTTGATCAACCAGCCCCTCAAGTTGACGTCGATAACAGCGCCATTATGGCTGAGCATGAGCGTCTTGCTTACTTTGCTCATAAGGTAGAGCTGTTTACCGGAACGTCTTTTGATACCTCTGGCCCGCAATTGGCCAAGATGTCACAAGCGGAAAGAACACAGGTATTCCTTACAGGATTTCGTCAAGCGAACTTGGTGCCGAATAATATCAGCGCAGAGGACTTCCAGCACTTTCTCGCCATTCTTCAGGCTCACATGAATGCGACAGATGAATATCAGGGGCAGCGATATTCTGGTCCTGTTGTCGTGGCGGAAGCAGAAGAGATGTTAGCTGGCCGTACGCAACTGAAAGAATCTGGGTTGGGTTGGCAGGCATACAGCGAGCAGCCTCTGACCGTATTGCCTGCGAAGGGTGATCACATCTCCATGATGAACGCGCCTCACATTGGTGACTTGGCGAGTCGTCTACAGGAGGGGCTGCTTTGAGTACGATCGCACTTTCAAAACCGGAAAGCGAAGTCATCGTTTCAAGGAAGGAGTGGTGGGCCATCATTGGTGGCCTCATCGGTGGCTTTATAGCCATTCTGGACATTCAGATCACTAACTCCTCGATGAAAGTCATTCAGGGGGCGCTGTCAGCGTCCCTGGATGACGCCTCTTGGCTGATGACGTCGTACTTTACGGCTGAGATTGTTGCGATCCCACTTTGTGGCTGGCTATCAAAAGCGCTGGGAACGGGTCGTTACGCTTTATGGTGTATCGGCGGTTTTCTCGGCTCGTCCTTGCTTTGTTCGATGGCGTGGAACCTGGACTCGATGATTGTCTTCCGCGCTTTGCAGGGCTTTTGTGGTGGCGCATTGATCCCGCTGTCTTTCCGTTTGATCATTGAAATCCTGCCGCTAGAAAAGCGCCCAATGGGGATGTCGTTATTCAGTATTATTGCCACTTTCGCTCCAGCGATAGGTCCGGCGATCGGCGGTTGGCTAACTGAACACTTTTCATGGCACGCGATCTTTTACGTCAATGTTTTACCGTCACTCGTGGCATGGGCACTGATTCAACGTTCAATGAAGCATCCCATTATTAACTGGCAAATCATTCGTCAGGGCGACTTTGTTGGCGTGGTGTCGGTGATGATGTTTCTTGGTACGCTGGAAGTCATTTTGGAAAAAGGCGGCGATGAAAATTGGTTCGACTCGCGCATGATTTGCGTACTGTCGGTGCTCTCTGCCATCAGCTTTGTCATTTTTGTCTATGACCAGATCGTACATCGTAACCCGCTGATTAACATTCGCCTGTTTAAGGAATATCAGTACTCCTATGCTTTGCTCATCTTTGCCATGTTGGGCTCAGCTATCTACGGCACTCTGTTTCTAGTGCCGTATTATCTGACGATGATTCACGATTACAACGCGACAGAAATTGGTCATGTTGTTATCTGGATGGGGCTACCGCAGCTGGTGATTTTGCCGATGATTCCACTTCTCATTCGTCGCTATAACCCTAAGTATCTTATTTTCATCGGTTTCGTTGGTTTGGCCATCAGTGCCTTTATGGATTGCCATATGAATGCTGACTTTGCCGGGCCGCAGATGATCGCCTCGATGTTGGTTCGTGCGTTAGGACAGCCGTTTATCATGGTGCCACTCTCCATGCTGGCGACCCAGAATATTAAAGCGGAGGATGCGGCCTCATCGGCAGTGTTAATCAATGTATTTCGCAGTCTGGGTGGCTCAATGGGTACCGCGGTACTGTCGACCTATTTCATTACTCGGATCTATTTCCACCTTGATTCCATCAAATCCACCTTACTGACAGGTAGTCAGCAGTTTTATCACTATCTGGGTGGGGTAAAGAATCTGTTGGTCAATCAAGGGCTGCCGTCTGATAGCACCAATGTCCAACAAACAGCGGTGAGCATTCTTGGTGAAAGGATGGCAATTCAATCGCAAATCATGGCCTTTAACGACCTGTTTATGATCATGGGGATCATGATGCTCGCCACCGCCATCATGGTGTTGTGTTCAAACCGTGATTTCCAGCTTCAACTAAAAAAAGAGGAAACAGCATGAGTGATAAAACATCAATGAGTGTCTGGAACTATCTGCTGTCTTCAGAAGCAAGAATGACCATCATAGTGCCCATTCTGATTTACAACCTGATATTCTGGGGGGGAGGAGCAGGAGCGGCGTTGATTGTCACTGCGTGTTACTCCGCATTACTGGAGTTGTTCAGCAAACGGAGTGGTTCTCTGTCCATTATCGCTTTGATTTTGGCTTCGGGCACTATTCATTACCTTTACCTGCATGGTTACACCCTGTTCGGAATTGAACAAGAAAGCGTCTTCCTTTCGGTAGGCGGATCACTGTCTGTCATTGTCGTATTCGGCTTCTACTCCATGATTGGCCGCCCAGTGGTTCGTACTCAGGCGGAAAATGCGCTCCCTCGCTTGATGCAGTTGCCTGTCTATGGCTCGCCAAAATACGCCCAAGTATGGCAGGAGATTTCTCTAGTTTGGATTCTCGCTTACGCCGTGAAGGCGCTACTCGTAATTAAGTTCTCCCGTTATATGCCAGATTACGCTGACTACTTCGTTTTCACTGGCGCTTGGCCACTGACTCTGGCGATGATTGCTTTCAGTTTTTACTGGCCCGGTTTTCGTTGGTCATCGGAGGCAAGCGCATAAATTCCCAGCTACTTGGCGTCAAGTGACTTGGTATCAAATTACAACACTATAAACTCAATGAGGTGCTTTATGAATCAACTAGTTAATCCTTCAATTGTGCTTGACAACCACCCCCAAGGCGCCGCGACAACGGGCAATTTTCGTATCGCCAACCAGCCAATTGGCGAGTTAAAGCCGGGTGAGTTTTTAATTGAAAACACTTGGCTTTCGATGGACCTATATACGCGACCTCGCCTCAATGAAAACACTGCGTATGTCGAGCCGATCAAACTGGGTGAGGTGATTCAGGGAGAAACCATTGGCAAGGTCGTCGAAAGTAACAGCCCTAATTATCAGGTCGGCGATAGGGTGTTCACTTTTTCAGGTTGGCAAAAATATTGTGTCGGTAACGATGCGGATTTCATGACTTATCGATTGCCGGATACTGAGCTGTCGCCAACGATCTTTCTCAGTGTGGCAGGAACTCCCGGTCGAGCGGCGTACTTTGGATTGAATAAAATTGCCAAACCTAAAGCGGGTGAAACCATGGTGGTGTCAGCTGCTTCAGGTGCTGTGGGGTCGGTTGCCGGTCAACTTGGAAAAATGGCGGGTTGCCGAGTGGTCGGTATCGCGGGCAGTGAGGAAAAGTGTCGTTATGTGGTCGATGAACTCGGCTTCGATGCCTGCGTCAATTACAAGTCTGACAATTTGAGCGAGGAGATTGAAGCCGCCTGTCCGAACGGAGTGGACGTCTACTTTGAAAATGTAGGTGGGCGTATATCTTCCTTGGTTGCACGCCATTTAAACGAAGGTGCCAGAGTGCCAATCTGTGGCAGTGCAGCGTTATACAACAAGGGCAAAGATGTGGATGCCTCGACGTTATCACGCTTCTACTCCTCACTGCCGAGTGCGCCGGAAAATCGATTCTTTCTGGTGACCGAGTGGTTCAATGATTATGTTAGCTCTATCAGTTGGCTGACCGCCGCAGTGGAAAGTGGTCAGCTCAAATTTCGTGAAACGGTGACCGAAGGATTGGAAAACGCACCACAGGCCTTTGTTGATCTATTGGAAGGGAAGCACTTCGGTAAACAACTGGTTCGAGTTTAATACTCTTCGCCTTTTTTGATTGGTTGGTCGTGCTATGAAAAAAATAATAAAGATTTTGATTCCACTGACGTTGTTGGTTCTGGCTGGCGGTGCCTATTGGTATTACTACGGGCGATTTTTCCAGACCACCGACAATGCTTACGTTCAAACGGACATCACTAACGTCAGTTCGCGCATCAATGCCGAAGTGGTAAAAATTAATATTAAGGACAATCAGAAGGTCAAAAAAGGCGATTTACTGGCGCAGCTGGATGATCGTGAGTTCGTGATTAAAGAGCGCCTCGCTGAAGCGGCCTTGGCGCAAAGTCAGGCGGAACAGTCGAACGCGGAAGCGGCGTACAAGATGCAGAAAAGTGCTATCGAAGAGTACCAGAGCAAGTTGACATCGGCGAAGGCCAAATATCAATACTCACTTCAGCAATACAAGCGTTTGCAGGCTCTAGAGAAGCAAAACTATGTGTCTAAAGGCGAACGTGACAACGGCGCGTCTGCCTATAAAGTTGATGAAGCGGCGTATCTTGAGGCAAAGGCCAGCCTGAAAACGCAACAAGACAAGCTCTCGGTACTGGAAAGTGAAATAGAGCAGGCTGACGCGATGGTCAAGCAAGCAACAGCCAGTTTGTCGCAGGCGCAGCTCGAATTGGGCTACACCCGAATTGTGGCTTCAATAGATGGCGTGATCAGCAATCGTAACCTGCAAGTCGGTATGATGGTGCAACCGGGGCAATCTGTGGTGAGCATAGTCTCTGATCGCACTCCGTGGGTTCTGGCGAATTTTAAAGAAACGCAAAAGTCTCGCATGCACAAAGGGCAGTCTGTTGACGTTACCATTGATGCCTATCCAGGGAAGACCTTCTCAGCACGAATCGACAGCGTATCGCCAGCCACAGGCGCTACCTTTGCTTTGCTACCACCAGATAACGCGACGGGCAACTTTACCAAAGTGGTGCAACGTGTACCGGTTAAGATTGTGTTCAATGATTCGGTTCAGGTCGACAATGGGTTATCTGCGGTTGTTACTGTGGATACGAGGCAGTAATTATGGCGACATTATTTCCTGATATTGACGCCATAGTGGGAGCGCGTGATCTATCTGAGCAAACAAGCGGTCGGTTTATCAACAAGGAGCAAAGGTTTCTTATTAATGGCGCGAGTGTTTTTGTGTGTCAGTTTAACCATAGCCTCTATCACGACACCTTGTTCAAGGAGTTAAGGATTCAATGTCCTGATGGACTTGGCCGCGCGGTAAGTTCTAGACGAGCCGAGTTTATGGCGGGTCGTTATGCGGCCAGACAGGCGATATCTGCTTGCGGAGGACTGGTTACTGATGGAGTTCAGGTCGGGATTGGAGCAAATCGTTGCCCAACATGGCCAGATGGAATTCTAGGTACCATTACCCATTGCGATGATATTGCTACATGTGCAGTGCTTCCTGCTATTCAGAACATCAGGCGCTACATCGGTATGGATATTGAGAAAGTGTTAGCGACCAAGGTGATACGTGAGATATCCAGCTCCGTTTGTTCTGTATGGGAGTGGCAGCGTTTGGCGTCACTACCATTTAGTAACGATATCATCACCACAATCATCTTTTCCGCCAAAGAGAGTCTTTTCAAAGCGATTTATCCCTATATTGGTGAGTATTTCGGCTTTGAATGTGCTCAGGTTAAATGTGTTGACCCATACAAACAGCGCATATGGCTGAACTTATCGCCTTCGCTGGTGGCTAAAACGGGTTTTCGAGAAGTGGAATGCCATTACACCTTGCAGTCAGATTACGTCATTACTTTTCTCTCTCAATAGTCGATCCCTTCGGCGAAAAAAAATGGAAGTATGTGAATAAACTCATGTACGTAGCATATTTAATAGGGTTAATATAATCAGAGGCTTTCGCACTTCAAGCTGGCGCTGGTAAGGCCAAAAAATTAAATGTTTCACCGTTTATTAAATGTTTTTTAAGTCTAGCTTTTTAATTTGAATGAATTCCATATTTGGCTTCTGTGCTCCCCAAAGCTCTGAAGGTCGACAAAGGTGGATTGAAAGCAGTGAGACTCAGGAAATAAAACCATCGCTTGTGACCTTCCTTTTATCACTGCTGAACGGGGTACGATACAGAATAGAGATAGATAACATGCGCGTATTATTAGTTGAAGATGACCTTATGCTTGGCAACACGATTACCGTTTCCCTTGCCAGGCATCACTATACTGCAGACTGGGTAACGTCGGGTGAAAGTGCCCTTCATGCACTTCAAATTGACAGCTTCCTACTGGTCATTCTTGATATTTCTTTGCAGGGTATCAGCGGTTTGAAAGTACTCAAAGAGCTCAGGAGTAAAGGAGACAAGACGCCCGTTTTGATTCTCAGCGCTCGTGACGAACTTAATGACCGTGTTTATGGGCTCAATCATGGTGCAGACGATTATCTAGTTAAGCCGTTCCAACTGGAAGAACTACTGGCGCGTATGGGCGCGTTAATTCGCCGCTCGGCGGGTATGGCAGATGACACCATCGTGGTGGGTGATGTCTCTGTGTCGGTCAATTCGCATAAAGTCGCGGTTGCAGGTGAGTGCATTAATCTGACGCCGAATGAATTTAAAATTCTCCTCTATCTGGTGACGAATGCTGGTCGCGTGCTCAGCAAAACTCAGATACTGCAAAACATGCATGGTTGGGATGAAAGTGCTGGGCTCAATTCGATTGAAGTACACATCCATAATCTGCGCAAAAAAATGCCGAAAGGCACCATAGAAAACATTCGAGGAGTCGGATACATCATCCAACACTAGTATGAGACTGAATTCTGTTAAACGTCGTGTCGCATTGGCGAGCGTGTTACTTTGCCTCGCGGTTATTACCGCCTCTACCATCTGGGTCTATCTTGATACTCGTCAGGCTATTACGGACGTCGATGATGCACGGCTTCAGGACCTCAGTGAGAGTTTCTTAAAGGTGTTGCTACTGAGCGACCCCTCTGTAATTGGTGAAGACCGAAACTCAGATCCAGAAACCGTTTTCGCTAATATTACCAGTAAAACGCCCCCCAAAGACAAGCCAGGAAAATGGTCGTGCGCTAAGTTGCTTAAAGACAATTTTGCTTATCTTTTGCTTGATGCTCAGGGAGGGATTTTAGCCAGTTCTCCGAATGCGCCACCAGTGGACTTAAAAATGATGCGCCATCCCGGCCTTAATGACATTCAGGATCAGAGGCAGTCCAACATGTGGCGTGGCGTGACCATGCTGCTAACGCAACCGAAAACGGGTGAGCCTATGTTGCTCTGGTTGGGTGAAGACAAGCATCTGCGTAGTGAAGTCGAAAACAAGATTGCAATCCCCGCTATTTTGCCAATACTAGTTGCAACGCCATGCTTGTGTTTGCTATTGGTGCTGTTTACCTATCATTTGTTTGCACCAATCAGCCGTCTGGAAAAGCAAGTGTCGGAGAAGTCGATTGATAACCTCTCACCACTGAATATTACCGATGTTCCAACGGAATTGGATAGCTTAGTTAAACGCTTGAACTACCTGTTTGATCAAGTCGATGCTGCTTGGCAAAGAGAAAAACGATTTAACCAAGATGCTGCCCATGAACTGCGCACACCTCTAGCCGTCATTAAGCTTAATGTACAGAATGCCATTGAAACGCAAAATGCGGAGGAGAGAGACCATGACTTCAGACAGATAGAAAAGAGCATCCTTCGTTCTGAGCGAACCATTGAGCAACTGCTGACGTTAGCAAAAGTAGAGAGTGGGCTTGAAGTGAATTTAAGTCAGACAGTTGATGTGGCCCATATATTACGGAATGTTATTGCCGAGCTGGCGCCCCTTGCATTGAAGCAACAACAAAAAATCACACTAGAAGCCGGCGGGGAAACCTGCACCATTCAGGGCAATGAGGTTTTCCTTAATTGTCTGTTTCGAAATCTGATGGATAACGCGATTCGCTACTCTGGAAAGGGAACCCAAATTTGGGCTGAAGTCATTGAGCATGAAGATCATGTGCAGGCGGTTATCGGCGATAACGGCCAGGGAATGCGCCAAGTTGATATCGACCGAATCTTTGAGCGTTTTTTTCGTGGGAAACAAACTCAGAACAGATCCCATGGGGTCGGTATAGGGATGACGATAGTTGAATGTGTCATCGCTCTCCATCAGGGAAAAATTGATGTCAAATCTCAACAGCCGGGGCTGGCGTTTATAATCAATTTACCAAAAACCCTTTGATTTAGCTTGATGGCCGCCACCTACTTCGCGAAAAATCTAAAGTAGATTGCTATGAACTCATGCTCGAACACCTGCTGTGCTTCGGTGTTGTCCGCATGGTTAAGATGTTCAAGATTTCTCGAAGTGGGTTCTATTATCGGATTAAGCATCGCTACAAGGCTATTCAACGCGAATCCAGAAAGAACTGGCTGAGAATGGTGATAGCTATAATGTTAAAACCATTGCAGCTCGCATGAATCGTCAGGATTCAACGCTGAAAGCGGCACGCAAGTTTAAGTGTACAACGGACAGCAAGCATAAGAGGCCTATAGCTCGGAACTTGCTAGCTCAGGACTTCATTTGTGCCAGAAGAGACTTGTCGATAAGTTGGGTTTTCTAAATCACCGCCTGAGTAACCAGAGACAACGTCTAACACGCCGGGCAATTGTTCTAAATCTGATTCGGTACACCAGAAGCAGCCACCTGCGAGTGTTGCGATGTCAGTTTTACCAGATGCGTTCATCTTATCCATGGTATTGGCCGTACCTGTTTTACTTAGCAAGATGAACAGTACAGGGAGTGTGAATGAGAATCCCACCAATAGCTTAGATACTTTCTTCATAACTTCCTCAAACGTCATTTTTCTCAATGAATGTTACGACAGAAGTAAGAGCGAAAAAATTGCAGTGATTACGAAAAATTCTTTGCCCTTTCTCACAACAGGGCTACAGTAACGGCACGAAACAAGCGCTCATTGGTAGAAGGTTTCCGATGAGGCAAAAGCAATAATGAGGGAAACCATGCAAGCAGAAGTAAAATGGGTCGAAGACTTTAAATTCCTCGGTCAGTCTCAATCTGGTCACTCAGTCGTGATGGATGGCAATGGAGGTGCAACGGCACCAAGCCCAATGGAAATGGTATTGATGGCTGCTGGTGGTTGTAGCTCTGTGGACGTTGTTGATGGTCTAAAATCAGCGGGCCAGAAAGTGGCTTCTGTCAACGCGAAACTCACCACTGAACGTCGTGAAACAGCTCCACGTATCTTTACTCAGGTGAACATTCACTTTGAAGTCTCTGGTGAAGCACTAGACCCAGAAATCGTAGCTAAAGTGGCGGCGGACTCATTAGAAAAATACTGCTCAGTATGTCTAATGTTGGGCGAAGGCGTTGAGATGACTCACAGCTGGGAAATCGTATAACCTCTGCGTGACACAACAACAAAATAGGAAAGAGAAAAGCCCGTGCTTTTCTCTTTTTTTATTCCTCTTATACGCTAATCTATCTTGGTCAAAAGTTGTAGGAATGATCCAGTGACCGAATTAGAAAAAATGATGTCTGGCCAAGTGTTTAACGGTACAGATGAAGAGATCGAAGCGATCCGCACTCACGCAACTCATGCGTTGAAGGCATTCAATAACAATACCGATGAATCTCAACGTGATGCTTTGCAAAAGGATCTGTTTGGTAAAGTTGGCATGAGTATGGTCCGAGCGCCGTTCCATTGTGAGTTTGGTAAAACGATTGAAATCGGTGAAGAGACCTTCATCAATATGAATGTCGTCATGCTTGATGGAGCTAAAATTACCATTGGTAGCCACGTACTTATCGGCCCTAGTGTGCAACTTTACACGGCATCACATTCGTTGGATTACCGCAGCCGACTTAAGTGGGAAACGTTTTGTAAACCAATCACCATTGAAGATAGTGTTTGGATTGGTGGCAACTCGGTGATCAACCAAGGGGTAACCATTGGTGCTCGCTCAGTCATTGCTGCTAACTCAGTGGTAAACAGCGATGTTCCACCAGATTGTCTATATGGCGGTACGCCTGCCAAATTGATTCGTCGCTTAAACGAGGACCAGTAATCACACATACTCACGGCGCTTATTCTCATAATCAATAAGCGCTTGTTTACATATCGGTTTCATTAATTTATAAATTTCATGTGCTTATGTTTGTTGCCTGCGAAATTTGTAAGAAGAATGTATGAAGCTGAAAGTTGTAAGTATTTGCTTAATTGTGGTGGCGGTGTTCGCGAGTGCTCGCCTCTATTTTGATGCCCAAAAGCTCGCGCTTCCGCAATGTCCCCAAGAAGAAAAAGTCGAGACTTGGGTTCAATTCGTATTTGACTACTCGATTCTCAGCGATTTCGACATAGAAGCATTGGAAGCTCGAATCGAGGAAGACTTAGCCTTTTCAAATCTTATTCTCTCAAACTCATGTATCCCCATGGTTCGTAAGAGTGCTGGTTATGAATTCTTCGATGCTCACAACGCGAAGCCAGCGGACATGTTGTCCTCCCATTATGAACTTAATCTGCAACACCGCAATTTGTTGGAACGCGCGTACCAAGAACCAAACTTCTATGTTGTGCTAGTGCTAAGTGAAGACAACAGTTACTTTGATTTTGAGTACAAAATCGCCGAAACGTGGGTCGATCTGTTTCCTAACTTTGTGGTTTCTGATGTACGAGCTGCTCCACTCGCCTTGGAGCATGAGCTAGGGCATTTAGCGTGGGCACAACATGACTTAAAAACACTGTCATCTCAGCTTCAGAGTAGAACACTCAACTCCATGACGACAGAGGATAACCAATCACAGATCAAGCGTTATGCTCATGCTGCTTTGTGTGGTGATTCTGGAACCATCATGAGCTACTCAGAGAACCTTCTACCTGTGTATTCCAGCCCAAATATTACCTATCAAGGCCAAGTCTGTGGGGACGTTGAAACCGCCGACAATGCTCGACTATTAACTGAGTATGCGCGAGCGCTGAGGGAAAAGGTCAGTGCGAGGCTTTAGCGAGACATTTTTTAGAAAACAGAATCGATTTCAAGGAGCTTATTATGTCTAAAAAGACGGAAGTTGTTATGTGTCCTTCGTGTGGTGTGGAAACGCATCATGTTGTGGTGTTGGTCAGAAAGAAAAGTGCTTTTGAGGGAGATAAGAATCGCACTAAGAAGGAATTCATTTCTGGCTTTCTAAAAAGCACAGTGTTTGGTGCTTTCCTTGCGTCTATGGATGAGTTCTCTCGTCATCTAATCTGCGAAAACTGCGGCAACAAGATCATTCAAGATTGATCGTGATAGTCCTCCTACCAATCAAACAAAAATGAGCTCCAATTTGAGCTCATTTTTTATCGATATTTGTTACTTAAGAATGGAAGATCACTTGCTCGTCTTCCGTCATTACAAGCGTCGCTTTGTTTTGCTCAATAAGCTGTGCGGCATAAGAAGGCGTCACAGCTTGCATCTCGCCTTTTGCTTTTTGTGTCAGTGATTCCCACGCTTGGTCACGATATTTACCCGCTTGGGTGTATTGAATCAGTACTTTCATAGCTTCACACTCCGGTGTGGTTGACGTGCTACTTAAGTTAGCTCTCCTATCATGGTTGCGCACCTGTTAAAAATGAAACATTAGATTAACTAAATGCTAAGAAGTGCAGGTTGAGGCTATCTCGCACCATTGTTATTGGTCAGATTCCAAAGGTATTTTGCGGCTCTCCATTGCTTTGCACTAACTTGGTGATCCTTGCACTAAGTTAGTGGGCTTTTATGGGGTGGACTGTTACGAATTCCAAGTAAGGTTATGATATTTAAAGGCTTAAGTTTTTGGCATGAGATTTGGATTACTGATAACTGTGTCGCAAGAGCATAAGGTTAGAAGCACAGTTATGTGTATCTAACGGACAATTTGGCAATAGACATCTAGGGTTCCGGCTGTTGATACAGTGTCTGGGTCAAGAGTTGTCAACCTCGCAAGAGGTCACACGGAGGGATAGAAGCCCGGGAGATTAAACCAAGCCATTTGGTTGTGTCTCTTGTGTTGATATCTAAGTGTGACTCATGGAGGAGATTCCAATGAAAGCTCGATTCAAGAAAAGCGTACTCACCGCAATGCTTGGCACCACTCTGTTGGCCACTGCATTTCCCTCAACAGTATTAGCAGAAGAGAAACAGAAGTTTACGCTCGCGTGGTCTATTTATGTAGGTTGGATGCCTTGGGATTATGCAGACCATTCTGGCATTTTAGACAAGTGGGCTGAGAAGTATGGCATTGAGATTGATGTCGTACAGGTCAACGACTATATAGAATCGATTAATCAGTTCACCACTGGTCAGTTTGATGCCACTGTCATGACCAATATGGATGCCTTAACCATTCCTGCTGCAAGTGGCGTAGATTCAACCGCGCTGGTTGTCGGTGACTTTTCTAATGGTAACGACGGTATTGTTCTCAAAGGTGATAAAAGTCTCTCCGATTTAAAAGGCCAATCTATCAACCTCGTTGAACTGAGTGTTTCGCATTACCTAATGGCTCGTGCGCTAGAGAGCGTTGGGCTGAGTGAGCGAGATGTTAAGGTCGTCAATACGTCGGATGCGGATCTGGTCGCCGCGTTTAGCACTAATGATGTCTCTTCCGTCGTGACATGGAACCCACTGCTCAGCGAAATTACTTCTCAACCAGATACCTCTTTTGTTTTCGACTCTTCTGATATTCCTGGGGAAATAATTGACCTTCTTGTGGTGAACACCGGCACCCTGCAAAACAATCCTGCTCTGGGCAAAGCACTGACTGGCGCATGGTATGAAATCATGTCGGTCATGCAATCCGACTCCAAAGGCGATGAAGCGAAGTCATACATGGCACAAGCTTCAGGCACAGACCTTGAAGGTTACAAGTCCCAGCTGCAAGCGACCAATATGTTTTACTCCGCCGATGATGCCGTGACTTTTACTCAAAGCCCGAAACTGGCCACGACAATGCAAAAAGTCAGCGAGTTCTCTTTCGAACATGGGTTACTGGGTGATGGTGCTCCGGATGCTAAGTTCATTGGCGTAGAGACGCCTGCAGGTGTGTACGGAAACCCAAATAACATCAAACTCCGATTTACTTCTGAATACATGCAAATGGCGGCAGAGAACAAACTGTAACTGCTGTATTTGGTTATTTGAAATGGAGTTGTTATGACCAAAGTTATCAATCGTTACCCATCGAAGTTTGGGCGTGTCATGTTGGGTGTGATGCCTTTCCTAATCATGCTGGCGGTTTATGTCACGGCATCCGATGCCCGGTTAGCTGAAAATTCAGCAGACAAGTTACTGCCAGCATTTAGCAGCTTCGCTGACGCCATTGACCGCATGGCTTTTACGCCAAGTAAGAGAACGGGCGAATACCTGATGTGGGTAGACACCAGCGCCAGTTTGGTTCGTCTCGGCTGGGGGATAGGAATCAGTGCACTGCTTGGACTTTCGTTAGGGATTGCTACTGGCATCATTCCCTTGGTGCGCTCGTCTTTGTCACCGGTGATTACCGCGGTTTCACTGATTCCACCTATGGCGATTCTGCCAATTCTGTTTATCTCGTTTGGTGTCGGTGAAGTGTCAAAGGTGGTGCTGATTGTGGTCGGAGTGTGTCCGATCATTATTCGAGACATTCAGCTACGCGTGCAAAGTTTACCTGATGAGCAATTCATTAAAGCTCAGACACTTGGGGCTAATAGTTGGCAGATCATTGTCCGAGTCATCTTGCCGCAAATCATGCCCAAGTTGATTGAAGCTGTGCGACTCACATTAGGCAGTGCATGGCTGTTCTTAATTGCGGCAGAAGCGATTGTCGCAACAGAGGGCTTGGGTTATCGAATCTTCCTTGTTCGTCGTTATTTATCAATGGATGTGATCTTGCCATACGTTTTGTGGATCACGATTTTAGCCTACTGCATGGATTGGTTATTGCGTTTGGCATCGCAAAAACTGAGCCCTTGGTATCACCAAGCTCAAGGAGAGAATCATGGCTGACCAGCAACCGATTATTGAAATCAAACAAGTGTGGAAAGAGTACGGTGACAACATTGTGCTAGAGCGTTTGAACCTCACGGTGAATCAGGGCGATTTTGTCAGCATTGTAGGTGCTTCTGGGTGTGGAAAAACCACCTTTCTGAATATGTTGCTAGGAACAGAAACACCGTCTAGAGGACGCATACTTTTGGATGGTCAACCTTTGGCTAAAGAACCGAGTGTTGAGCGCGGTATTGTTTTTCAAAAGTATTCAGTGTTTCCCCATTTGACCGTACTTGAAAACGTCATGTTGGGTTATGAATTTGAAGGCCAAGGCGTGACCAGTACTTTGTTTGGGCGCTTGCTAGGTGCCAAAAGACAACAAGCAAAGCAACAAGCTCAAGCCATGCTAGAGCAGGTCGGGCTCATTGCGGCTCAAGATAAGTATCCCCATGAGTTGTCAGGTGGCATGAGACAACGGCTGTCGATTGCTCAAGCTTTGATTAAAAAGCCAAGAATACTCCTACTGGATGAGCCGTTTGGTGCACTTGATCCTGGTATTCGAAAGGACATGCACACCTTAGTTAAGTCTCTGTGGAAAGAGCAGCAACTCACTGTATTTATGATCACACATGATCTCAGCGAAGGTTTTCACCTTGGTAATCGCCTATGGGTGTTTGACCACACTCGACAAGATGACCAAGCCCCGGAAAGGTTTGGCGCTCAAGTGACGTTTGATATCCCGACGGAGCAAATTGATCAAACGCCTCGAGATCTTATTCTCAAGAAAATCGCATAAGGAACTGAATATGTTAATAGGACAGGACGTGTCTTTTTCCGACACATTACCCGGTGCTGCACACTGGTCTATGGTAGTGCCGAAAGGGCGCACGGTAAGGTTTAAAGACTTAGAAGGCGGAGCAAACTTGAGTGTGTTGTTCTACAACCCTGCAAACCCTCTAGAGCGCTACAATGCGCCAGATACATTGAAGTGCCAACACACCTTTAAGCTCTCTACGGGTAACTGTTTGTACTCGGATATGGGGCGAATTTTCTGTTCTATCGTTCGTGATGATACCGGATGGATCGATACCGTTTGTGGTGTCGCGAACAAGCAGAAAGTGGCGCAAAAGTGGGGGGAAAGAGACTACCAAACTGAGCGAAATCAATGGAAGCAAAATGGCTACGATGCCTTGCTGGTTGAAGTGGCGAAATACGGTTTAGGAAAGCGAGATTTGGCCGCAAACCTTAATCTGTTTAGCAAAGTGGCGACGGATGAAGAAGGCAATCTGGCTTATCACTTAGGCCACAGTAAAGCCGATGACTGTATCGAACTTCGCTTTGAGATGGATACCTTGGTTGTGATGACCACGTGTCCACATCCTCTCAATCCATCAGAGACCTATCCTTATAAACCAGTAGAAGTATCCGTGTTTGAGTCGGAGGCGATGTTAGAAAGCGATGCATGCCTAAATCATCGAGAAGAAAATGCGCGCGGTTTTGAAAACAACCGACGCTATACCAATGCTACTCAGCAAGCGTCCTCTCAATCTCATCATGGTTATTAAAGGAGTAAAACATGATCGTAGAAAGCCAATTAATACCAAGTGAAGCGCTCTATCGAGATGTCGTTCCTGCGGGTGACTACTACATGAAGGTGGTCAAGAAAGGCCACACCGTTCGTATTCTAGATATTGAAGGCAACCAAGCGGCGGATGTGCTGTTTTACAATGCGAATGACCCATCAGAACGTTACAGTGCAATTGATACGATACGAGAGCAAGGCAATGTTTACCTCACCGCAGGCACTAAAATTCTCTCAGATCTTGGTAACGTGATGCTTGAAATCGTCGCAGACACATGTGGTCGACACGACACCCTTGGCGGCGCGTGTGCGACGGAGAGCAATACGGTGCGTTATTCGATAGACAAAAAATGCATGCATGCCTGTCGTGACAGTTGGTTACTCGCCGTTTCAGAGAATGAGCATTTTGGCCTGAGTAAGCGCGACCTTACCCATAACATCAACTTTTTCATGAATGTGCCTGTTACCGCGGAAGGTGGGTTGACCTTTGCCGATGGGATCAGTGGCGCTGGTAAATACGTTGAGCTCAAAGCCCACATGGATACCATCGTACTCATGTCGAACTGCCCGCAATTAAATAACCCGTGTAACGCTTACAATCCAACGCCTGTTGAGGTTCTTGTTTGGCAGTAAATCCCAGTAAATGAGCTGAGAAAACGAGCTAGGGACGACCCTATTTGATGCTCTTTATTCTTCCGGGACGACCCGGATTTTAGGGACAAAATTATGTTTAGTAAGGTGTTAATTGCTAACCGTGGTGCCATTGCCTGCCGTGTTATTCGTACATTAAAACAACTCAATATCGGAAGTGTCGCCGTTTACAGTGAGGCCGATGCGCAAAGCCTACATGTTGTCGATGCTGACCAAGCTTTCTCACTTGGAAAGGGTGGAGCATCGGAAACTTATCTCGATCAAGAAAAGATCATCTCTATCGCCAAACTGGCGGGTGCGGAAGCCATTCATCCTGGCTACGGCTTTCTTAGTGAAAACCCAGAATTTGTAGAACGTTGTGAACAAGAAGGGTTGGTCTTTTTAGGACCGACCGCGGAACAAATGCGAGCGTTTGGCTTGAAGCATTCCGCTCGCCGTATTGCAACACAAGCGAAGGTTCCGTTGCTTCCTGGGACGGAGCTTCTCAGCGACAAACAGCAAGCACTTATCGCGGCAGAAAAGATTGGTTATCCAGTGATGCTGAAAAGTACCGCTGGTGGTGGTGGCATAGGCATGCAATGTTGCTTTTCTAGTGATGAACTGACGGAAGCTTTCGATAGCGTAAAGCGGCTTAGCGCAAACAACTTCAGTAATGACGGTGTGTTTGTCGAAAAGTTTATTCAGCAAGCTCGCCACATTGAGGTACAGATTTTTGGTGATGGACGCGGACATGTGGTTGCACTCGGAGAGCGAGATTGCTCGGCTCAGCGACGAAACCAAAAAGTCATCGAAGAAACGCCTGCTCCGAACTTGAGTGAAAGCACTCGAACAGAGCTCCAGAACACGGCAATTCGTCTTGCTAGCAAGGTGAATTATCGAAACGCGGGTACGGTCGAGTTTGTGTTGGACCAACAAACCCAAGCGTTCTACTTTTTGGAAGTGAACACACGGCTGCAAGTTGAGCATGGTGTGACGGAAGAGGTGTTTGGGGTTGATCTGGTCGAATGGATGATTCGACAAGGTGCAGAGGCATTCGATCTGGAAAAAGCAGGCACAAACCTAGAATCAAAAGGCCATGCCATTCAAGTTCGACTCTATGCTGAAGACGCCAATAAAAATTTCCAACCTTGTGCTGGGTTATTGAGCCATGTGGACTGGGCGAAGCAAGATAACTTACGCATCGAACATTGGATTGAGGCCGGGGTGGAAGTCTCTCCGTTCTTTGACCCTATGCTTGCTAAAGTCATCGTTCATGCGAAAGACCGAGAGACCGCGTTATCAGAGCTTAAACGCGGCCTAGATAACAGCACTGTCTATGGCATTGAGCACAACCAAGCTTACCTGAGCCAACTACTCGATAGTGAGTTAGTCAAAAAGGGCGAAGTGCTGACTCAATCTTTAAACAGTTTTGAATTCCAACCTCATACTTTTGATGTGCTCAGTGGCGGGACGCAAACCACGATTCAAGACTACCCTGCTCGTACCGGTTATTGGGATATTGGTGTACCACCGTCGGGCCCCATGGACTCATTAAGTTTCCGTTTAGCGAATTGCCTTGTTGGAAACCTTGAGTCAGTTGCAGGATTAGAGATCATCGTGTCTGGTCCAACGTTAAGATTCAATCAGGCCACGTTTATCGCGCTGACTGGGGCAACGATAGAAGCTTCACTGGATGGTCAGCAAATCGAAATGAAAACCCGTGTGAAAGTGGAAGCGGGACAAGTGTTAAAGCTAGGCAAGGTACTTGATGGAGCTAGAACTTATCTGGCGGTGCATGGCGGCATAGATTGTCCAGAACACCTTGGCAGTCGTTCAACATTTACCCTTGGGCAGTTTGGTGGTCACGCTGGGCGAGCACTTGTGGCTGGTGATGTTTTGCACCTCAATAGAGAAGTGTCAAAGGCAGAACCAAAGCTAGACGCGATAACACAAACCGAATTTGATGGTGAGTGGCAAATTAGGGTGATTTACGGCCCACATGGAGCACCGGACTATTTCACCCAACAGGATATCGACAGCTTCTTTGACGCAGAATGGAAAGTGCACTTTAACTCCAGTCGTACTGGCGTTCGCCTAATCGGACCGAAACCAAACTGGGCACGCTCTGATGGTGGCGAAGCAGGTCTACATCCCTCCAATATCCATGACAATGCGTATGCGGTTGGCACTATTGATTTTACTGGGGATATGCCAGTCATTCTGGGGCCTGATGGCCCAAGCTTAGGTGGCTTCGTTTGTCCTGCGACCATCATAAAAGCAGACCTATGGAAAATGGGACAACTCAAGGCGGGTGACAAAATTCACTTTATTCCGGTGTCGGTGCAAGACGCAGAACATGCCGAGTGCGTGCAACTGACTCAGATTGAAACGGGCGTGATCAGCGAACTAGCACTGCCAAAAACCGAGCCTATCTCACCAGTCATCAAAACCATTCCAGCTGACCGCTATGGCGAAGAGGTTATTTATCGTCCAAGTGGTGAAGATTACTTATTGGTCGAATATGGTCCTCAAGTGTTGGATATCCGTCTTCGCTTTCGTGTTCATGCCCTCATGCTCAAGTTGCAGCAGAAGCAAATTTTGGGTGTTGAAGAGCTCACTCCGGGGATTCGTTCCTTGCAGGTTCACTACGATAACCTTGTGTTACCGAGAGAGCAGTTACTAGCAGAGTTAGAAGCAATTGAAGCGGGGTTAGATAACATTGACCAGTTATCGGTGCCCGCCCGAATCGTGCATTTACCGCTTTCTTGGGACGACGAAGCAACACGACTTGCGATTCGAAAATACGATGAAGTGGTTCGTAAAGATGCGCCTTGGTGCCCTGATAATATTGAGTTTATCCGCCGTATCAATGGCCTCGATTCTGTCGAGGACGTAAAGAAAATCGTCTTTGATGCCAGTTACTTAGTCATGGGACTTGGGGACGTATATCTCGGAGCACCAGTGGCAACACCGATGGATCCTCGACATCGCTTAGTCACAACAAAATACAATCCAGCTCGTACTTGGACACCTGAAAATGCGGTGGGGATTGGTGGTGCATATATGTGTGTCTATGGCATGGAAGGGCCGGGAGGGTATCAATTTGTGGGGCGTACCTTGCAAATGTGGAACCGTTACCGCCTAACAGAGGCTTTCACTAAACCTTGGCTGTTGCGATTTTTTGATCAGATTAAGTTCTATGAAGTCAGTGCAGAAGAGCTCCTTGATATTCGTGAGAAACACCCACAAGGTCATTATCCAGTGAAAATTGAACAGACAGAATTTTCACTCTCGGATTATCAAGCTTTTCTCGATGAGCATGCCGATGAGATCAAAGCGAGTAAAACGCGTCAGCAGAAGGCTTTTGAAGAAGAGCGTCAACGCTGGGAAGAGTCAGGGCAATCGAACTTTGTTGCGACAGAAATCGAGCAATCATCTGTGAAAACGGAACTCGCAGAAGGGCAAGAGGCGATAGAAAGCCATGTCGCAGGCAATATTTGGCAAGTGCTTGTTGAGCCGGGGCAGACCGTTAAAGAAAACGAGGTCGTGATGATACTCGAAGCCATGAAGATGGAACTAGAGGTGACGGCAAGTGTGTCTGGTGTTGTCGATTCCATTTGTCATGATGCCGGCGCGCAAGTTCATGCTGGTGAGCCACTCCTTGTTGTAAACACGTGTGCCGCATAACGGTTCTAAGGATAGAAATATGAACGATTTAACCGTATCAAAACTCTCTCAATCAGCCCCTTTAACGATTAGTGGTTTGCTAGACGCTTATCGCTCTGCAGAACTCGACGTTAAAGCGTTTCTAACTGAAAAACTTCAGCAAGTGCGAGAGGATGAGTTTAACTCTTGGATTTCAGTGATTTCAGATGAACAACTGGATGTTTTTCTTGATTACCTAACGGAAAAAGGCAGCCACGACTTACCTCTGTTTGGTGTTCCTTTCGCCATTAAAGACAACATTGATCTCGCCGGATTAGAAACGACAGCGGGTTGTGAAGCATACCGCTATCCACCTTCTGAATCTGCATTTGTTGTTGAACTGCTGATAAAAGCGGGTGCTGTACCACTTGGAAAAGCCAATATGGATCAATTCGCGACAGGCCTAGTTGGTACTCGCAGCCCTTGGGGGGCAGTGAAGAACAGCTTCGACCCAAGTTATATCTCGGGCGGCTCAAGCTCGGGTAGTGCGGTCTCTGTGGCGACTAGCCAAGTCTATTTTTCGTTAGGTACTGACACAGCTGGCTCTGGGCGCGTTCCTGCTGCGTTTAATAACCTATACGGTCTAAAGCCGAGTAAGGGGTTGTTGAGTTGCAGTGGCGTTGTTCCTGCCTGTCGAACCTTGGACTGCGTGACTTTCTTTGCAAAGAGTGCAGAGGACCTCGGCGCACTGTATCAAGTCGCTGCTAAATACGATGAGAAGGATTGTTTTTCACGATGCTCAATTGAGCCAAGCTTTGACGACCCGAAAACATTTGCTGGTGTTCGGGTTGGTGTTCCAAACGAAGCGCAATTGAAGTTCTTCGGTAATGATGAGTATCGCAAGCTTTATGCTCAGGCTGTAGCTCGATTGGAAGCATTGGGCGCCGAGGTGATTCCGTTTGATCTTGAGCCATTTATCCAAGCGGCAGATTTACTTTATAACGGTCCTTGGGTTGCGGAGCGCTATGCTGCGATACAAGAGTTCTTTGAAAGTAATGAAGAAAACTGTTTGGATGTGATTCAAAAGATTGTCGGTGGAGCAAAAACGCTCTCGGCGGCAGAGACCTTTAAAGCCATCTACCAACTTCAAGAATACAAAGTACAGTGTGATCAGTTGATGGATGACATTGATGTTGTTCTCACCCCAACGGCAGGCACCATCTACAAGATTGAGGAGGTCAATGAAGACCCTATTGCACTCAATACCAACCTCGGTTACTACACTAACTTCATGAACTTGTTGGATTACAGCGCCATTGCGATACCCGCCGGATTTACCGATGAAGGGCTGCCATTTGGCGTGACTTTATTTGCTCAGGCATATCAAGATGAAACCTTAATCAACTTGGCTGGTGAGTGGCAAACAATGATGAACTTGCCTCTTGGTGCAACACAAATTCAGCTAGCTAATCTTGATAGTGTAGATCTGCTGGTGTGTGGGGCGCACATGAAAGACTTAACGTTAAATCATCAGTTGATTGAGCTAGGGGCGAATTTCAAGCAGCGAACAACAACGTCTGAAAACTACGCGCTTTATTGTCTTGCTGGTGGACCACCATTAAGACCGGGCTTGGTAAGAATGCCAGAGCAAGGCAAGAGGATAGAAGTCGAAATTTGGCGAATACCGAAACGTCATATTGGAGCATTGCTTGAACAAATTCCCCACCCTCTAGGGTTAGGTAATGTCGAGTTAGACTCCGGACAATGGGTGAAGGGCTTTATATGTGAACCCATCGCTGTTGATGGCTCAACGGACATTACACATACTGGCGGGTGGAGAAGGTTTATCGCTGAAACGCTCTAGCTGAATACAATACTAAAAATTCTGCACTTAGCAGATTTGCTCCCTCAGCTCATTGCCGTGCTTGTGCTGAGGGAGGTCAAAGTATCAATCGATCAATAACGATCCCAGTACGGTGTATCAGTGCCGAGTTTTTCGCTGATGAAGTCGATGAACACACGTACTTTCAAGGGCATGTGTTTGCGCTCTGGAAACACCGCGTAGATGGCATGCTCTGGGAGAGAGAAGTCTTCCATAAGCGGTTTTAAGTTACCGGCTGCAAAGTCTTTCGCGGCGATGAAGGTCGGTAATTGTGCGATGCCAGACCCTCTTAAGAGCAGCTGGCGAATCGCTTCACTGTTGTTGACCACAAAGTTGCCCTTCGGCAGCACCTTGTATTCGTTGCCGCTGTTGATGAACATCCATTCGACCCCGCCTCGGAAATACGAATAACGCAAACAGTTGTGCGTCACCAAATCGCTTGGTTTGGTTGGTAGGCCAAACTCTTCTAGGTATTCGGGAGAGGCACACAGCACGCTTTTACACGGAGCAAGGCGCTTAGCGACAAGGTTAGAAGTCGCAAGTTCGCCAATGCGAATTCCCAAGTCAAAGCCTTGTTCGACCAAATCCACCATGGCGTCTTCTAGCTGTAAATCGACCTCAATTTTCGGGTAACGTGCAAGAAATTCGCTGATAAGTGGTGCAACGTGCAATACGCCGAAAGACATGGGAGCTGTGATTTTGAGCCGACCTTGCGGTGAGCCTTGTAGCTCAGAAACGGCATCGACACCTTGTTGAGCAAGGTTCACTGCTTGTGAAGCGTACTCGAAGTATCGGCGTCCAGCCTCGGTTAGGCTGAGCTTTCTCGTAGTGCGATTAAGCAAGCGAATGCCAAGGTCATCTTCGAGTTGGTTAATGCGTTTGCTTATCGCCGATTTAGTCAGGTTTAGCTGCTTGGCGGCAAGGGAAAAGCTGCCACATTCTACGACAGCGACAAATACTGGCAGTGACGCAATGGCATTCACGGCGTGCTCCTAGGTTATTGGGTTATCTATTATTAATTTTATTGTTGAGAAAAACGATACAATCATTTTCCAATTATAGAGATTATCTTCAAGAAGAAAACAATTAGACTATGCGGCAGAAAACGACCTGGATATTGGAAAGAAGAAAATGAAATACGATTGGATCTTGTTTGACGCTGACGAAACCTTGTTTCACTTTGATGCCTTCAAAGGTTTGCAGCTGATGTTTTCTCGCAAAGGCGTAGATTTCACCGAGCAAGATTTTGCGCACTACCAAACGGTCAACAAACCACTTTGGGTAGATTACCAAGATGGT
Organism: Vibrio sp. CUB2; assembly: GCF_001557945.1. NCBI lineage: Bacteria > Pseudomonadati > Pseudomonadota > Gammaproteobacteria > Vibrionales > Vibrionaceae > Vibrio > Vibrio sp. CUB2. The sequence goes on along the minus strand of NZ_LNRB01000011.1, from coordinate 124,431 downwards.
AAAGTGACGGCAGATGAGCTCAAACACAAACGCTTTACTGAGTGGGCAGAAAAGCTCAACACCACAACAACGGATCTCAACACTGCATTCCTAGAAGCGATGGCGGATATCTGTACTTTGTTGCCGGGTGCGAAAGAGTTGATGGAAGCGCTGCAAGGTAAAGCTAAAATGGGCATCATCACCAATGGTTTTACCGAACTGCAAGCGATTCGCCTAGAACGTACAGGTATGAGTGATTACTTCGAGCACGTGGTGATTTCTGAGCAAGTCGGCATTGCCAAGCCGGATCTGGGTATTTTTGAATACGCGATGACGCAAATGGGCAACCCATGTAAGACGCGCGTATTGATGGTGGGCGACAACCTGCATTCCGATATCTTGGGTGGCAACAACTTTGGCATTGAAACGTGTTGGTTGAACACCACAGGTGCGAGTGTGGATGAACGTATTGCACCAAGCTACACGGTGGAATCATTGAACGAGCTTAAGAACATCCTTGTGGCTTAAATGAACAAACAAACGAAAAAAGCGCTGATTTCTCAGCGCTTTTTTGTTTCTATCGATGCTGTTTTGTATTCATCGAACTTGCTTATTAGCTAGCGTTGTTTTCCGCAAATTCACGTTGTGCTTGTTGTTCTTTCTCGCCAAGTTTGAAGTAAATCTTACCGACGATGACTTCTGAAATCAGGATAGTAAACACCACCGCAAAGAAAGCGACGACACCGTTCCAAGGACCACTAAAGTCAACCTTGTCACCGAACAGAATGTTAATGGCTTCTAGCATCACGAACTTCGAACCGACCAAGATAACGTAAGTCGATATACCACGGTAAATCTTAGGTGCCGTACCCGGCTTCGATTTAAAGTACTCTGCGATTTTGTGTTCCGCTTTAATAGACAACTTCAAGAGCAACTGAAGCAGCAATGCCGCGGCGAAAGAAATCGTAAATGAATCAATGGTTACGAAATCCCAATATTCGTCATAGAAGTTCAGTACCGTAAGGTCTACCAATACCGCCAAGGTATAACCAACAAACAGACGTTGTGGAGTGTTGAAACCGTAGACTTTATCCGATGCGCTCATAAGAACCCTCAATCAATAATGAACAAGTTTGCAAAGCCATGCCTTGCGTCGATGGGTTAACTATATGAGTTCCTCGAACTGAAAACTTGCCATTTCGCGCCATCGTAATCATTGCGATGAATGATTGTTTCGATTGTATATATTGAATACCAATAAGCGCGTTGAATTTGAAAGCCGTCTACAAACTGACACGCAAACAGCGTTAGAATGGCTTCTAATCCAATAACTAATTTTGAAGAATCAAGCAGTAAGGACTCTCATGGCAGACATCAAGCAGCTCGACAGCAAAGTGGTGTATCAAAATAAATGGATGACGGTACGTGAAGATAAAATCCAACGTCCTAGCGGAGCAGAAGGCATCTACGGTGTGGTCGACAAGCCAGACTGTGCAGCGATTCTGGCGATCGATAACGGCGTGATTCACTTAGTACAGCAGTTTCGTTACACCGTAGGGCAACGTTGTTGGGAAACCCCGCAAGGGGCGTGGGAATCAAATCCAGATGCGGATCATCTTGAGCTAGCAAAAGGTGAGCTTCGAGAAGAGACAGGCATGCAGGCCAATAAGATGGAGTACGTTGGTGCGCAGTTCATCGCTTATGGGTTCTTAAACCAAACTTGCCATGTGTATTTCGCGAGTGAGTTAGCCGAAGTGGGCAATCAGCTAGACAGTGAAGAAGAAGACTTGATCACGCGCTCGTTCTCAGTTGAAGCGTTCGAGCAAATGATGATAGACGGCGAAATCAAAGACTGCGTCACCATTGCGGCTTATGGTTTAGCGAAATTGAAAGGCTTGGTATAAGCAAAACGAAGCTTTTAAGTTGCCCAAGGTGATAGGCTAAAAGGCTCGTGATGAGCCTTTTGTGGTTAATATTGAGATGACTTGGCGTCGCTTTTTATTGCCACAGATGCTGGCTTAATTGCTATTCACCGCCACCATCCCCACCGCCATCTCCTCCAAAGTCTCCGCCATCAGCATCGAAATCATCCGAATCGGTAGCGGGCTGTTGTTTGTGGCTGTCTTGAATCTCCGCATAAGTCAGTAAAGCACTGACGCTCACCAGATCCGTCGCTTGGTCAAACAAAGCAAGTGAGACTTCTGATTGGAAGTCAGCATGTTCACCTAGCTCTTGGCTTAGGCCCATCGGCACGTAAGTGGCTTGGCTAATCAACATGCCGTATGCGATCAGGGCAAAGGCATCATCTGTCTTGCCGTTTTCTTTCAGCGCCCAATCGATCTCTTCCTTCGAGTAATCTGCTTTCTCACCATACTTGAGTGCTAGTTTTGGCGTGATGTCCTTTGCGACCTCGCGAATTTGGCGGTTTCGTTTCCAATTTCCAAACATAAAACTTCCTTTTCTATGGGTGGTGAACGTTATGGCTATCGCTTCTCTAACACTTCAATCAGCTCATATCGATACAAGCTCGCATCGGCTGGTGCATTCTCTGGGGTAAATCGCTGAGTGCGTTTGATTTTTAAGGTGTACTCGGAACCTGATTCAAATTCAAAACCGTCGATTTGATCATAGAAGTAGTTACCATCGACCACCATGCATTTCATTGGCCCGACGCCCACACAATCCACCAGTTCTGGACCTACATTAACGGTCATGATTTTTGCGGTGTCATCGGATTCGTGTTGAGCACAGCCAAATAGCGCAGCTGCCATCATGGGCAACACAACATAGCGTTTAAGATTCATTCTTTGCTCCTTAAAGGGTTATCAAATCATCATAGCAAGATTGACGAAAAGTGATGGTAAACCCGCGATAAAAAAGATAAACCCACCCTAACAATTTTTGCTTGTGTCTGTCTCTAAACGCTGCTTATAGAACCCGGCACTGAGGATTCTCCTTGTAGAGACGATTACTCATCGGGAAAAGGGATTGAGAGGATGAGCTTGAACTTTGCGATGGTGGCTTTATAGTATTCCATTCATAAACCTTTTGGCGGAGCAGTAACGTGAAATTATTGGCAGATAAAACGGGCGAGCAGTTCTTGCAGATTTTAGATGAGCAAGGTGACGCGCTAACGGTGCAATTCATCTCCAATGAAGGTGAGCCAAAAGGACAACCATTCAAAGATTCTCTCAAGGGCTTGAAGCTAGCGGGATGGTCTTATCGAACAACGTCGACTGCGATTGGTATCTCTCGATTCAAAAAGGGGTATCTAGAGGATGCACATGTGAGCTTTGCGCTGCATCGTTTGTACCCGTTGGGACGTAAAGTAAAACTGCCAAGCGGCGAGATTGTGCAAATCGCCAGCTACGCCAATACCCACGTAGATGGCTATTACATGTTTGTTCGCCGCGATGATGAGCAAGAGTTGGTGCGCATGAAGATGTCACCAGATTGGCTGTTAATGCCATCAGAGAAGTTACTTGCTCTGCCTTATTATCCGCGTCCTCGTACTCAACAAGAGCTTAACGTGATCGATGATTTCGACAAATGGGCTGGTGGTTTTTAATCCCCAGTCTGTCGATAATCAAACCCAAATCGCGCTAAGTAGTGCCAGACTTTTTTCAAATCTTGCTCGTCAAACGTTTTTGCTTTTACCGCTTCACCAATAATACGTGGTGTTAGCATGCCTTTTTCTGCAACTTGATTGGCGATGTCTAAAATGGCTTGTCCTCGGTAGTCTGGATAAAGATTGATGTCTTCTGTTGAAACACAAAAACCACTGTGCCAACGAATTTCAACTGGCAATTCACGAGCGTAATCTTCTACCTCTGTGTCTTTAAATGAAGGGTCCAGCACCAAGGCTTGAATATCTTCCTCTAAGCGCAAATCGCCGTGGATTTGAGTTTCGATATAGGCGTCCAACCTGTCTGGTGCTTGTGCGTTTAACTCATCCAATAAGGGTTGAACACGTTCAATGGTGGCAAAGTGCTCAGGCTCGAAGAAGCTATCTGGATAGCAGAATGTCGCTCGCTTGCTGATCTCTGGTTTCAATAAGAAGTAGCTCGAACCAAATCGGGGTGAAGCGCCAACGTTTGAACCTGAGAAGTTTAACGCGCCATACTTTGGGCGTTGATTTGGTTGGCTATTGTCGTAAACCCCATCAAACACACGTTGCTCCCAACGCCAACGCTCCCCACCTTCGTAAGCCGTCAGTCCGCCATTGCTTGTACCGGTTTCAAATTGGGATTTGAGCTTGCCATCTTGGGCTATTGCTTTAAGCAGTGGTTCGCCCTTAGAAGTGGTTCGATCGGGATGAAAGTTGATGGTCACTGCGAAAGGATGTGACTGCGCTACTCCTGCGGATTTCGAGCGAATCACATCTAGAGCACGTTGAGTAAATGGATGATCGAGCACGACATTGACCTCTGGTTTTTCTTTCAACTTACCGAGTTTATCCGTGCGGTGCAATTGGCAGATTTAGCTTTTCTCACCATCCTGTGGCCAGTCGCGAACGTGCACATCCATCTGTGGGAAGGCGATTTCGATGTTGTTCTCTTTGAACAGCTTATCGATGTTTTTGTTGATGATGTGAATGGTCGATAAGCGGTGATCGATGGAGTTGATGTGCACACGCAGCTCGAAATCCAAGCTGCTCGCTCCGAACGCTAAGAAAAAGACTGATGGAGACGGATCGTTCAACACTAATGGGTGCTCTTCAGCCACTTGATACAACAACTCTTCGACTTTCTCGACATCAGAGCCGTACGCCACGCCAATTGGAATCACAATACGAGTGATTGAATCGGTGAGCGACCAGTTGATGAGTTTTTCGGTAATAAAGGTTTTGTTCGGCACCACAATCTCTTTGTTGTCCCAATCAATGATGGTGGTAGCGCGAGTTTGGATTTTACTCACTGTGCCTGATAGGTCATTGATGGTGACGATATCGCCGATGCGAATTGGGCGCTCAAATAGCAAGATCAAACCAGAGATAAAGTTCGCGAAGATTTCTTGCAGACCGAAGCCTAAGCCAACACCAAATGCTGCCACGAGCCATTGCAAACGCGACCACTGAAAGCCAAGAATGGCGAAAGCAGACAGCACACCCGTCATCAAAATCAGATAGCGCAGCAAAGTGGTCACCGCGTAGCCCGTGCCGGGAGATAACTCTAAACGGCGCAGAATCAGCAGCTCCAGAATACCCGGTAGGTTGCGCACGCCAACAAAGGTAACAAGCAAGGTGATCAGCGCATAAATCAGAGACTGTAGCGTCACGTCAACCAAGGTCGAACTGCCGCTGACCACTTCACTGACTTGCCACACCACCACTTTATCGAGCCAACTGGTCATCTCTAACGCACTCGACCATAAAGTCAGAACCGCAATAACCAAGCCAATCAAGGATAAACCGCGCAACAGTGTCATGGATTGTTCGCTGATCTGTTCGCTACCCAAGCCTTGCTCTTCCACTTCCGGGAAGTTTTCTCTGAGTTCGGCGATTTCCGGTGGTTCGTCTGCTTGTTCTTGTTGCTGAGCAATTAGCTCTTCACGGCGCGCCAGTAGGCGTTGGTAATTAAGTTGACGGTGTTCTAGTTTGAGCCAGCGTTCGCCAAGCTGATACGTAAACAAGACGCCAAGCACGACAAACAGGGTGAGTTGCTGGTAAATGAGCAACAGCCATGCAGCAATGTACAAACCCATCAACGCCATAATGATGATGGCAATGAAGGAGCCGAGGATCATCACTTTAAGCAGCAACAATCCAAGTCCACGATTGAGTGGAACAGGCAGTGTCGATGGGATGCGATCAGATTTAAGTAAAGCGCCATACACCATCGTCATGCCGACCATTAGCATCAGGAAGAACAGGCGAGATATTTCTGCTTCTTGGTCACCGGCAACCAACTCTGCAAAGAAGATCAGCAAGAGGAAGAGGGCAAACGGAAAACGCAGGCGGTTACTCTGCTTATGAACATAATCACAAATGCGTTCTGGCCAATTTAGGTGCAGCTCCAACAAACCTTTTTTCGAACTCATGGCATAAATCAATTCGATCACAAACAAGGCAGAAGCGCTGGCAACAATCAGCATTTTGGATTCGGTCGCGTTGGGAGCAGGCCACAGCCAGAACAGTGCCGCTGCGGTGATGGCATACCAAAGTGGCAGAATCACGGCTCGACACATCGCCATAAACAGCAGTGAAATACTATTTTGGAATCGATCCTTGAGCGGGTGGCCAAATACCTTTTTGTATTCATGACGAAGTTGAGTCGTACGACGAACCAAACGACGCCCCAGATAAAACAACACCAGTGTGTAGAAAGCAAACGCACCACCCACCATTTTGAGTTGGTCAGGATTGACCTCATCTTGCAGGGTTTTCAATGGGGTTTTGGTGCCAAACCAAATCTCTTTATCAAAGTCAGTCAGGTGCTGCCAGAAAGGCACATTACTGCGTGTCCAAAGTTGTTGTTCACGTAAGAAGGCTCGCGCATTTTCGACTTCAATGGCGTACTGGTTAATGGTCAGTTGCAGTTTTCCTAAAGCAATAATGAGCTTTTCATAATCTTGAGATAGCTGTTCTATGAGCTCATGCGATAAGGTTTCTAAACGGTCGGGAGCTTTGGCATTGGATTGCGTCGCACGAACGGCGTCTTCAAGCGCAAAATCATCCAGCAACTGACTGATTTCGTATTTGCGGATGTGAGCATTGGCAATCTCATCGGGTATGGTTTTATTTTGAATTTGGTTTGGCAAACGCTGTAGCTGAGCGCGAATCGAAGCGCCAAATGCGGTGCTGTCTCGCAGCCATGAGAGGTTTTCTTTGATTAGGCGCTGTTCTTCCGACAAGCTACGGCGCTCTGATTCAAACTTTTGCCCTGCAATGCGTGCTTGGTCGATTTCTACCAATACTTGTTCTAGCTCTAGCGTGTACTGACGAAGCTGCTCGATGAGTCGCTGTTTCTCCACGTCAGATTCATCGGCCTTCGCGCTTAGCTCCCGCGCTTCGGCAATCAAACCTCTCACCGATTCTTGTTCAACTCGGGTGAGCTTGTCTTGCAGTTCAATCAGCATGGGAGAGGCTAACTGAAGCTTCTTCGCCAACAATTGCTGTTCTAATCGCACAAGCTCAGTGCGTTCATCCAAACTTTGTAGTTCAGCCGTCATCACCTCTTTTTGTAACTTAAGATAGGTGAGATTCGCGGTCTCTAACCATTGATCTATTTCTGCGCCGTTTTCACTTTTGACCAATGAAGCTTGCTCAATTTGTTGATTCAATTGAGCCAAAGAAACGGGGAGGGAGGTTCTTGCTGCGTTGAGTTGTTTGGTCTTTTCAGCATTCGCTTGTGAAGTGGTGCGCCATTCACTCATGGCTGCCTGAAGTGACGCTATAGATTGAGATAGGTCGCTGTAGCTATTGAGTTGCTTGGCCTTGAACATGTCGAGCTTTTCGGCTTCTTCGATTTGTTTGAGAAGACGTTCTCGCTGCAAGGGGAACTGGCTAATGATTTTTCGGTAATCGTCACGCGATGCTCTCTGTGCGTCGAACCCCGTAATTTGATTGAGTAGTGTTTCGTACTGACCAATCAGCGTGTCGTTTTTTGGTGACTCCGCGTTCAAGCGTGCGATTTCGCTTTTCAGAAAGTCGGTTTCGGGTAGGGTTTGCGCGACGGTGACAAAGGAAATCAGCAATAACAACACAGCGGTTAAGCAACGCAAGCTACGGGCAAACATCGGCTTTATCATTCCCTTCACACCAACCTCGACTCTGAATTTATTGAGTAGAAATAAGTGTATACGCTAGATGGGATGTACGCCTGTTTTGACAAAAAATCCCCGAGCGCACCAGAAGCAAAGCACTCGGGGATAAACTAAGAAAAGATAGTTGGGGGTTTTAAGCGACCGCTTTTTCGCCAAGGGCGCGTAGGTCTTGCATGGTGTCTGCGTAGCTCTTTGGTTTACCAAACAGCCCCGCAGTACCAAGAATAAAGTACTCCACTTTGTCGCTCAGACGTTCAATTACTTCTGGGCTGATCGCGCCGTCGATGGCGATCTTAGTGTTGGTGCCTTTCGCTTCGATCATTTCGATAATACGCTCGATGCGGTTGTAAGCATTTGGAATAAAGGCTTGTCCTGCAAAGCCAGGGTTTACCGACATCACCAAAATCACGTCCGTCACATCCAGTACGTCTTCAATCGCGCTCAGTGGTGTGCCCGGGTTGATTGCTAAGCCTGACTTAATGCCTTTCGCTTGGATGTTACCGAGTGAACGATGCAGGTGTGGTGGCGCTTCTGCGTGGATGTACATCAGCTTAGGGCCTAGTGCTGCAAACAAGTCGATGAACTGGTCTGGATCCGACAACATTAGGTGCACATCGTATTCGATGTCCGTTAGGTTACGAATCGCTTTGATGTCTTCTGGGCCAAGCGCGAAGTTTGGTACAAAGTGACCGTCCATCACATCAATATGCAGCATATCGACGTTTGCTTTTTCTAGCTCTTTCAGCTCGCTTGCCAACTTAGAGAAGTCGACACACATCATTGAAGGACAAAACTTAGCCATCTTATCGCTCCTCAATTTCTGCAATTTGGTTTACACGGTTCTGATGACGACCACCTTCGAACTCTGCCTCTAACCAGCTGTCGATGATCATTTTTGCTAGCTCAATACCGATAACGCGAGAGCCGAACGCAAGGATGTTGGTGTTGTTGTGCTGTTTAGATAGCTGCGCCGTGTATGGGTCGCTACAAACGACAGCGCGAATACCCGGAACTTTGTTTGCTGCTAGCGAAATGCCAACGCCTGTACCGCAAATCAAAAGACCTTGGTCTGCATCGCCACTTGTTACCGCTTTCGCGACGGCTAAACCGTATTGAGGGTAGTCAGTACGCTCTGCTGAATGCGTGCCGAAATCAATCACTTCAATACCTTTACTTTCTAAGTGTTTGATAACCAATTCTTTATGTTCGATCCCTACATGATCACAACCGATAGCAATTTTCATATTCGTAACTCTCAAGCGTTCAGATTTGCTTTAAAGTTTACAAATAAAATCACAACTGTAAACAATGAATTTAATTAAAATTCATTGGAATTTACTTAAGTGACTGTATTTAAAGTAAATAAAAGTTCACAATAAAGTTCACGGAAATAAAAAATTCACAGGAAGTTTATTTTTGTGATCTCGGTAGAGGCAGAGTCTATGACTTATTGATAGCTTAATAGGCAGTTAATCCATTAATCACGAAACAGGTTTGAATATGTCTTACACGATGATTGCAGAAGAGTTGGTGGGCTCGTTAGGCGGAGAAGAAAACATTGTCTCTGTCGCTCACTGTGCCACTCGATTACGCGTAATGGTTGCCGATGAAAACAAAATTGATAAGAAACGCATCGAAGGCACCGACAAGGTAAAAGGCGCATTTTTTAACAGCGGCCAATACCAAATTATTTTCGGCACCGGAACGGTGAACCGAGTCTTTGAAGCGTTTGAGAACTTAAAGCTGAAGACCGCTTCGAAAGATGAACAACGTAAAGCGGTTGAAAAACAAGGGACGGCTTTCCAACGTGCGATCCGTACGTTTGGTGATGTTTTCGTGCCAATCATTCCAGCGCTTGTTGCGACAGGCTTGTTTATGGGTTTGCGTGGCTTGTTCATGCAGCCAGAGATCTTAGGCTTGTTTGGTCTAACGCCAGAAACCATTCCGCAAAACTTCATTCTTTATACTCAAATTCTGACGGATACTGCCTTCATTTTCTTACCAGCACTGATCGCGTGGTCGGCGGCGCGCGTGTTTGGTGGGTCTCCTTTAATTGGTCTGATTTTGGGTATGATGCTGGTGTCGCCAGCGCTGCCAAATGCATGGTCTGTGGCGTCTGGTGAGCTTGATCCAATCATGTTCTTTGGCTTTATTCCCGTGCTTGGTTACCAAGGTTCGGTTATCCCCGCCTTTATTGCCGGTATGTTGGGAGCCAAACTAGAGCGCCGTATTCGTAACTTCGTACCAGAAGCTTTGGACTTAGTCGTCACGCCATTCCTAACGCTATTGGTGATGATTACGGCTTCTCTATTTGTGATTGGTCCTATCTTCCACTGGTTAGAACTTATTATTCTGCAAGGTGCACAGTTCATGCTGGATCTGCCACTGGGTCTGAGCGGTATCTTGATTGGTGGTCTGCAACAAATCGTTGTGATGACGGGTGTGCACCACATCTTCAACCTGCTTGAGATTCAATTGCTGACCAACACTGGTGCAAACGAATTCAACGCCATCATTACCGCTGCAATCGCCGCACAAGGTGCTGCTTGTCTTGCGGTTGGTGTGAAAACTAAAGACAAGAAACTCAAAGCTTTGGCAATGCCATCAACACTATCTGCATTCTTGGGTATCACTGAGCCAGCGCTATACGGTGTGAACCTTCGCTTCTTCAAACCATTCATTATGGGCTTGATTGGCGGTGCAGTTGGCGGCTTCTTCGCAACGGTATTTGGTTTGAAAGCAACAGGCATGGCTATCACGGTAATTCCAGGAGCGCTGCTCTACTTGAATGGTCAAATGCTGGGTTACCTAGCGGTGAACTTAATTGCTATCGGTACGGCATTTACTCTGACTTACCTATTTGGTTACTCAGACAAGATGCTGCAAGACAAGTAATCCCTTGTGTTTTCATCCCCCTGACTTCAGGGGGATTCCTGTTTCTAGATTTTAATAAGGCTTACCATGACAGCAGAACAAACCTACATTAACGACGTGTTGGCGATTGCCTTAAATCAGATGGCAAATCCGCAAGAAGACCCTTTCCGTCCGACTTGGCACTTTGCACCGCAATTTGGCTTATTGAACGACCCAAACGGCTTGGCGCACTTTGCGGGCGAATATCACCTGTTTTATCAATGGAATCCAAAAGCGTGTGCGCATGGTGCGAAAGCATGGGGACACGCCACCAGTAAAGATCTTATTCACTGGCAGCATCAACCTTTGGCGTTAGCACCAACAGAAAACTACGAAACGCACGGTTGTTATTCTGGCTCCGGCTTGGTGGTGGATGGTGCGCTGGAACTGTTTTACACCGGCAACGTGAAGTTTGAACAAGGTGGCCGAACCGCTTACCAATGCAGGGCTACGTTAGAGGCGGGGAAACAAGTAGAGAAACAAGGCATTGTGCTCGACTTACCACAAGGCTACAGCGGCCATGTGCGCGATCCAAAAGTATGGTTGCACGATGGTGAGTACTACATGGTGCTGGGTGCAGAAGATCTCGATTATAAAGGCAAAGTGCTGCTGTACCGTTCATCAGACAGGCAGCAATGGCAGTTTGTTGGTGAAGTATTTGGTGATGGCCGCAATCAACATCAAAGTGATGACTTTATGTTGGAATGCCCAGATCTTTTCCCGATTGGTGACCAATACGCGCTGATCACTTGCCCGAAAAACTGGTTAGAAGTGGACGGTCGTAAAGTGGAAACCTTTGATGTGACTTATCATCTCGGTCAACTTGATTACCCAACGGCGGGCTTTGAACATGGCAAAGGCGTCTTGATGGATCATGGTTTCGATTTTTATGCGCCTCAGACATTTGAAGATGAGCAAGGCCGCCGCATTCTCTTTGGGTGGATGGGGAAACCAGATGAGTTCGAATCTTACCAACCAACGATAGAGTTTGGCTGGATTCACCAAATGACTTGCCCGCGAGAACTGATTCTTCAAGATGGACGCTTACTGCAAAAACCAAGTGCAGAACTCGAATCTTTGCGTTCGCAACCACAAAGCTTTACCAACCAATCGCTGCGTTTTTATGGATTGTCTTCTGAACTGCTGATTGAAAATGTTCCGGCAGAACTGACCATCGATGTTGCTGCCGATTTGAAGTTGCAAGTGACGCCACAAGGGCTAGCAACCATCCGCCGAAATCTGAAAACGGGTGAGTGGGAATCAAAGCAGTGGCAAGGTGAGGTTCGTCATCTACAAATTCTTCGCGACCATTCATGTGTGGAAGCATTTATTAACCAAGGTGAGGCGGTATCGACATCACGCTTCTTCGGCCAAAACGCACAAGGTGTGGGTTTTGTGATTGAGAGCGAAAGCGCAGTCACGGCAACACATTGGCAATTAGAGGCATAACCGTAGCTGCAAGTGCAGTTACCATGACGAGAGAGCGGTAGCTATGTATAATGATCCGACTGTTTCACAAGGAATGATATTGTCCGTGGATGTCAATCAAGTAATTCCCAATATTCGTATGCGTATGCCTTCACTCACGCGTACCGAACAATCCATTGCGGAAAACTTTCTCAAGCCTCACTTCATGCAGAAGTCGACTTCAATTAAAGAAGTGGCGGAGCGATTGGGTGTGTCAACGGCGTTGATCGTTAAGGTGTCAAAGAAGCTTGGCTTCAGTGGTTTTAAACAGCTTAAAGATGCGTTAAACGCTCATCATCACTCAGATTCTTACGCGCCAAGTGAGCAACTTCAGCCGGATGATTCTTGCGAGCAGATCGTCACTAAGGTGCTGCAAAACTCCATCAATGCCTTGACGGAAATTCTCAACTTTGTGGATGCCAACATGGTGAGCGCTGCCGCCGAGGCTATCATTAACGCGCGTAACATTGAGTTGTACGCAGCGGGTGGTTCGAACATCATCTGTGAAGATTTCCAGCACAAGCTTTTGCGTTTTGGTATTCGCGCATCAGTGCCTCGTGACCGTCACTTAATGTTGATGTCGGCTAGCGTGCTGAGCGAAAAAGACGTAGTGCTGGTGGTATCGCATTCAGGTCAAACCGTTGATCTGATGGATGCTGTCCGCCTTGCAAAGCAATCTGGTGCGACGATCATCTCTATCACCAACAACTTCCACGCTGAGTTGTCCCAACTTTCCGATTACCCGCTATACGCGCCGGCATCACCAGAACCGCTATTAGGTAAAAACGGCATCGCGCGCTTGGTCAAACTTGCCATGATCGACAGCTTGTATGCGACCATCGCGAGTAAGATTCCAGATCAAGCGGAAGAGAATTTAGAGAAGACCACCAAAGCGGTGGCGATTCTGCACCGATAAAGGTCGCTAGACGAGGCAAAGCTTCGAGATAAACAGGATTCAAAAACAATAAAGGCTGACATTACGTCAGCCTTTTTCTTATCTGTCCCTCGGGTTCTAGGATTAGAACGGATGGTTCGATAGTTGGTCGCTGCTTTCTAGCATCTTCTCAGCTACGTAGCGATGTGTGGCTGTGGTTGGGTGAGTCACATCCCAGAACACAAACTTGTCAGAGCCAGAAGAAGCACACTCTGAGCGCAACGCATGATGATACAAGTAATCTGCAGAAGACGAACGGTTAATGTCTTGGCAAGCTTGGCTCGCATTAACGAAGCCGTGTTGCTCTGGGTTCGTAGTTAAGCTTTCAAACAGGGCATGGGTATCATACAGAGTGATGTTGTAGCCTTGTGCTGTGTAGTACGCTGCTTGCGCTTTGATGAACTCGTTCATCTCGACGATCTTCGCACGGATCTTGTCGATTTCCTCTTGAGTTGAGTAGGTAAACTGTGGCGCACGAGTGGCGTCTGGTAGCGTCATCAACAACAAGTTCTTCGCACCCGCATCGGTCAGTTTGATCAAGGCTTCCGCGTAGTCTGATTTCACTTCGGGAACGCTGCGGTTGTAGTTCATAAAGTCATTCAAACCAAACTCAAGCGTAAACAATGTATTGGCTGGCTTGTAGTTTTTGGCCAGTTTCGCATACGCCAAGTAAGATGAAACTTGCTCACCCACTCCCGTCAGAGCGATGTATTGGTTTTCACCCGCTGCGCCGCCTACAGCCCAGTTGTAGAGCGGTAGGTTCTTGGCTTGAGCAATGTACTCTGTCCATACAAACCCGTTAGAGAAATGCCCTAAGAACCAGCTATTTGGATTCGGGAATCGCCATTGTGATGCGTTAAAGATGTTGCCTGTATCCGACAAACTGTCACCCAGCGCGACGACCTTGTTGATTTGATCGGGTTGCATGACTGGATCGTTGCTCCAGATGGTGTGGTTGTAGGAGAAACGGTTATCGGCAGCAAAGAAGGTGATGTCTGCGTTTTCATTCGCCAGATCTAGGGTCTGCTCACAACGCTCTTTGATGATGCTTTGTGGTGTGTCGGTGTAAAACATGTTTTTGAAAGAAACAGCACTCCACCAATAGCCATCAATTGTGAAGTAACTGCCGTCAGGATTTTCTGCCCATTCCCAATCTGTCGCAGGCTCGTCTTCTGAATAACTGGTGCGGTACCAACAGCGAACATAAGTGTAGGTTTGTTTCGCTTGCGCACTTCTGACTTGCGAGGCACTTACCATTTCAGGAGTCAGTGATGGCTCGTCGGCGTGAGCCAAACTCAGTGGTAGTAATAATGCACTAAGTAACGTAATGGTCTTATTCATGATTCACTCTCTATGATGATTATCGTCATGATTTAAGTGAGAATTTATCTCACCAAACGCCCTCATTCTGAGTAAATACCCTACTTAGTCAAATATCTAATTATTCATTCTGTCAATTTTGGTACCGCAATCGTATTTCAATAGATTTGGTAAATACTAAGATTTTATAAAATCTAGAATAATTACTCACTAACATTAATTTAACATGCACTTTTTGTATTAATAAGTAATTGCTTTATAAGGTTTTGGTGGTGTTTTTGTATGTTAACTAAATCTGTTGTTTAGATGATCTTTTGTTCATTGTTGTGTATTCATGAAACAAATTGTTTGGCATTTTTAGGCGATAACCTATAGCTGAATTGCTCATGCATAAGTCAGGGTTATGATTTTTCATGAGGATAAAGTGAATAAAAATCAGCTCAAAAAGGAATAGAGCAAATGCATCACACAACAACTAAATTAAATGGCTTGTTTTCATTGTCTGCCGTTGCAGTAGCACTGACATTTTCGATGTCAGCGCATGCGACTCCTTTAACGGGGTTCGACGAATCTAACTTGCCGACAAAATACATCGTCAAATTTAAAGAAGATACGTCCAGTCCTTCAGCATTGGGTGGGAACTCATTCTGGGGGCCACGCATCGCGCAAGAGTCAGTCTTAGATCAGCTCAAAGCGCGTAAAGTGGAAAAGCTAGGAAATCGCGCGATTTACAGCGTGGAGATGGAAGACTCGGAGTTGGGGCAATTACGTAATCGCAGCGATGTGGAATACGTTGAAATTGACCCACCGCGTTATCTGTTAAGTGAGACTATCCCATGGGGCTACGAGGCGGTAAACGCTCAGCTTCTGGATGACTCAAATGCAGGGAATCGCACCGTGTGTATCATCGACTCGGGTTACGATTTGGCGCACAACGATCTGAGTGGTAACCGAGTGTCGGGTACAAACGATAGCGGTACCGGTTCTTGGAGTGTTCCGGGGAATAACAACGCTCACGGTACACACGTAGCGGGTACGATTGCCGCGATTGCCAACACGGAAGGCATCAAAGGCGTTATGCCAAACCAAAACGTGAATTTGCACATCGTTAAGGTGTTCAATGAAGCGGGTTGGGGCTACTCATCCAGCTTGGTGAAAGCGGTACAAACTTGTGCTGACAACGGCGCGAACGTCGTCAACATGAGCCTTGGTGGTAGCCAGTCGAGTGTGACGGAGAAAAACGCGTTGCAAACCATTTACGACCAAGGCGTGTTGCTGATTGCCGCTGCGGGTAACGATGGTAACACTGCGCACAGCTACCCAGCGTCTTACGACTCAGTTATGTCCGTTGCGGCAGTGGATGATAAGCGTGATCACGCGGCGTTCTCTCAAGCGACAGACCAAGTTGAAATCGCAGGTCCGGGCGTAGCGATTCTATCTACGGTGACAGTCGGCGAGGGTAAGCTTTCAGACATTCGTTTGAACGGTGTTAGCCAGTTCGATCGTGGCATCGTTCCTCACAACCGCTTGATCCAATCGGGCGGCAGTTACGGTCCTGATCCAGTAGCCGGTTCTATCACGGCGACACTGGCAAGTTGTGACGTATCTGGTAGCAGCTCCAGCTGTGGTGATATGTCTGGCAAGATCTGTTTGACCGAGCGTGTGGGCAACCAATCATCAGGCAACTACCCAGAAATCGATGCAGTTCAAGCGTGTTACAACGCAGGCGCAAGTGCGGCGATTGTGTACAGTAACTCTGAGCTTCCGGGTTTGCAGAATCCTTTCCTTGTCGATCAAAACAACGCGGCGCGTATTGTGTCTGTAACGGTTGATCGTGCTTTCGGTCAGGAGCTGTTGGGCTATGTTGGTCAAGACATCACGGTATCGACCACCAAGGGTGAAGACTACGAGTACTACAACGGTACTTCGATGGCGACACCGCACGTAACGGGTGTTGCAGGTTTAGTGTGGAGTTACCATCCAACCTGTACCGCAGCACAAGTACGTAACGCACTGATCAAGACAGCAACGGACATCGACGTAACAGGTCGTGATAACCGCACAGGTCATGGTCTTGTGAATGCTGAAGCAGCGAAACAATACCTAGACGCTGGCTGTAATGGTCCAGATGGCGGCGGCTCTGGCAACGACAACGTTCTAGAAAATGGTGTGGCGAAAACGCAGCTTTCTGGCGGCAGCAAATCAAGCACAGTATTTGTGTTTGACGTCCCAGCGGATGCAACGCAAGCGACATTCAACATGAGTGGTGGTTCTGGTGATGCTGACCTTTACGTACGCTTCAATGGCACACCAAGTACCAGCACTTACGACTGTCGTTCATGGGCGGGCGGTAATGGCGAAAGCTGTAGCTTGAACGTATCTGGCGCAGGGCAATATGAAGTATTGGTTTACGGCTACAGCGCGTACTCTGGTGTTTCTCTTGTTGCCGCGCATAACGGTTCGGGTGATTCATCAGGCGGCGGTTCTGCACCTTCTAGCTACACCAACTCGAATGCAGTAGCGATTCCTGACAACAGCTCTGCAGGTATCGTAAGCCCATTAGATGTGGCTCGCTCTGGCGATGCAGGTTCAGTGACTATCGACTTGGATATCACTCACACCTACATTGGTGATCTTCGTGTCACGCTAACGTCACCAGATGGTGGTCAAGTAGTATTGCACGACAATGCGGGTGGTGGTGCGAACGACATTAAAACCAGTTTCCAAGCGGACTTCTCTGGTTTTGAATCACAAGGCACATGGGAACTTAAAGCGGTGGACAATGCCAGAAGAGACACAGGCACCATCAACAGTTGGACTCTGACCTTTCAATAAGGAGTGACTATGAAGAAGTTGACCTTACTTTCTTTGTCTGCGGTAGGCGCTACCGCACTATTGGCAATCGGACTGAGCTCAAGCAGCTTGGCAAACAATCAAGGATTTCCTCTCGTGGATGAACGCCAAGATCAAGCCGAGCAGCAACCTGCACGTTACTTTGTTAAGTATCATGAAGGGAAAGAGAGCGAAGTGAGAGCGCTTCTTCGTCAGCACAACATTGAAGTGGTCGACGCTCTGGTGAAACAACACGTGTTGGTTGTGGTGGGTGAACAGGCGGAAGTCGATAAGCTCGCGGATCACGATGCGGTCGAATACACCGAGCAAGAGCCGACAAGAAAGCTGCTATCTAACGGAAGTACGTTTCAATAAACCAAACCTCCTTAAGATAGTGCCAAAAAGAAAAACGCCCCTCACGTGAGGGGCGTTTGTTTTCTTTCATGCTCCGGTTCTTCTAAAGTCAGTCGCTTGCTATGACTAGAGACTCTTTAGGATTGATGCCGATGAGCCTATTCCCGCATCAATCAAGTCAGTTATCAGCTAGTCATATTCAGACTAACTACTTAACGAACAATCAGACCCAGTAGGATACCAACAGCGCCGAAGTCTGCGTCACTAAAGGTCGTGTTAGCAAAGCCTAGGTCACCAAGTACTGGCATTAGGAATACTGGTAGGAAGGTAATCAGTAGACCTTGTGCAAAAGCACCCAAGATTGCACCGCGACGACCACCTGTAGCGTTACCAAATACACCTGCTGCTGCACCCACGAAGAAGTGTGGAACGACACCAGGGATAATCACAGTAAGACCCATCACGTAAAGTAGGAACATACCCAAAAGACCTGCTGCAAAACTCGATAGGAAGCCAACCAATACCGCGTTTGGTGCGTATGGGAATACAACCGGACAATCAAGCGCAGGTTTTGCGTTTGGTACTAGTTTGTCTGAGATACCTTTAAACGCTGGAACGATTTCTGCGATAACCATACGTACACCTTGAAGGATAACGTACACACCACCGGCGAATGTGATGGATTGCATCAGCGCGAACATGAACCAGTGTTTACCACCGCTGACTTCGCGTACAAAGTCACCGCCAGCGAAGATACACGTCACCATAAAGATGATGCCCATGGTGAATGAGATTGCTACTGGCGTATCACGTAGGAACAACAAGCTCTTAGGTACGTTCATCTCTTCAGTAGAGTGTTCTTTGTTACCGAACTTGCTGCCAATAAAGCCAGCTAGCACGTAAGAAAGGGTAGAGAAGTGACCAATCGCAACGTCGTCAGAACCTGTAACTTGCTTCATGTACTTGTGAGCAATCGCAGGGAAGAACACCATCACAGAGCCCACAACCAGAGAGCCAAGTGCGATCAGTGGAACACCTTTCATGCCGCTAGAAGCAAGGATCGCCGCTACCATCATCGACATAAATAGCGTGTGGTGACCTGTTAGGAAGATGAATTTCCATGGCGTGAAGCGAGCGATCAAGATGTTCACTAACATACCGAAGAACATGATCATCGCCATCTCTTTACCAAACGCTTCTTGCGCGATAGAGACGATAGCTTCGTTGTTTGGAACCACGCCTGTGATGCCGAACGCGTGTTGGAAAATTGTCGCAAAGTCACCCAGTGAAGTCACAACCAGACCCGCACCCGCGCCAAGCACGATGAAACCAAGAATGGTTTTTACCGTGCCTTTAATGCACTCGGTGACCGGTTTTTTCTGGGCAATTAAGCCGATTAGGGCGATAAGACCTACCAGAACCGCCGGCTCTGATAGGACATCGTTCATTAAGAAACTGAAAAACTCCATAACGCCACCTTATAGAGCGCCAAGCTCTTGAAGTGCTACAGATAGACGCTCTTTCATTGCCACTTTGTCGACCATGTTATCAAGCGCAACGATGCGAGGTTCAACGCCAAGTGCGTTCAACTGTTCAACGATGTCGTTAGTACCGATGAAGATGTCACAATCCGTACCTTTTGCAGAACCTAGATCGATATGATCTACTTCTGCGTTTACATTCAACTCTTTCACGATGCCTTTGATGCTCATTTCCATCATTAGGCTAGTACCAAGACCGTGACCGCAAACAACCATAATTTTCATAATTCAGACCTTTTCTTTTTATAGGGGTGTATGCCCATTTCGAAGGGCACATCAGGAGTTAGTATTTTTCGATGATCGCTAGAACATCTTGTGTGTTTTGAGCGGTGCAGATGGCTTCTACATGCTCTTCATTCATAAACAACTCAGCCAGTTTAGAAATCGCATCCACGTGTGAGTTACTGTCTGTCGCGGCTAGCGTAACCAGCATTTTCACTGGATCGTTACCTTCAGAATCGAAGTTCACGCCGTTTTGAATCACCGTGATGGCAAGAGACAAACGGTTAACGCCATCTTCAGGGCGAGCGTGTGGCATTGCCATACCAGGACCTACCACGTAGTAAGGACCGAGCTCTTCGTGTGAGCGGTAAATAGCGTCCACGTAGCTTGGCTCAATCGCGCCATTTTCAATCAGTGCTTCACAGGATTTGCTCACCGCATCTTTCCAGTCAGTAGCATCAGAATGGATGCGAATCACATCAGAGGTAATCAGTTCACGTAGCATTGGATCTTTCCGGTTTGTTGTTTTGTTGATGGGTACTTTATCGATCAATTTGTCAGAAAAACCTGAGAATGATCACAAATGGTAGCGCTATCTGATAGCGCTATCATAAATTGTGATAGCGCTACCATTTTTATCAGTCGTCCGAGTTTCATATGCTTGTGATCGACTTCTAATGCGCTAATATCAAAACCAATAAAACGCTGTGGTAAGATGTCGCGGCAGAAAATAGAGAACACTAAATAAGAACAATGAGCGAACCTCGCAAACGAAGAAGTACTGGCAATGTCACCTTGGCGGACGTCGCTAAAAAAGCCGGCGTAGGCACCATGACGGTGTCGAGAGCATTACGAACGCCCGAGCTAGTATCTGACAAGCTGAGAGAAAAGATTCAACAAGTGGTTGATGAGCTCGGCTATATCCCGAATAAAGCGGCAGGGGCTTTGGCGTCTGCTGAAAGTTACTCCATCGCTCTTATCATTCCTTCCCTGTTTGAAAAAGCGTGCGCGCTTTTCTTACCGAGCTTTCAACAAGCGTTGAACAAAGCGGGTTATCAGTTGCTGCTTGGCTACAGTGATTACTCGGTAGAGCAAGAAGAGAAACTGCTTTCGACATTTCTTGAGAGCCGCCCAGCGGGAGTGGTGCTGTTTGGTAATGAACACAGCCAACGAACCAATCAACTTTTGGAAGCCTCGAACACACCAGTATTGGAAATTGCTGAGTTAAGTTCGAAAGCCAGTTATCTCAATATCGGTGTTGACCATTTTGAGGTGGGTAAAGCCTGTACCAAGCATGTGATTGAGCAAGGCTTCAAGAACGTGGGCTTCATTGGTGCGCGCGGCGATCACTCCACTTTGCAACGTAAGCTACACGGCTGGCAAAGCGCGATGATTGAGAACTACCTTGCGCCGGACCATTTCTTAACCACGCACGAAGCGCCATCTTCACAATTAGGTGCGGAAGGATTGGCAAAACTATTGCTGCGCGATTCAAGTTTGAATGCTCTGGTATGTAGCCATGAAGAGATTGCGATTGGCGCATTGTTTGAGTGTCACCGACGAGTGCTGAAAGTCCCAACCGACATTGCGATTATTTGTTTAGAAGGTTCTTCCATGGGTGAGCACGCCTATCCAAGTTTGACCTGTGCGGAATTCGACTACGAACGCATGGGGACGAAAGCTGCAGACAAGTTACTGCAAGCCATTAAAGGTGAGCCTGTAGAGCACGCAACGGACATGGGCTTTAAGCTAAAACGCCGAGCGAGCACTGCGATCAACTAATTTGATTTGGTTAGCGACAAAACGCGATACAAAAAACCTCTCGATGCTGAGAGGTTTTTTATGCGTGAGAATAATGATTCTCTACTAAGGACGCTCACCTGCTGCTAGGCGACGTTCGATATCTGCCACTACTTCTGGGAAGTCAGCAATAGTATCGATGAGATAGTGCGGCGAGCTCTTGAGCAATTTTGCACGCGCTTTTTCACGAGCGGCATTAAGTGTTGCTTCGTCCGCGGCTTGGTATTCTTCAAACGTGAGACCTGCTTCGTTACCAGAAAGCAGCAAACCAACGGTCCACATACCGGCGTTGTGACCTTCATCGATGCCCGGTGCGGCGTCATCCACTTTGATACACGCATTAACGTCGGTTACATTCAGCTCAATCACGTTCTTCAGTGCCATAAATGGCGCAGGGCGACCACCTTGTGGCAGGTCATCCGTGGCTACTACGTAATCCGGTTTGTAGCCGTAATCCGCTGCAACAGGAATCAGTACATCCATCACTTGGCGAGGGTAACCAGAACAAGAACCGATCTTGATGCCTTTGTCTTTCAGAGCGTTCACAACTTCAATCGCATTAAGGATTGGCTCTGCGTGGTCAGCCACTTTTGCTTTTTGCAGAGGCATGAATGCTGCGTAGATAGCGTCGATGTCTTCGCTGGTCATTGAGCGACCAAACTTCTCATTCCAACGCTTATCAACTGCAGGGATGCGACCCACAGCTTGGATGTGATCCCACTTACCAAGACCCATTGGTTCGCGCGCTTCTTCAAGGTCGATTTCAAAATCAAAGCCTTGTTTGAATGCTTCCACAAAGATGCTGGTTGGCGCAAAAGAGCCGAAATCGACGATAGTGCCAGCCCAGTCAAAGATCACTGCTTGAATTGGTGAGTTGCTCATGTTCAATCCTTTTTCTTGCTTGCCAGAGCGCTGCCTACACGTTGGAACTGCGCTCAGGATAAATTGGTTTTTGTTGAGGTCTATCGACCCTAAAAGTAGTTAAAGTCTTTGCACACTTTGGCGATGGCTTCTTCGAAGATCGCCAACGCTTCTGTTAGTTGTTCGCGAGTGATGATCAGCGGTGGGCTGAGTTGAATCACATTGCCTTGCGATACCTTGAAGCTCACGCCATTGTTGAGGCATTGGTACAACACAGCTTCCGCTTCGTCATACGCGCGTGCTTTGCTTTCGTGGTCAGTGACCAACTCAATGCCCCATAACATGCCGATGCCACGTACATCGCCAATCACAGGGTACTTGGCTTTCATCTCTAGCAGCTTTTCACGCATAAACTGGCTGTCGGCTTTGGCTTTATCTAGCAAGCCGTCTTGCTCAATGGCTTCCATGGTTGCCAGTGCTGCAGCACAACCGATAGGGCTTTTCTCATGAGTGTAGTGACCCATGGAGATTTGTTCGGCGGTGTTGTATTTGTCTTTGGTTACCATGGCTGCGATAGGCACTAAGCCTCCGCCCAAACCTTTACCGATGCACAGAATATCTGGCTCGATGTCGTAGGCTTGGTAGGTAAACCATTCACCGCTGCGACCCATGCCGTTAGGGATGTCGTCGATGATCAGCATGACATTGTGTTTGTCACAGATTTCGCGGATGCGTTTCCAGTAGGCTTTACTCGGCACTTGTACGTCGGTATTACGAACCGCTTCTGCGATAAACGCGCCCACGCCGCCTTCTTTCTCAATCACGTACTCAAGGTAGTCGGCATAATGCACATCGCTACCGTCGGCAACTGGGAAAGCGCCTCGGTAAGATACGGCTGGTGGAATGCGCTCAACGCCTGCCATTAATGGTCCCATGCCTTGACGGAAACACGCTTCACCACCTACTGAGATGGCATCCAACGATGCGCCGTGGAAGGAATCCCACAGAGAGACCACCTTGTAGTTGCCCGTGATGTGGCGTGCTAATTTAAGAGCCATGCCAACCGCAGATGTGCCACCCGGAGCAAACAACACGCGATTCAACTCGCCGCCACAGATTTGGGTGAGTTTTTCGGCACATTCAACCGCGGTTTCATTGGTAAAACGACGTGGTGAAAACGGCAGTTTGGCAATTTGCTCTTGCACACGCTTAATCACATGCGGATGACCGTAGCCTAGCTGATGGACGTTATTGCCATGGAAGTCCATGTATTTTTTACCGGTAGCATCTTGGATGTAGATGCCTTCTGCTGCTTCCAAGGTATCTAAGCAAGGCGTTGACATGGCTTGATGAAGAAAGACTTCCGAATCACGCTTCAATAATGCTTGCGTGCGTTCGTCGTCCATCGATGCATTCCAAGCTTGGCGCGCTGGCGTCGTGTTGACATCCCCTTCGCTGCGGAAATGGGTGGGTTTGATATTCTGAGTCATAACGCTCTCTCAATCAGAAGGCTGCTTTATGCAACTTGCCAGTACATTGCTTTTTCAATTGCACCGATTAAGCGCTCGATATCTGCTGGGTAAACTTCGCCAATGTTGCCGATACGGAAGCAATCTGCGTTCGATACCTTACCCGGATAAATCACAAAACCTTGCTCTTTCAAACGTGTGTAGAACGCTTTGAATTGGTAATCACTGTGCGTCGGAGAGTAGAAAGAAGTGATGATTGGCGAGTGAAGATCATCACTCAGTAGTGGCTCAAACCCCAAAGAGCGCATACCTGCAACCAGTGTTTTCTGGTTAGTTTGGTAACGGTTATGACGAGCCTCAATGCCGCCTTCTTGCTCCAGTTCTATCAATGCTTGATAGAAAGCGCGAACCGTGTGCGTTGGAGACGTAAAACGCCATTTACCGTGGTTCACTTCCATGCAGTGCCACTGGTCGTAAAGATCAAGGCTCAAAGAACGTGCCTGACCTTGGCACTTTTCTAGCTCAGTTTGTTTCGCAATCACAAAGCCAAAGCCCGGAACGCCTTGAATACATTTGTTTGCAGAGCTGATCATAAAATCGATGCCTAATTCTGCAATATCGATAGGAATGCCACCAAAGCTCGACATGGCATCGAGAATCACGACTTTACCGTGTGCTTTTGCCGCAGAAGCAAATGCCTCAATTGGGTTAAGCATGCCAGTGGTTGTCTCGCAGTGAACAATTGCCACGTGTGTGATCGCAGGATCCGATGCCAATGCAGTTTCCACCTCGTTCAAGTGTGGCTGTGATGTTTCACCTGGGGAAACTACATGGCATGGAATATTTAGGTAATCAGCGATCTGAGCGATACGTGCACCGTAAGCGCCGTTGTCGACAACCAACAATTTTCCATCTTTGCCAATGGCACTGCCAATCGTTGCTTCGACTGATGCGGTGCCGCTACCTTGCATTAGTACACTGGTGTAGCCGTCTTGCTCCGTCGCCAGTTTTACAAGCTTAGTGCGGATCACTTCTACAATGTCTTTGTTGTATTCATCATCCCAAGTACACCAGTCTTTAAGCATGGCTTCACGTACCGTTTCAGAAGTAGATAGAGGACCTGGAGTCAGTAGTAGGTATTCGTTTTTCATCTCGATTTCCATCAGAATAGGCTAATTGGTCTACACCAAATTTTGAGTTCACTCTAGCGAGGAAGAAAAGGGCAGTAAATAGGCGAATATCCAATTTCATAAAACTTTAATATCCAGAAAATGGCGGATCAATTGAACGATTATTCATCGCAAATTTTCGTAAAACTGCCATTTAATGGTCATGATTTCGTCACAAAGGCTCAGTAGGGTGGTTATCGTCAACTGGTACAGACCAAATGAAAACTTAGCCAAATTAACTGGAGAAAATGATGAAAAACCGTTTGATGAAAGGATCGCTGGCTGCACTTGTCTCTCTGCTAGCTACGAATGCAATGGCAGCACAGGAAGTCACGGTTTACACCGCTTTCGAAACTGACATTCTTGCGAAATACAAGTCTGCGTTTGAGAAAGATAACCCAGATATAAAGATTAAGTGGGTTCGCGATTCAACCGGTATCATGACGGCGAAATTGCTGGCAGAAAAGAACAACCCCCAAGCGGAAGTGGTTTGGGGTCTTGCTGGCTCGTCAATGGCACTGCTTAAAGATGAAGGTCTTCTTAAGCCTTACACACCAAAAGGTTTGGAAGAGCTGCACGCGAACCTAAACGACCCTCAATCAAACCAAGCTTGGTTCGGTAACGATGCATTCTTTAACGCAGTTTGTTTCAACGAAGCGGTAGCGAAACAACTTAACCTGCCTAAACCAACATCTTGGGAAGATCTAACGAAACCGGTTTACAAAGGTCACATTGCAATGCCGAACCCAGCGTCTTCGGGCACTGGCTACATGCAGGTTTCTGCTTGGCTACAAAACATGGGTGAAGATCAGGCATGGAACTACATGCGTGACCTAGATAAGAACATTGCACACTACACTCACTCTGGCTCTAAACCATGTGTTCAAGCGGGTATGGGTGAAGTGGCTATCGGTATTTCGATGGCAAGCCGCGGCGCGAAGCTGAAAACACAAGGCGCACCACTAGCGGTTATCACACCAAAAGGCATCGGCTGGGAATCAGAAGCCGTTGGCCTAGTAAAAGAATCGGATGCAGCGAAGCGCGTTGTCGACTGGTCAATCTCTAAAGCAGCAAACGAGCTTTACGTAGAAATGTACCCAGTGGTTGCACATAAAGAAGTTAAAGCGACTGTGTCTAACTTCCCGAACGTTCAAGAGAACATGGCGAAGATGGACTTCGCGCAAATGGGTAGCAAGCGTGCAGAGATTCTAGCGGCATGGTCTGAGAAGTTCGACGCGAAATCAGAGCCAAAGTCTTAATTGAATTTGCTTTGAGTTGAATGCTGAAATCCACCTCGATTGAGGTGGATTTTTTGTTTTTAGAAGAGGTGAGAGTAAACAGCCTAAAAGTAGCAACCCCACCTAACCTCCCCTTAGCTTCAACTTCGGGAGACTACAATAGTCATGCTGGTAAAGGGGAGGGACTGGTTCTGCGTTCGCGAATAGTTTAATTCACAATGCAACTTCCAACGTGCTGAAAATAGATTCTGAATACTCGCCTAGAATCTTTCAGAATGACATCGTGAAAGCACTGAGCTAACCGCAATAAAGAACAGCTCTCCCCCTTTATAACCACATTCAAATGCTTGGCAAAGCATGTCAAGAAAAGGGGGAGTTGGAGGGGGGGTGCAAGCACCTACCTCGACGTTAAGCAACCCCACCTAACCTCCCCTTGGCTTCAACTTTAGGGGACTACAATAGTCGTGCTGGTAAAGGGGAGGGACTGGTTCTGCATTCGCGGATAATTTAATTCAAAATGCAACATCCAACGCGCTTCAAGTAGATTCTGAATACTCGCCTAGGCTCTTTCAGAATGACGTTGGGAAAGCACGGAGCTCACCGCAGCAAAGAACAGCTCTCCCCCTTGATAACCACATTCAAATGCTTGGCAAAGCATGTCGAGAGAAGGGGGAGTTGGAGGGGGTTGGAATCGCACCTAACGTTAAACCATCAACCCCACCTAACCTCCCCTTGGCTTTAACTTCTGGGAACTACAACAGTCATGTTGGTAAAGGGGAGGAACTGGCTCTGCATTCGCGGATAGTTTAATTCACAATGCAACATCCCACGCGCTTAAAGTAGATTCTGAATACTTGCCTAGGCTCTTTCAGAATGATGTCGGGAAAGCACAGAGCTCACCGCAGCAAAGAAAACTCTCCCCCTTGATAACCAAATTTAAATGCTTGGCAAACAATGCTGATAGAAGGGGGAGTTGGAGGGGGTTGCAAGCGCAGAAACAAACCTCATCGCCCTTCATCTATTTGTCATCTTCTGGCTATAAATTTGTCATTGGAACGTAACACTCCAAAACTAAAGTTGGTATATACCATTTGGAGCGTGTGTTATGTCAACTAACCAACATTACCTAAATATTGAAAATGTAGTGAAGCAATTCGGACAGTTCACTGCATTAAAGAAAATCTCGCTAGCGATTGAGAAGGGCGAGTTCGTTTGTTTTCTTGGTCCTTCTGGCTGCGGTAAAACCACTCTGCTACGTGCCATTGCAGGTCTAGACTTGCCAACATCTGGTGCAATCTTTCAAAACGGTCAAGAGACCACATTCTTACCACCAGAGAAACGCGATTTCGGCATCGTATTCCAATCTTACGCGCTGTTTCCGAACCTAACTGTGCAAGAGAACATTGCGGTGGGTTTGAAGAACCAAGGTATGTCGACCAAAGAAGCGCTAGAGAAAGTAGATTACTGGTTAGAAACCATTGGTCTTCCAACCTCTGGCGAGAAATTCCCTAACCAACTTTCTGGTGGTCAGCAGCAGCGTGTTGCTTTGGCTCGTGCATTGGCGTTGTCACCGGGTCTACTGTTACTTGATGAGCCGCTGTCAGCGCTGGATGCAAAAGTACGTGTTCACTTACGTGACGAGATTTGTAAGCTGCAACGTAAGCTTGGCATCACCACCATCATGGTTACGCACGATCAGGACGAAGCGCTGTCGATGGCGGATCGTATCGTGGTAATGAACCATGGTGTGATTGAGCAAGTCGGCACACCTCAAGAGATCTACCAACAACCAGCTACGCGCTTTGTCGCTGAGTTTGTCGGCAGCATGAACTTTATTGAAACCTCAGTAGCAACGGACTCCCAAGTGCGCATTGCTGAAACCTTGATGCCAGCGCCAAGCTTAACCAATCGTAAGGTTCAACGTGGTGACCGCTTTGACCTTGCGGTGCGTCCTGAAAGTATCAAGTTCGTTGAAAACTACAACAACTCTTTACCTGTGCGAGTTACCGCAACCGAGTTTCTGGGGGCGTTTTTCCGCATTGATTGCGTATTGCAAAACGACAGCTCAACGAAAGCCATCGTCGTAGATGTGCCTGTGGAAACGGTTCAAAAACTCAATATCAAGGCGGGCGATGTACGTTACATCCAGTTTGCTGAAGAAGGGTTGCATGGTTACGCCGTACCCTCGGTTGATAAAGCGCTAGCGGCGTAGGTGTAAACATGGATGCGAAGACAATGACGATGAATAGCCTAACCACACAAGACAAAGCAAAATCCCTACTCGGACGTGTTAGCCGCGACAACCTTGTGTTGTTTGGCTTGCTCGCTGGTTTGTCGACCATGATGGTGCTGTTCATCTTGATGCCACTTTGGGCAATGTTGACCAAGAGTGTGCAAAATGCCAATGGCGAATTCGTTGGTTTGGCCAACTTTGCGACGTACTTTTCTTCTTCAAGCTTGTGGGTGTCGGTGGGCAACACCTTCACTTTGGGCGTGATAGTGACCTCGGTAGTGGGTGTGCTTGCGTTTGGTTATGCCTACGCGCTGACTCGTTCATGCATGCCGTTTAAAGGTTTGTTCCAAATCCTAGGTACTGCGCCGATTCTCGCGCCTTCGTTGTTACCAGCGATCAGTTTGATTTTCCTTTTCGGTAATCAAGGCATTGCCAAAGAGATGCTGTTAGGAAACTCGATTTACGGCGTGATTGGTATCTCGATGGGTTTGATCTTCTGGACCTTTCCTCATGCATTGATGATCTTAACCACTTCGCTGCGCACTTCAGATGCCCGCTTGTATGAAGCAGCACGTGCACTTAAAACCTCACCCATCAAAACCTTCTTTATGGTGACGTTACCTGCGGCGAAATACGGTTTGATCAGTACGCTTATCGTCGTCTTTACGCTAGTTATCACGGACTTTGGTGTGCCGAAAGTGATTGGTGGAAGCTACAACGTTCTGGCGACTGACATCTTCAAGCAAGTGGTGGGACAGCAAAACTTTGCCATGGGTGCGGTTACCAGCATTATGCTTCTATTCCCTGCGGTAATGGCATTCGGCGCAGACCGCTGGGTACAGAAAAAGCAGAAGAGCTTATTCGACACACGCTCGGTACCTTATCAGCCAGAGCCTAACAAAGTGCGCGACAGCATTTGTATGGTTTACTGCGGCATCATTTCTATTGCAGTGTTGGCAGTGCTTGGTATGGCGGTGTATGGCTCGTTAGTTACGTTCTGGCCTTGGGACAAAGCTCTAACGTTAAACAACTACAACTTTGCTGAAATGAGCACTTACGGTTGGAGCCCATTCTTCAACTCGCTAACGCTGGCAGGTTGGACGGCAGTGATCGGTACAGCCATTATCTTTGTCGGTGCTTACTGCATTGAGAAAGGACGTGCGTTTGGTCCAATTCGTCAAGTGATGCAAATGCTTAGCGTGGTGCCAATGGCGGTTCCTGGTATGGTGCTTGGCTTGGGTTACATCTTTTACTTCAATGATGCGAACAATCCTCTGAACGTGCTTTATGGCACCATGGCATTCTTGGTGATTAACACGGTAGTGCATTACTACACAGTGGGTCACATGACCGCCCTGACAGCGCTAAAGCAGTTGCCATCGGAGATTGAAGCCACAGCAGCATCGGTGAAGCTTCCTCAATACAAGTTGTTCTTTAAAGTGACATTACCTGTGTGTTTACCTGCGATTTTGGACATTGCGACTTACTTGTTTGTTAATGCATTGACCACCACTTCTGCGGTAGTATTCCTTTACTCAACCGATACGATTCCGGCTTCGGTCTCGATTCTGAATATGGACGATGCAGGTCAAACTGGCGCTGCAGCGGCAATGGCTGTGATGATTATGATGGCTGCCGCAATTGCGAAGATTGTTCAGATGACTTTGGGTAAATTGTTAGAGAATCGCACACAGGCTTGGCGCAAAAGATAAGGACACTTCGTGCAATACGTAAAAATTAAAGATTCGATTGTTGAACAGATTGAAGCGGGCATGCTATCGCCGCGTCAAAAACTGCCAGCAGAGCGTAAGTTGGCGGAGTCGTTCGATACTACACGCGTTACTTTGCGTGAAGCTTTATCACTGCTAGAAGCAGAAGGTCGAATCTATCGCGAAGATCGCCGAGGTTGGTTTATCTCACCTGAGCCATTGCGTTACGATCCAACCCAAACTCTGAACTTTCCGAACATGGCGAAAGCGCAAAATCGCGTGCCAAAAACGGACTTGGTCGCAGCAAAAGGGACGTTGGCAAACAAACAAGCGGCGCGCTTGCTGGACTTGCAGCCTTTCTCGGATGTGTATCGAGTCGACCGTGTGCGATACCTTGAAGATAGACCTGTGGTATTCGTAACAAACTACATTCGCCCAGAGCTGTTTCCGAACCTGCTGGACTACGATTTATCAAATTCACTGACGGATATTTATCGCGATCATTATGGAGTGACGTATCAAAAGATTCGCTACCGCATTTCAACCAGCACTTTGTTGGGTGAAATGGCTCAGGCACTGCGCGCGACAGCTGGCACTCCCGCGATGGTGGTGGAGCGCATCAACTATAACCAGCACGGTGAGTTGATTGATTGCGATATCGAGTATTGGCGACACGATGCCATCAGCATTGAATCTCTGGCGGAACTCAATCGTTAAGTGGATTTTCTCATCATCTAAGGCTCCATCTCGGGGCCTTTATTTTATTCAGACAGGAACATTGAAATGGATTTGTTGGCGATTGGTCTCGTCGTTTTTTCTGCTGTTCTCCATGCGGGTTGGAATATCCTTGGTAAAAGCAACTCAGGCTCTGGACTCGCGTTTACTATGGCGGCCAGCTTTTCTGCATGTTTCATTCTTACCCCTTATTTGATTTGGTATTTGGCAACCATTGGCTGGACATCATTACCGAGTGAGTTTTGGGGGTTGCTGTTCATTAGCGGCATTTCACAAATGGTTTATCTGGTTGGTTTGATTGTCGCTTATAAGCACGCTGACGTGGGTGTGGTTTATCCCATTGCTCGGGCACTGCCAGTGATGATGGTCGGCGCAATCAGTGTTGCATTGGGACATGAATTATCCAGTCAGCAGTGGCTTGGATTCTTGCTGATTACCCTTGGTTGTATGCTGGTACCACTGACGAATTTTCGTCAGATGACATTGGGTTCTTATTTGAACGTCGGTGTGTTCTGGGCATTGATTGCCGCAATAGGCACAACGGGTTACTCGGTGGTCGACAAAGAAGCGCTGAGTTTACTCACAGGACAAGCATCAGAGATCTTGAATGATCAGTACAGTGCAATCTTCTACTTGGGCGTGCAGTTTTGGGCAATTGGTATTCCTGCTCTTGTGTGGTGCTTAGTTACGGGCAAACCAGATGAGATTAAGACAGCGTGGCAGATCCGCAAAACAGCCAGCATGGCAGGGGTAATGATGGCATCCACCTACGGCTTGGTGTTGTTTGCGATGACCATGACAGATAACGTGAGTTTGGTCGTGGCACTAAGGCAAATCAGCATTGTGTTTGGATTGTTTATGGGGATTTGGTTTCTGTCTGAGAAATGGTATCTCACGCGAGGGCTTGGCGTTACTTCGATTGTGGCAGGGATCATTCTTGCGTTGACGAACTGACTCATATTGATGAAAGAAAAAGGCAGCGACTCAGGCCATCGCTGCCTTTTTCTTTTTTAGTTGTTGGGGAAGGGGTAGGAGTATAAGGGACGTCAGAAACGCAATTGAGCGCCGAACATCACACCACCGGAATCAAAATCACTGTTCTTTGAGTACACATACTCTGCGTTTAAACCAAAGTGCTTGTAGCTCCATCCTAATCCTGCCGCCGCTTCACCACCAACGCTAGTGTGTTCAATGTTTCGGCTCTGTCCATTCACCTTGTAAGTGTACTCAAGGGTGTAGAGCGTCATACCTGCTTTACCGTAAAGTTCGAAACCAGCACCAAGTGGATAGCTGGCATAGCCGCTTAAGCGTGGGCCAGAAAAACTCGTGTCGGTAACCTCTGAAATTGGGCTTAACAGCGTTGAGCCAATACCATCAAACGCCCCTTTGAAGCCCGCTTCAATCCCGAAGTTTTGCGTCGGCATGTATCGGTAATAAACTTCACCAAGAAACATATCACCGGATTCTTCACTTGCGGGGGCGTCATAGCTTACACCGCCATAACCTAGGTTCGTGCCTATGATGTGCTTGCTTGTACTTGCGTTCGCCGATAGGGAAAGAGTCGACAACACCAGAGCAGCAACGAATGAATAACGCATGAACGTTTCTCCTCAGCTTTTTAGCTTTTAGCCTTTTAGCTTTTAGCCTTTTAGCTTTTTTAGTTTCTTAGTACTTGTTCGAATGTTGCTTTGGTGTTGTCTAGCCATTCATAACGACGACGGTACATCGAACGTTTAGATCGCGACATCCCATCGAGATCACGGCGCGGAGCATTCACTGTGAGTGAGTAGAAGTTGCGATCGTACTCTGTACCGCCAAGTTCCTTCCACAATGCATCGTAATCCGTTTTGATTCGCCCTTTGCTATAACGTTTAGCGGCATAAGTGTGTGACGGGGTTTTCACTGCAAGAATGGTTTCAACACCCCAAATCTGAGCAAGAAGATCCAGAAGGCTGACCATCAAACTTTTTGGGCGTTGACCGTACAATTTACGAGTCAGCTTTTTGATTTTTTCATTGCTAGTTTCGTTGCTGCGTGGGCCTTGTAAGCCACCAATCATGATGCTGCGAGCGCCGTTCTCGTGTCCCAATGTGAACGACAGAGTATAGAAGTTGCCGTCTGCTTGGCTGTGTAATACCAAGCTCATGTCGCCTTCTTTTTGGTAGCGAGCTTCATAAACCAATCTGACCGTGTAGAGAATATCCTCGATCTCAAAGGTCATCAGAGTGAGTCCCTTAGCATCGGTATAGATCTGTTTCATTAGCTCAGGCGAGACGAGTTCCGACACTGTGTTGTAGTGATCAACCACAAGCGCTGAACGATCAATCGCAGGGCTATTTTTTACGATATACGGACGAAATGGCTTTTCTAAGAAACGGTGAGTACGCGTACACAGCATCTCCAGCAGTGAGGCTTCAATGTTGTCAGCCAGATACTTAAATGACTTTCGATAGAACAACGCACGAGCAATGAACTTGATGCGGTATGTCCAGATTGGATGATAAATCTCAGCATACTCATCCGAGTAAATGGTTTTGCTGTGGTGAAGGATGGATTTATTCATGGTTATTTCACTCCAAACTCATTTCCAGTGGTGTCGGTTCTGTCATGTGGCTGTGAGCGTTAGGTATCGAACGCAAAAAGGGAGAAAGCAAAGTGAGCCGTTCTTCACTCCAGCTAAGACAGGAACTAGTTTTGAACAGTGTTCTTTTTCTGAGGATTCTATGAGAAAAGCGTGGCGAGGTATTGTAAGGCTTGGTATGAGAGTGTCAGGATTCGCGGTCAGAGTGCGTACAGGAGAGAGGTATCGTGTCATATCCAAAACGCACTTATTTATAGCGATTAGATAT
The DNA here is from genome assembly GCF_001557945.1 of Vibrio sp. CUB2. Classification (NCBI taxonomy): domain Bacteria; kingdom Pseudomonadati; phylum Pseudomonadota; class Gammaproteobacteria; order Vibrionales; family Vibrionaceae; genus Vibrio; species Vibrio sp. CUB2. The sequence goes on along the minus strand of NZ_LNRB01000011.1, from coordinate 91,042 downwards.
ATTCAATCCGATAAGAAAAAAAATTAGACGGTCTGATTAAGCTATCGAGAAAAGCTAATCTACGGATTTACTTGGTTTTTTATTAAAAGCAAAAGCCGAGCCTAACAGTAAATTAAAAATAAAATGGAAATTAATTAAAATTTTTCTGAAATTAATCTGACTCGCTATAGGTCTCTATACGTACCCTACATTAATCGAGTATTTGGAACTCGATATTTAAAAGGTAAGTAAGGAGCACATTATGAAACGTTTAATCACTCTAGCAAGTCTTATCGCATTAACCGCTACTCCAATCGCTGCTATTGCTGGTGGTTACCAATGGACTAATAACAGCAGAACCATTCATGGTAATGTTGTCGACAGTAAACAAGCCGCTTACGACATGGGCTTTGAAATGATTAAGAACTATCAAAGCAAGTCGTCAGCACAGCTAAGAGACGAATTCAAAAGCTCATTTGATATCGTAGACCGCCAGTCTTTCTCTATTACTAATGCGAAAGTAACAGTAGATGAATTCCTGCAAGATAACGGTCAAATCGCATACCAACCAATATTGAATGTGAAATACGAATACCGCATGCGTGAACCTGGTAATCGTTAATTAATTTATTCGCTAGCATTTATAACTCTATTGCCTGTTTAATCCTTGTTGTATATTCGTTCTATTATTTTTGGGGAGCATTTGCTCCCCTTTTTTATTATTAAATATATATTCCTGATGAATATGTTTCTTAAATATAATATCTCATAAATATTTTCTAACGCTCAGCGTAAGTTTTTCTAGCTCGTTGAATATTCGGTAGGTTTGTAAAGTGGTGACAAGGCACGGTTGTGTGCGTCACTTTTACAAAGGATATCGAATGACTCACCCTTCATATTGGTTTAAGCAAGCGCTTGAAATTGAGCAGCCAGAAACCGCTAAACCACTTCAACAAAATATCCAAGCAGATGTCGCTATTGTCGGCGGTGGTTACACAGGTCTTTGGACTGCGATCATGATCAAGCAGCAATCACCGGAAAAACAGGTGGTTGTGATTGAAAAAGGTTTGTGCGGCAGCGGTGCATCGGGCGCAAACGGCGGTTGTATGTTGACTTGGTCGACAAAGTTTCCGACCTTGAAACGCTTATTCGGCGAAGAACACGCAGCTTGGTTGGTAAAAGAGTCGGAACAAGCCGTGCTAGAGATTGACGACTTTTGTCAGCAGCACCACATCGATGCGCAATTATCTTTGAAAGGGGTTTATTACACTGCAACCAACCACGCTCAAACTGGGGGAATGCAGCCAGTAGTGGACGAGTTAAAGCGTTTAGAAGTGAATAGTTGGCGCTATTGCCAAGCTGAGGAGCTGCGTGCCAATGCGGGATCGCCGCGCAATATAGAGGGCTTTCACTCTCCTGTGGCAGCCAGCGTTCAACCTGCTTTATTGGCGAGAGGATTAAGATGCGTCGCAATAGAATTGGGTGTTGAGATCTATGAGAACACGCCGATGACGCGTTTAGATTATGGAAAACCTGCCACTGTCTGTACACCTACAGGAAATATTCAAGCGCAGCAGGTGGTGTTGGCATTAAACGCATGGATGGTGGAGCAGTTTAAGCAATTCAAAAGCAGTATCGTGGTGGTCTCTTCCGACATGGTGATCACCAAACCGCTTGGTGACGCGCTCTCTCAATCTGGTTGGCAGGCCGGTTCTAGCGTGTTGGATTCACGTATTTTCGTTCACTATTACCGAGATACGCCAGATGGCCGTTTGATGTTGGGGAAAGGCGGCAATCAGTTCTCTTTCAACAACCAAGTCAACGCAATGTTCAACAAGCCAACGCGCTATCAAGAGCTACTGCGTAAGTCGTTCGATAAGTTGTTTCCGCGCTTGAAAGGGGCTGAGTTCGCTTATTCATGGACGGGCGGTTCAGATCGCTCCGCAACTGGTTTTCCATTCTTCGGTGAGTTAGATAACCAAAGCAATATCTTTTATGGCTTTGGTTATTCAGGTAACGGGGTGGCGCAGACTCGAATGGGCGGAAAGATCTTATCTTCATTGGTACTGGGAATTGATAATGAATGGACGAAAAGCGGTTTAGCCAAAGGGCCGTTGGGGCATTTCCCGCCAGAGCCATTCCGATGGACGGGAGCAATGATGGTGCGCGACGCGGTACGTCGAAAAGAGGAAGCAGAAGATAACGAGCAGACGCCATTCATCTGGGATAAGTGGCTAGCAAAACTCGCGGGACCAGCAGGCAAAGCGGATAAGCTCGACTAAACTGAATATTTTGATCGCAAACAGATAGGGAAGAAGTGAAAGTGTTAGAGGCACCTCTTCCCTTTGTGTTAGCCTCAGTCTTTCAAGCTCAGATGCAAAAGGTGAGTAATAAAATGAAAGTATTCAGCAACTTTGACAGCGGCAGCATTCACGTAGTGAAAGCGGACGACAAAAACGACATCCAACTCAAAATTCCTAACGACAACATGTCGGAATTCTACCAGTGGTTCCACTTCCGTCTAGAGACAGAAGCCGAGCAATCACACACCATCAAACTTCTTGATCTTGCGAAATCGGCTTACCCAGAAGGTTGGCAAGGTTACGACGTGGTTGCGTCTTACGATCGTGAAGAGTGGTTCCGAGTACCGGCAGAGTTCGATGGCGACACGCTGACTTTCACTGTTATCCCTGAGCGCAGCTCAATTTACTTCGCGTACTTTGCTCCTTACACGTACGACCGTCACCTAGACCTGTTACACATGGCACAAAGCGCGCACCACTGCCAACTAGAGACGCTTGGCCATACGCTAGATGGCAATGACATGAGCTTGCTTACTTTCGGTGAGCCAGAAGAAGGCAAAAAGAAAATCTGGATGATTGCACGTCAGCACCCAGGTGAGACGATGGCGGAATGGTTCATGGAAGGCATGATCCAACGTCTGCTTGATGAGAACGACACGGTTGCGCGCGCATTGCTTGAAAAAGCAGTACTTTACGTTGTGCCAAACATGAACCCAGACGGCGGTGTGCGTGGTCACCTACGTACTAACGCGGTGGGCGTAAACCTAAACCGTGAGTGGCAAACGCCATCAATGGAAAAGAGTCCTGAAGTCTTCTTGGTTCGTGAGCGCATGCTAGAAACTGGCGTGGATATGTTCCTAGATATTCATGGTGATGAAGCTATCCCTTACAACTTTGTGGCGGGCTCTGAAGGTATTCCTTCTTATAACGAAGGCATGGCTGAGTTGGAAAACGCGTTTAAACAAGCACTTCTGACGATTACACCAGAGTTCCAAGACGAGATTGGTTACGACAAAGATGAACCGGGTAAAGCGAACCTAACCGTTGGCTCTAACTGGGTAGCAGAGCAATTCAAGTGTTTGTCTTACACGATTGAAATGCCATTCAAAGACAATAACAACCATCCAGACCCTCTGTACGGTTGGTCTCCTGAGCGTAGTGTTTTGTTTGGACAGGATGTTTTGGCTGCAACATTGGCGGTCTCTGACAAAATTTAACGCAATTCGTTCACAGCCCGTACTTTACGGGCTGTCTTTTCTGCCACTATTCTTTCCACGTTCTCTACTGACGAACTACTTTCTAAGCGCTTTAAACAAAAAATCTGCAATATCTGATGGTTATCTGAGTATCGATAAGAATTTTTTGTCGTGACGACAAAAATAATGATTTATTTTAGAGATGGTTATTCTGTTAAAGTCCGTTTCGAGATTCTTGTCACAAAACTCATATCATCTCATAGGGTTACCGATCCAGAGTTTGCGGTTGAAGTAGGCACAGCCGATTAAATTACTTTTTAGTTGCTATGTGATTACAAGATAGAATCCGGATAATTTTCGTCCCGGAATCTTGTACCTACAGAGGTTTGCTCATCGTTATCTCTCACTCCTGATGTGCTGGTTAAAGGCGTCAGTGATATTGTGGCAGATAGGTGCATCAAAATTCCAACCAACGCTCTTAATGGATGAATCCCGATTAAGGCGTCGCATGATGATGCGTTAATAGAGATTGTTGGCGTAGTTTTTAATCACTTGAAAACAGTGTAGGTTCTGAGTTTCCTAAAAACAGATTTTTCTGGGGAAAGTAATCGGGTCGCCTCGCATAAAGGAAAAATAATGAAAAAGATCGCTCTTGCAGTGGCTACCGTTCTAGCTGGTGGCGTAATGTCGAATGTTGCTCTTGCTGATACATACATCGGCGGCAAACTTGGTTACAACGCTCTAAACGACGCATGTCACCTAGACGCTCCATGTGATGACGACAGCTTCGCAGCTGGTATGCACATTGGTTACAACTTCAACGAATACGTTGCAGCTGAATACGGTGTTGATTACCTAGGTAACTTCACAGCTAACTTCAACAAAGCTGGCCTAAACACAGTTGACGGTGACCTATGGGCGCTAACTCTAGCTCCTAAGTTCAACCTTCCTCTAACTGATTCTTGGAACCTATTTGCTAAAGTAGGTGCTGCATACATGATGGCTGGTGACGAGAAAGATTTCGTACCAACTGGCTCTCTAGGTGCTGAATACCAAATCAACTACAACTGGAGCCTACGCGCTGAGTACCAACGTTACCAAGACATGTCTGATGACATCATCGACGACATGGATGCTGACTTCTTCGGTATCGGCTTCAACTACAAGTTCGGTTCTGAGCCAGTAGTTCAAGAAGAAGTAGTTGAAACTCGTCCAGCGACTCGCATCGTTGAGAACGAATACCCAGCTCAAACAGCAACAGTACAATTCGGCCTAGAAAGCGCTGAACTACAAGACGCTTCTGCGTTCAACGGTACTGTAGAGCTAATGAACACTTACCCACAAGCTCAAGTTGAAATCAACGGCTACAGTGACACAACTGGTTCTGAAGCTTACAACCAACAGCTAACAGAGAAGCGTGCACAAGCAGTTGCTGATCACTTCCAAGCTGAAGGTATCGCTGCAGACCGTATGACTGTTAAAGGTATGGGCGAAGCTAACCCAGTAGCTAGCAACGAAACTCGCGAAGGTCGTGAAGAGAACCGTCGTGTAGAAGTTGTTGTTCCTGCGTTCCAATACCAAACTGAAGAAGCTGCTCAATAATTCATTATTGAATCAGTAACTTTAAAAGCCAGCGTCTGACGCTGGCTTTTTTGTTTCCCTTCATTTATCTGTCACAGCTCCGTCATAGTATTTTCTTACTTGTTCGTCTGGAGCCTGATATGCAAAACCTACCGCCACTCAATTCTCTCAAAGCGTTTGAAGCAACCGCTCGATTGCAAAGCTTTACCAAGGCGGCAGAAGAGCTCAATGTCACCCGTGCGGCGGTCAGTCAGCAAGTTAAATCCCTCGAAGTGTACTTAGACGCCACCTTGTTTGAACGTAATGGTGCTCAGCTCAATCTCACTCAAGCTGCTCATGATTATTTACCTGTGGTAAGTCACGTCTTTCAGAGTTTATCTGCTGCGACTCAACATCTTTTCTCCCGACAAAAGCAAGCGCAGTTAACGTTACACGTGGCACACAGCTTTTGTTCTCAATGGCTAATGCCACGACTGGCGGATTTCCATCGCCAACATCCTAAAGTGAGCTTTAAAGTCTCTACCACCGCCAACGCAATGCCGAGCAACAGTGATATCGCTGATGTGGAGATCATCAATGGTTATGGCGATTGGCAGTCACAGCAAGCCATTCAACTGACGCAAGAAAACTGGATTGTGGTGGCAAGCCCAGGCTTTTTGCATCTGAATCCCATTTCTCACTTATCTGATCTTGCTCGCTTGCCTAAGTTGGCTACGGGAGGCTACCAAGAAACGTGGCAGGGTTGGTTAGCGTATCAAGGTGTTGAATGCAAAGGGGTGAAGCTCACAGGAGAGTTTGAGCACTCTCTGTTAGCGATTGAAGCTGCGGTGAATCAACTGGGCATTTTGCTTGTAAGAGATTTGTTGGTCGAGGATCATCTTCAGCAAGGCTCGTTGGTGCAAATCGGAGATTGGTCGATGCCAAGCCGAGGTGCGCATCACATGATTGTTCGCGGTGAAGAAAGGCCCCACGTGAAAGCATTTATCGGGTGGTTAAGGCAAAGTCTAGAAGCGCAATTTTAGGGCTCAATCACAAGACGGAAACGAACTGCGATTTATCTAACAATCTGAAACATTATCGGCCTCCATGAGTAAAGTTCGAGTGCTAAGATGACGAAGTACGTTTCATGTCGTCATCACTCACAGAGCGCACGCTCTGAGCATCAAGGAGCTGTAATGGAAGCGTTAGAAGGTGGCAGAGAGAATGCCATTTATCGTAAGGGAGAGCTCGTTAGCCGACCTGCCAGTCATTGGACTATGACGGTTCATCAATTACTCCAACATCTCCACAACCACGGCTTTGCCGCGTGTCCAAAAGCCGTCTCCATTGAAGGGGGAAAAGAGCTGCTGACTTTCGTTGAAGGCGAGACTTACAATTACCCGCTAGAAGGGTCAATTAGCTCGTTAACGGCACTGAAATCCGCCGCTAAGCTACTACGTCGTTTTCACGATGCCTCTGAAAGTTTTCTCAAGCTCAATACACAAGATGTCCATCACTGGATGCTGCCTTCACGCTCTCCAAAAGAGGTGATTTGCCATGGCGATTTCATGCCTTATAACGTCGCGTTAGAGGGCGATGTTGTGGTGGGGGTATTCGATTTTGATACCGCTCACCCAGCTCCTCGAATATGGGACATCGCTTTTTCTGTATATGGCTGGGCACCGTTCAAAACTGATGAAGACGACAAAATGGGGACGCTTGAGGAGCAAATTCGAAGAGCCAAGATCTTCTGTGATGCTTATGGCTGTACTCGATTAGAACGTGAAGAGTTGGTCGAGGTAATGACGTTGCGTTTGACGGCGTTAGTAGACCACATGCGGTCAATGGCTGCGAAGGGCGATGCTCAGTTCCAAGCCAATATGGAGGACTGTCACCACACCGCTTACTTGCAAGATATTGAGTACATTAATAAGCATCACCAAGCCATTACGCTTGGGGTACTCGGTGAAATCAAATTTTAATCTGGCTTTGAATGCTGCTTAATGATGGATTGAATCACGTCAAACAACCATTGGTTTTGTGGATCATGCTGCTGAGAACGTCGGCAGCTCATCACAAAGCTCACGCCAAGTTCCAGCCCGTTTGGTAGCTCGATACTGCGACATGATTCAGGAACGTTACCACTCATGGTAATACCGAAATGGTCGGTGTTCATGATAATGCTGTGAATCATCGCAGGGTGCTCAATCTCAACTTTGGGTTCAACGTGAAAACCGATGTTTCTCAATCGATCCAACAGCGGGTATTTGTGATCGTTCCACCCCGGTGTTTTGAACAGAACAAAGGTGTAATCGCTTAGAGATTGAAAGTCTTGCGCAGGATGATCTTCTTTCACAAAGAAGACGGCTTTCCCTCGACCAAGTTCTTTTTGAGCGATGGATTGAGGCAGGTCTTCATCAAAGTAGTGAATAGCAATGGCATTCTCACCTTCAATGATGCGATTGCGCGCATCCGCCCCCCATCTTAAAAAGGCATAGCTGGCGTGCGGTGCTTGCTTAAGTAGTTCGAGATAAAGCTTGTCACCGAATCGATCCCAAAACAGTGTGTTGGCGTAGATTGCAACTTCGCCCGTAAATGAATCTGGTGAAAACTGCTGTGGCTTAATGGCGTCTGCACTGGCGAGGATCTGTTCAAAGTGAGGCATGTTGGCTTCAATAAACGAGGTCGGCTCAAAGCCATTTTTGGTTTGAATGAACAAAGGATCGTCCAGTTGCGCTTTCATCTTGGTTAAGTTCTTACTGATGGCACCTGAGGTTTTCCCCATTGATTCTGCCACTAAACGAACGTTACGCAGCTCATACATGCGCTTTAATACCAAGACGTTTTGCATATCTAGATTCATTGTCATTCTTTTACTCCAGCCAACGTTGCCACGGCATCATAACTCCGCCTCTTATAAAAAAAGACAGGGGATGGTCAATTCTAAGTTTATGGCAGAAAAGCATTTTTTGACCGAGGATTTCCATTTGGTAAATTCGGGTTTTCCTCGTGCTACTTTGGAACTGTTGCTACAGTTTCTTCATCGAAACGATGTACCACAAATAATCGAGGTGACGTATGAAAAAACTAATCGCACTAGTAGGCTTAATGGCTTGTTCAATGAATGTAGCATTCGCTGGCGATGGCTCATACACGGGTACCATTGATATGGCTACTAGCCAAACAAACCAAGTTAATGTGGAGCGCGCGGATTCTAACCTGACTCTTAAAGGTCGTAATGACGCTACTTACGGTGGCGTGATGATTCAAACAGACGCTTCCAACCAACCGATTCAATTGCGCGGCCGTCGCGACTAAGTAATCGAAACCATCCCCCGCTTTCAATGCCGCGTCTAACGCGGCATTGTTGTTTTTGGTCGATGGCAAGCCAAATTCAACAGAAATCTTTGATAGCTTTTGTTTATCGATAAATAAAAATTAATTGTTGAAATCTTAATTACCGTTTTTGTGTGTCTAAATGATATTGATTCTCATTTGTGTGGACGTATGATTCTTCTCATCGACTAGAGAGGAATATCGTCATGAGTAATGTATCGATAAATAATGCATCCATACATTTAGATGCTGCCACAACATCAAAAGTTTCGGCATTCAATAAAATCAAACGCAAAATGCTGATGTTAGGCCCGGCGTTTATTGCGGCGATTGGTTACATCGACCCAGGCAACTTTGCGACAAATATTGAATCAGGATCTTCATTTGGTTACCAGCTACTTTGGGTAGTGCTATGGGCAAACCTAATGGCGATGTTGATTCAGTATTTATCCGCCAAGCTAGGTATCGTAACAGGCAAAAACCTAGCAGAGCATCTACGTGACCACTTACCAAATAAATGGGCGGTGGGCTTCTACTGGATCCAAGCTGAAATCATCGCGATAGCAACAGACCTTGCCGAGTTTATCGGTGCAGCAGTCGGCTTTCAGTTGGTGTTTGGAATTAGCTTAATGGAAGGTGCGATGATCACTGCGGTAGCAACCGTGATGATTTTGATGCTTAACCAGAAAGGTCAAAAACCGCTAGAAGTCGTGATTGGTTCACTTTTGATGTTGGTGGCGGTTATCTACATTGCTGAACTGTTTTTTGCGCACCCTGCAGGCGGTGAGATGGTGAAAGGTCTGTTAACCCCAACCTTTACGGATTCCCATCAAATCTACCTTGCTGCGGGCATTCTGGGCGCGACCGTAATGCCTCACGTGATTTATCTTCATTCGCATTGTTTAAAAACAGCTATGGCGAAAGCATCAAAACTCGCCTTCGTACCACTCGCTTTGATGTGTTGATTGCGATGGTAATTGCAGGTTTTGTGAATATCGCAATTGTGGCGATGGCCGCAGCCGTATTCCATTACTCAGGCAACCAACATGTGGCGGAAATTGAAACGGCATACATGACACTAACGCCATTGGTAGGTAAAGCCGCATCTGTGTTGTTTGGCGTCTCGTTGATTGCTTCAGGCTTGTCTTCTACCGTCGTAGGCACAATGGCAGGTCAGGTGGTGATGCAAGGCTTTGTACGCTTCTCTATTCCAATGTGGGTACGACGCTTTATTACTATGGCACCTTCGTTTGTGGTGATTGGTTTGGGCATGAACACCACCGATATCTTGGTGATGAGCCAAGTGGTATTGAGCTTCGGTATTGCGCTGGCGATTATCCCATTGCTTATCTTTACCAACAGCGAACGCTTGATGGGTGAGTTCAAAAACAACAAATGGGTCTCTTACGCAGGTATGGTTATCGTTACTTTGGTACTGGCACTCAACGGCTATTTGATGGTTACCTTAACCGCTTAATGGTTTCTCCCTCCTTTTCTCTGTCGATAAAAAAACGGAAGCCACTTGGCTTCCGTTTTTTGTTTGATGCTGAGAGAGAATTAGTTTTGCTCAACCACTTCCAATTCAGCTTCACTTTGTTTTGCCGCTTCAAGCATCTTACGAATGATGAACGATGCACCAAGTGCGATAGCCACCATTACCACCGCTAAGATAGTCAGCAGTTGGAAGTAGTCACCGTAAACGTGTTGTACGATTTCTTGCGTGATCTCTTGGCCTTTCTCTAGTGCGATAGACGTAGAGAACGCAGCACCGACGATACCACTTAGCGCGATTGCTACAGAGAACAAGCTTACTGAGAAGTTTTCGATGTGCTTAGGGGCTACAGACAGAATGAACGCAACAACCATTGAACCTACGATAACTTCCGCAATTGCTTGGAAGAAGTGAATCGCTAGGAAGATTTCAGGCATGATGATAACGTCTTCGCCAACAGTCGTTACTGCGAACGTTAGGATGCCGAATGCGATAGCGGTTAGCACGAATGCTAATGCAATCTTAGTCGCTGTTGATAGGTGAATATCGCGTTTTTCCAGCATGCCAAAGAAGCCAGCAACGATAGGGCCACCAACCATACACCATAGTGGGTTCATTGCCATTGCTGCTTCAGGCTCTAGAGGGATGAAGCCAAATAGAGAACCTTTCAGAGTGTTGATCGCTACCATGTTCATTGAAGTCATCATTTGACCGTAGTAAACGAAGAAACACGTGGTTAGGAAGGTAACGATAAGGATAGTACCCATCTTCAATGATTCTGCTTTGCTTGCTTTCAACATCAAAGAAACAAAGTAAAGAATCGCTGCACCGCCGATGGCGTAAACGATGTTTTGACCGATATCCATGTTAGAGAACATGAAGAATACCAGTGCAATCATTGCCGCTGAGATGATCGCGAAGAAAATCCAGTTCTTCATGCTTACGCTTTGACGATCCAGATCCGAAGCAACGCCAACCAAGCCTTTGCGGAACACAAGTAGCATCACCAATGCGGCGCCAGCCATCACTGCTGAAATAGTAAAACCACCATTAAAGCCGATGATAAGCACAATCATAGGGAACAAGTATTGGCCTAGGAAAGCGCCCACGTTGTTCACTGAGTAGTTGATTGGGTAGCCTTTCTCGAAGTCTTCTTGTGACTTAAAGGTACGTTTGTACAAGCTAGGGTAAGAAGGAGACATCAAACCACGGCCGTAACTTGCTAGCGCGATACCACACATTGAAAGTGGTACGTTGGTTGCCGAAGCACCAAGATCAAGCAGTACGTAGCCAGATGCGAATGCTAAGAAGGCAATCGATAGAGAGCGGTAAGCACCTAAAAATTTGTCAGCGATAAAGCCGCCAGCAATCGCAAATAGAGGGCCAATCGCCGAAAATGCACCGACGATCATCATGGTATCAGCTTCGTTGTAATTCAGATCCTCTAAGAAGAAACGCGTCAGACTGACTAACACGCCGTAAAATGATAAGCCAAACATCATTTGGCAGAACATCATAGATTTATTTAGTTTATTCCACATAATTAAATACTCACTATTGCGAGAAAGGTAGTTATTATTTCTGTTAAATGTTACTTAAACGCTATGTTACATATTGAAACAATTGTCGCATAAAACGAAATTAATGCACTAAAATTTCTAATGCGAAACGTTTGCCTCGCTAATGTGTTGTTCTAGATCAACTGAAAATTATGTGAATAAATGACTAAAAAATAACAATTTATAAGACTATTATTCTTTTGTGTTTTTTAAGGTTTTGAAAAGTCGCTGAATTAATAAGCAGAATGAAGAGAAGCGAGAGGTAGGCTGATTTTTATACACGAACAAAGGCGTTGGCGGAATTTTGTCCGCCAACAATGAAAAATATTAATTAGCAAAAACTGATATAAAGTATGCTATTCGCATGGTGGGGCCATATGAATCACCGCGAGTCCTCCAAGTGATGTCTCACGATATTTCTTATTCATGTCTTTGCCCGTCTGGTACATGGTTTCGATAACTTTATCTAATGAAATAAGGCATTTGCTGGTGCGTTTCAGTGCCATGCGTGATGCGTTAATGGCCTTCATCGCGCCCATCGCGTTTCGCTCAATACACGGCACCTGAACTAGACCGCCTATTGGGTCGCAGGTCATGCCTAGTGAGTGCTCCATGGCGATCTCTGCGGCAATACAGATTTGTTCATTGCTGCCTCCACGCAGTGCCGTTAAGCCTGCGGCCGCCATCGAAGAAGATACGCCGACTTCGCCTTGGCACCCGACCTCTGCCCCTGAGATGGAAGCGTTGGTTTTGTACAAGATGCCAATCGCCCCCGCCACGGCTAAGAAGTCTTTCAGTTGCTTGTTATCGAGCTCTTTAATGAAGCGATGGTAGTACATAAGCACGGCAGGAATAACACCAGCAGCACCGTTGGTTGGCGACGTCACTACCTGACCACCTGCGGCGTTCTCTTCACTTACTGCAAAGGCAAACAGGTTAATCCAGTCCATGATCTCCATTGGATCGTTCTCGACTGCTGCATTGGCTTCGAGTTTTTTGAGTAGGTTTGGCGCTCGGCGCGTTACGTTCAACCCACCTTCGAGAATCCCTTCGGTATCAAAGCCTCGTTGCATGCACAGCGACATCACTTTCCAGATTTGTTCGGCTTTTTGATCGATCTCTTCCTGTTCACGGAAGGTACGCTCGTTTTGCAGAATCATTCCACCTAAGCTGAATCCGTTTTGCTCCGCTTTTTCTAGCATTTCATCGGCGGATTTGAATGGATAAGGTACCTGTACTTCCGCTTCGGAACTGCCATTTTCCAACTCGGCTGCGGTTGCAATAAAGCCACCACCGATAGAGTAGTAAGTTTCAAACGCCACCTGATCACCAGCAGCATCATAAGCCGTGATGGTCATGCCATTTTCATGAAGAGGGAGGTTATCACTGTGGAAGACAATATCGTGCTCATAGCTAAACACGATTTCATGAACACCTGCGACCGAGAGTGTGCCATGTTCAATGGTATGTTGCAGTGCACTCTTGGCGCTGGTCATTTTAATGGTATCGGGCTTATTGCCCATCAAACCAAGGACGGTGGCACGGTCTGTATGGTGGCCTTTGCCAGTCAGCGATAAAGAACCGTAAAGGTCAACTTGCACCTTATGCACTTTCGCCATAGAGTCGCTAAGTAATTGAGTGAAATGGTAACCTGCGAGCATTGGGCCATTGGTGTGGGAACTGGATGGACCGACACCGACCTTAAAAATATCGAAAATCGACAGCATAATTGACTTCCTTTCTCTGCGGACCTTTGTTCAGGTCTCTAGAACGACATTGTTAATTAGATGTTAATGCCTGAAAGAGTATTGGCAAAGCAAATTTTTGTATACAAATTGTTCGCTAAAGTATGAGTAATTGAGATCTGGGTAATGAAGCTAAACAAGGTAGTGATCATTCTAGGTAAGCGGTTGGTGCACGATCAGTTGAGTGCTGAAGGCCGATCACGCGTGGAAGCGCTGTTGAATGTTTTAAACGAATTTTGCTTTGAGACGACTGCCTTGGTTTTTTGTGGCGGTGTGACTCAAGGACAAACCGTCTCAGAAGCGGATGCGATGTACCGCTACTTTTGCCAGTTAGCCAAGGCTAGGGAAATCGATTTTCCTGAGCTGCAGGTCATCATCGAGAATCGCTCACTCAATACGGTGCAGAACATGCAAAATGCCGCTGCGGAATTATTGAGAAGTGGTCTTTGCGAGGCGGGGCAAACCATTGAAGTCACATTACTCTCCAATGGCTATCACCTAGAGCGCATCATCGAGATTCAAACCTTAATGGATGAACAAGGCTTATTGCGCGTGCTGAAGTCGCGTTGTGCGGACATGGGGGTAAAGCTCAATATTCCACTCGATCTCTCGCATCATGTGAGTGTGCCTTACCCAAATACCGGCGTTTTAGCGGACGCATTTCTATTGTTTGATGAACTCACGACTTACCGCGTGTATCTAGAGGGAGTCAAGCGTGGTGCCTTTGAACGTGATCTCGCTGAGGTACGAGCAAAGCCCTTAGCCATTGGCCTTGGTGCGATAGAAAAGCTTCAAGCGCTCGATTTAGAGCATGAAGTGCTAGGGCAAATTGCAGATATGAAAAAGGCCATCGAAATGACGGCCTTTGATGATTCAGTGGTTGCAGCAGAGCAAGCGTTAGCAGTGTTTCATCCGATATTAACGACGTTGAACCTGCAACTTGACCCCGAAGCGAATGGCTAGTTAAGCCACTTCAACTTACTGACGCTTAAGTTCGCGACGTGTGCGTACGGCACTTAGCGCGATTAGGCTGTAACACAACAGCTCCATACCTTCTTCCGAGATGTTTTTCACATCGCGTACATAGTGCTCGCCCATTACGTGTTGCCAGAAGCTACCCATGCCGTACAGGCGAGAGAACACCAACAACAAGATCACCGAGCCTATAAGTAGCTTCATGTAAGGTGATTGTAGAATGGTTGCCATTTCGTTCACGGTGCCTTTACCGCCTTGGTACGCTTTCGCACAAGCTAGTACAGTTAGTGCAAGAGCAGGGAAGACCCAAGAACCGTGGTGAATCATGTCAAACCAGTAGTCCATTTCACGGATCATCAATACCGCAAAGAACCCAGAGATCAAGATTGCCGCGTGTGATACATGGCTTTCTTGTTTAGAAATGCGGAAGAAAGACCAAGACGCAACAGCCAACATGATCAGCTGTAAGGTTTCCGTAACAGAGGTTTCCCCCAAGCTTGAACCAAGTAAAACGTAATCCACACGGATACTTAGGTTGACCAAAATACTAAGCGCAATGATGGTCAATGCACTTAACATCGATTTGTAGATGATGCGCTTTGACTCTTCAGTAATCACATTGGTTTGTGCCGATTCGGCTTGTTTGACTGTATCTGTTTTCATCCTGACCACCCGCTCCCGTAAAAATGTGGAAAAAACGTGAAATTTCGTGATGTGCGCGAGAAATTTTATTGACCAAGTGGAAAGTAATGTCAGGGGAATGTCAGGAATAAAACGCCGTTCGATATCGTACCGCTATGCGGTAAGGCCGATGGATAAAGGGGTAAGTATCAGAAAGTAGGGAAATTTACGGTAAACAAAAAGGAGCTTAAAGCTCCTTTGTTGATAAAATTGCAATCTTAGATTGCGTAAATGTTAACGTTGTTTACGACTCGCCATCTTCTTTGTGGTTGTTGCGGTAGTATTCCCACTGCTCAAAGCGCTCGTTTTCAGACAGTTGGCAGTAAGTTACGCGTTCACCATTTTCCGTTACTGTATCTAGCTCGCCGCCTTGCTGTACGCAGTATACCGCTGCTGGGTTTGCTGCTGATGTGTATTCATTTGAGCGAGTTGCACCGTCATAAGTTGAGCAACCTGCCAACACCATCGCTGCTGCCACTGCCGTTACTAAAGTTGTCTTTTCCATTCTTGATCTCCGCATGGGATTAACGAGTAGTGTGTTGATTATAGGAGAGTTTCAGAAAAATATTGTCTTATGTTTGTTAAAAGCACGACGCTTGTAAGGGAATTCTGTGCAATTTTAGAATTTGCTCACTGTTCGCCTATATTTGTTTCAGACGTGCTCAAATTGAAACTTGGGAATGCGCATGAATTTCGGTAGTATGCGCGCAAAACATTCACAGCGGATTCTGCGATGAGACATTTGAAAACCACCACGCACCCAGATATCGAACATCTGGATGACAAAATCATCTTCCAACGCAATGCGGCGCGCGCCATTGTATTAGACGGTGAAGATGTCCTGCTTCTTTACACAGAGCGTTACCACGATTACACACTGCCTGGCGGTGGCATCGATGACGGTGAGGATGTGATTGCAGGTTTAGTTCGTGAGCTGGAAGAAGAAACCGGTGCGAAGAACATTCACAACATCAAGCCTTACGGTATCTTCGAAGAATTTCGTCCTTGGTACAAAGACGATGCCGATGTGATGCACATGACGTCTTACTGCTACACGTGCAAAATTGACCGTGAGTTAGGTGAAACAGCTTATGAAGATTACGAAGTGAAGAACGGTATGCGTCCAGTTTGGATGAATGTTCACGACGCGATCGCGCACAATGAAAAGACGATGGCGGAAAGCCCGAAGAAAGGCATGAGCATTGAACGCGAAACTTTCTTGCTACAACTTATCGCAAAAGAGTTGCTGTAACCCTCCTCAGATCAAAATTGTAACTTCCAAGCAATAAAAAAAGTCCGAGCTCCCCCCCGGAACCCGGACTTATTCCAGACGCGCAAGCGAAGCGTCATCTCGATATTCTGTTTTTTGTATCAATCTGTGAAAACAATAGCGGCTTTATATTTGTTGTGTAAATAATTAATAGGTCTAACTATTGGTTTTCACTTTATTTGCACACGTAATGTGATGGATATCTAGCCAATACACAAGTGCAAGTTGGTAAATTATCAGCAAACCACTGCTCTTTCTTATCTTTGAGATACATTACCGTAACTTTTATGCACGCGTTTGCATCGAGATCACGAGTTTGCAAATTGGCAGAACAGGATCTTGTAATTTTACGTGCTTCTGACATTGGTGGAATTTAGTGAGAGTGTTCACAATTTCACGAGTGGAGGCAATCGACTAAGGTCTATAAGCGGTTCGGCGTAGATGGTGGAATGGTTTGCAAACAAAAGTAATGGTTGGAAAGAATCGGTACGCAATTGCTGTATGTTCACCAAACGTTCCAATGCGTAAAAGCGATTGACGTATTGCTGAGTCTCTTTCGGCAAAGTAAGTGCCGTGAAATCTCGACTGTCTGCTTTTTTGATGGCACGTGCAACTCGACCTTCACCTGCGTTGTAAGCGGCCAGCGTGAGCGCAATATCTTGATCAAACTTGTTATACAGAAATTCCAAATATCTGACGGCGGCTTGAGTGCTGGCTTTGGTATCAAAGCGCTCGTCTTGCTTATCGCTCACTTGCAAGCCAAAGCGCGTCGCTGTAGCAGGAATCAGTTGCCATAAACCGGCGGCATTGGCGTGTGAGACTGCTTTCGGGTTGTAGGATGATTCCAGCATGGGCACTAACACCAAGTTGGCGGGTAAAGACTTTTGCTTAAGCTGTTTGAAAATATGATCGAGAAGCGGGCTAACGGAATCGAGACGTTGGGTAATTTGCGTTTGATATGGCGCGAGCACTTGATATTGCTGGTCGATAGTGGCTTTATGCGGCTTGGCCATCGTCATTGGAGACAAGCACATCACGCACAAAACAAAAAAGCCCACAGCAATCGACCGGGATGGCGGTAGACTCTGCAGGCAAGGCGAGAATCGTTGTTTAGAACGAACGCTCTTCATAAGTGTGTTGCACAGGTTGTTTGAGTTGACTGACTAACTCTTGGAACGCTGCAGAGTTTTGGCCATTGCTCTGATTGTCCTGTTGGCATTGTTTCACCAAGGATTCCAACAGCGTCCATTGTTTCCTCGCTTGCGTACCAATCTTGGCGGGCAAGGCATTGAAAATACGATTCACACTGGTCTCGTTACAAGGCAATCCGAGCTTGCGCATTAATTGGCTTCTCTCACTTGCTGAACGACCAAGCTGATTCAAAATCGGCATTTGTTTTTGAATGTTCTCGCTTAGCGCCTCACCATCGAACTTCAAATACAGTGCTTTTTGCTGCTGAATCAGCCCCAACAATTGCTGATAGAGTTTGATGTCTTCGGAAATAGAACGAACAAACTGCTGAATATGCTGTGATGCCGCCGTTGCCATGCATGACTCCTAGTGCGCTGCGTTACTCGTGACCGGTGTGAAATTGCATTACTGCTTTGGATAATGCTTTGGTATCTAGATTCAGTTCACCACGTGCCAACGCATTGCGAATTTGCTCAACCTTTGCCATGTCAACGTCTGGCAGGGATTTCATTTCTGCTTGAGCGCGATCGATCGCAGCCGTGTTCGCTTGGAATGCTGGCTCGTTAATTTTGCTCTGTGCAATGGTGTCGACTGGCTTTTTACTCGCCTGCTGGAATTTAGTTTGTGGGACATGACCGCCCGCGACTTTGTCGATTTTCATGCTGTTGTCCTCAATCATCATGTTCTAAATCGAATAGGCGACTAGGGTGTGATGAACATTAAATATTTATTTTTTGTACTCGAAGTTCACCTGCGCTGACGAGTGCCTAAATCGAAAAATGATAACCTGAGTCCAAAATCAAAATTGGGTATGCACCTGATTGAGCCCCGTTACGACAGCGCGTATCACCTTGCCAGAACTGGTGTTTTCTACCTCAATTTGCTGACCTTTCTTACCTTGTTCTAAAGCGACTCCCTTAGTGCTGGCACTAAATCCACCTTTGCTGGCGATGATGATCACTTCGTTGCCTTTCTCGATCAATGGCGGCGAACTTAAGTTGGTTGGGTCAATGATTTGACCTGCTCGAATGCGGCGGGTGGTCTCAAGTCCAATGGCTTGGTTTGCTTTCGTGTAGAAATCATCTTGGCGTGAAATCGTGCGTGTTTCTGATTTTAAGTTTGAGGCTGAGAGGGTGTCGTTGCGGTCAATCGTGCTGGTGGCGACAAGCACAGGAAGTGTCACCGCCGATTTGATTGTGACATTGATGCGCCATGGAGAGTTCACCGCTTCACAACTGACAGCACGCTTTAAATTACCAACAGGCAACGGGCGGTTATCACGTCCTGTGATTGCCAAAGGTACGTCACAAACCGGTAGATGATTGGCAGAACCTGGCACCCATATTTGATAATCGAGTTGGTAGTTTCCCCATTGGCGTGAGTGTGCTATTTGCGCCACTTCTTGCTCAAACTGCTCGCCGACAATGGCTTTTAACTCGTCTGCGGTTAGGTTTTTCTCATTCGCTAATGCACTGGCTGAGCTTGTACTCAAAGCCAAACCGCAAAGCAGCATGATTGAGGAAAATCGACCTTTCCCCTTGGTTTGAATGGTTTCCGTAAACCGGAAGCGAGGCTTCCTTCCTTGTTTGTAATTCATTGATATATATAACTAAATTTTATGGCATGCATCTTGTTTTGATCTTGGCGTATTCGAGCCGACTTTAAGGAAAGATGCATGGCGATCACATTCGAAAATGCGTTAGGTGTACATCCAGAGGCACTTAATTTTCGCGTTCAGCGTACCAAAGTCCTCGCCAGTAACCTAGCAAATGTTGATACCCCAGGGTACTTGGCAAAGGACCTAAGTTTCACCACCGTGATGAATCAAATGTCAGCGGGCAGTGTGAACAAACCGGTGCCGAAGTTTCAGGTTGAGGCGCAATATTCGGTGCCTTACCAAAACAGCAAAGACGGCAACACTGTGGAACTGGGCGTTGAACAAGCCAAGTTCACACAAAACAACATGGACTTTCAAACCAGCCTGACGTTTCTCAACATGAAATTCAGTGGCTTGGCGAAAGTGATTGAGGGACGTTAAACATGTCATTTACTGATATCTATTCGATCACTGGCTCGGCGATGACGGCACAAACCGTTCGCCTGAACACGGTAGCCAGTAACCTTGCCAACGCCGATGCGGTGTCTGCCAATCCGGATGATGCCTACAAAGCACTCAAACCTGTGTTCGCCACTGTGTATCAAAAAACGCAGATGGCGACGGAAAACGGTGTTTATCCGAATGCGGAAGTGCGCATTGTAGATGTGGTGCAGAACGCGGGTCAGGCAGAAAAACGCTTCGAACCTAACAATCCGTTAGCGAACGACGAAGGCTACGTGTACTACCCAGACATTGATGTGGTGTCAGAGATGGCCGACATGATGTCCGCAACGCGCAGCTTTGAAACCAATGTGGAAGTGCTGACGAATGTGAAAAGCATGCAGCAAGGTCTGCTTCGATTAGGGCAGGGTAATTAATGAGTCTCGCACAATATACTGCGCTCTCTTCTGACGCTCCAGTCGCAACTTCCGCTAGTGGTGATACCAGCGGCATTTCTGCGAACCCATCGGATATGAACAGCGCAACATCACTGCAAAACGAGTTTATCTCGCTCATGGTGGCGCAAATTCAAAACCAAGATCCACTTAACCCGCTTGATGGCACTGAGTATGTCAGCCAGCTAGCGCAATTTTCGCAAGTTCAAAGTACTGAAAACATGTCGATGCTGATGCAAAACAGCATGGTATTGCTCGACAACATGCAGGTGCTTTCAACGGCAGGTTTGGTTGGTCAAACCGTGTATGTCTCTTCGAATGAATTTGAACTTGGTGAAGGCGTGCAAAGCGGGAAGGGAGAGCTAGAACACGGCTCGAACCAAGTGACGTTAGTCGTTAAAGATGAATTCGGCCAGTCGACCAAAGTGCCTTTAGGTGCGCACGGTGCGGGTGACGTTGAGTTCTCGATCAATCCTGAAGAGCTTGGTTTGAAACCGGGTAAATACACCGTTGCGGTGGAAGTTCAAGAAGGGCAAAAGAGCCCAAATGTTTTGCTGGCAGGCACGGTTGAGCAGGTACGTATTCCTAGCTCAGGTGGCGCAGCACTGGTCAATGTTCAAGGCGTTGGCAACGTTCCTTTCTATCAAATCACTCAGTTTGGTGCTTAACCAAATAAGGAAATCAGAGGTTATTTATGAGTTTTAACATCGCACTTAGTGGGCTGGACGCGACCAACACAGAGTTAAACACCATCAGCCACAACATTGCCAACGCATCAACGTACGGCTTTAAAGGCGGCCGCACAGAATTTGCCGCAGTTTACAACGGTATGCAGCCTGGCGGCGTAGAAGTGGCGTCGATTTCTCAGAACTTCGATAAGAATGGTTCGGTGACAGGCACAGGCCGTGCAATGGACTTGGCGATCAACGGCAGTGGCTTCTTCGTGACGAAAGATCACATGGGTCAGATGCTTTACACTCGCGCAGGTGTGTTTGGCACTGATAAGAACAACTTTGTGACCGCAAATAACGGTGCCAAGTTGCAAGGTTACAGCGTAGACAACAATGCGAACCTTCAAACCGGCTCCGTTGGCGACATCAAAGTTTCTACCTCTTCACTTAACGCAAAAGCGACCGACAATCTGGACTTTGTGGCGAACTTCGACGCAAGCGCAACGGCAGTCGACCAAGCGATTTACCCATTCGATTCTTCCAATCCAAACTCATTCAACTCTTCTTACACCACTAAGGTGTACGACTCACTTGGCAACTCGCACACGATAACTCAGTACTTCACGAAGACATCAGATAACGAATGGCAAGTGAACGTGGAAGTTGACGGAGCACCAACGACGCCAGCAACGGCTCAAACGGTTCAATTCAATACTGACGGCACGCTAGCTTCTCCAACGGGTTCTTTTAACGTTGCATTCCCAGCAGCGGGCGCAAACTCAATGAGCATTGATATCAGCTTGAACGGCAGCACTCAGTTTGGCGCTGCGTTTGGCGTGAGCACCAACAACCCGAATGGTTACACCTCAGGTGAGCTTGCGGGCGTTCGAGTGGAAGACAACGGCATGGTTTACGCGACTTACACCAATGGTCAGTCTCAGCTGCAAGGTCAGGTTGTGCTTGCGGATTTCGCTAACACGCAAGGTCTATCGAAAGTGAGTGGCACGGCTTGGACACAAAGCTTTAGCTCAGGCGCGCCAATAATGGGTGTTCCGGGTACGGGCACATTGGGTGACTTAACACCGGGAGCGCTAGAAGGCTCTAACGTTGACTTAACCAGCGAACTGGTTGCGCTTATGACGGCGCAGCGTAACTACCAAGCGAACGCGAAAACCATTTCGACCAACGACAAGCTGACTCAAGCTCTGTTCAACGCGGTGTAATGGGAGAGTCGCATGGATAGCTTGTTATTTACTGCCACGTCGGGTGCGAGTCGAGTACTTAAGGCTCAGCACGTACGTTCGAACAACTTATCGAACGCTGACACCGCAGGTTTCCGTGCCGATATGGAACGCGTGCGCAGTGTTGAGCTACAAGGTGCGGGCTTTGATGGCCGTACCATGGTGGTGACCAACTCAGCCGCAACGCGTTTTGATTCTGGCGACATCATGAAAACCGGTCGTCCTCTCGATGTGGCGATCATGGGCGAGGGCTACCTCACCGTTGAAACGCCAATTGGCAATGAAGCATACACCCGAGCAGGCAACATCAAAGTCGATACCTTTGGCGCAATGAGCATCAATGGTTTCCCTGTGGTCGGTGAAAACGGACCCATCGTTGTGCCTGATTTTCAGAAGATTGAAATCAGTGAACGTGGCCGTGTTTCTGTGATTCCTCCGGGTGGTGGTGCAGAAGTGGAAGTGGGCACCTTGAAGATGGTGAAACCGCCAATTAACCAACTGCAAAAAGAGAGCGACAGCTTGCTACACAGCGCAGATGGTGTGCCTTTCCCTGCGGATGAAACCGTGCAGCTGTCTCCAGAGCACATTGAGGGCAGTAACGTGTCTGCCATTGATGAACTGCTAAGCGTGATGTCGCTGACACGTAACTTCGAAATGCAAGTTCGCATGATGAAAACCGCAGAAACCTTGGCGCAAGCCGGAAACAAATTGATGGCGGCGAGATAACCCTCTCAGTAAGGGGTTCTCGTCCAAAGGAGATAACCAATGCATTCAGCATTATGGGTAAGTAAAACGGGCATGGCAGCTCAAGATACCAAAATGACTGCCATCTCCAACAACCTAGCGAACGTTAACACGGTTGGCTTTAAGCGTGACCGCGTGGTGTTTGAAGACTTGTTTTACAGCATTCAGCGTCAGCCGGGCGCGCAAGTCGACCAAGTGAATGAATTGCCAAGCGGTGTTCAGCTTGGTTCCGGTGTTCGCGTTGTAGGCACGCAGAAAGTCTTCACTCAAGGCAATACACAAAATACCACTCAAGAGTTGGATTTAGCGGTGATGGGGCAAGGCTTCTTCCAAATCGAAAACTCTGACGGTCAGATCATGTACACGCGTAATGGTCAGTTCCACATCAACTCAGAGGGTTTGATGGTCAACAGCCAAGGCTTGCCACTAGAGCCGCAAATTCAAATCCCAGACAACGCGATTTCGTTCTCTGTGGGTGTGGATGGCACGGTAACAACCACATCGGCTGACGACCCAACGCCGCAGCAACTGGGTCAAATCACGCTGGCGAAGTTCATCAACCCAGCGGGTCTAGAAGCCGTTGGCGGTAACTTGTTCCGTGAAACAGAAGCAAGTGGTCCTGCGGATGAATTGATTGCAGGCGAAGACGGAGCAGGCAGCATCAAACAGGGCGCTTTAGAAGGCTCAAACGTGCAGGTAGTGGAAGAGATGGTCGACATGATCACCACTCAACGCGCGTACGAGATGAACGCCAAAGTGGTTTCTGCCGCAGACGACATGCTGAAGTTTGTCGCGCAATCGATGTAAGTAAGAAATTGGTGATGATGAAGGAAAAAGCAATGAAATGGCTTTCGAAGAGTTGGGCAGTTGCCGTCGTGTTTCTGGTGGGATGTGCAGGGCGTCAGGAGTTTATTCCACCTGAGCCAAACACAGAGGAATACGCGCCGCCAGTGCTGGATTACACCTTGCCAGAAGCCAAATCCGGCAGCCTTTATCGTCACCAATACACAATGACGTTATTCCAAGACCGCCGCGCCTACCGAGTGGGTGATGTCTTGACTGTGCAGCTTTCTGAAGAGACCGAGTCCAGCAAGAAAGCGGGCACCCAGTTTGGTAAAAGCTCTACCGTTGACTTTGCTACGCCAACCATTGGCACCAAAACCATAGATGAGTTGGGCGTGAGTATTGATGGCAGCCGTAACTTCGATGGCAGTGCGTCCAGCTCGCAAGGCAACAAGTTACAAGGGGCGATCACCGTAACGGTGCATGAGGTACTGCCAAATGGTGTGCTTCGCATTAGCGGTGAAAAGTGGCTCCGACTCAACCAAGGCGACGAGTTTATTCGCCTAACGGGCATTGTGCGTGTTGATGACATCAACCGCAGTAACCAAGTGTCTTCTCAACGTATTGCGGATGCTCGCATTACCTACGCTGGTCGTGGCGCATTAGCCGACAGCAACGCAGCCGGGTGGCTGACTCAGTTCTTCAACAGCCCATGGGTACCATTCTAATGAAGCCAATCAACGCATTCTTTACTTCTTTCCTATTGGCTCTGACCTTGGGACTTCCTGCCACTTCACAAGCCGAAGTGGAAATTCCGATCATGGACTTGGTGGATGTGCAGGGCATCCGAGAAAACCAATTGGTCGGTTACGGTTTAGTGGTGGGCTTGGCCGGTCAAGGCGACCGTAACCAAGTGAAATTCACTGCCCAATCGATTACCAACATGCTGCGCCAATTTGGGGTCCAGATTGATGACAGCATGAACCCGAAATTACGTAACGTGGCGTCCGTAAGTGTTACCGCATCTGTTGACCCAATGGCGGGGCCGGGTCAAACACTGGACGTAGTAGTTTCTTCTATCGGCGATGCGAAAAGCTTACGTGGCGGCACGTTACTGCTGACGCCACTGCGCGGTATCGATGGTGAAGTGTACGCCATTGCTCAAGGTAGCGTGGTTGTTGGCGGTCTGTCTGCCGAAGGCAGAAGTGGCTCTAAGGTGGAAGTGAACACGCCAACCGCGGGTCGCATTCCAAACGGAGCTACGCTAGAGCGAGAAATCGAAACTGACTTCAACCAGCGTGATGAAATTACTCTGAACCTGCGTAAACCAAGCTTCACAACGGCGAAGAACATCGCTCGTGAAATCAACAATACCTTTGGTCCAAACGTGGCGAAAGCCATCAACAAAGCGCGCGTCGAAATGCGTGCACCAATGGACACCCAACAGCGTGTCACCATGATGTCGATGTTGGAAGAGATGAGCGTGGAAGAAGGTCGTAAACCAGCTCGAATTGTCTTCAACTCCCGAACGGGTACGGTGGTGATTGGTAAGAACGTTAAGGTTGGTGAAGCGGCAGTAAGCCACGGCAACTTGACTGTTCGAATCTCCGAATCTCAACAAGTCAGCCAACCGAACGCGTTTGCTGATGGTGAAACCAAAGTCGTGGATCAAACCCAAATCGAAGTAAACGAAGAGCAAGCGCAAATGGTGATTTGGCCTCCGGGTACGGAACTGAACACTATCGTCAACGCCGTAAACAGTTTAGGCGCAACGCCAACGGATCTGATGTCGATTCTGCAAGCATTGAACGAAGCGGGCGCACTGAATGCTGAGCTTGTGGTGATTTAAGGAGTTAGCGATGAAGTTAGATACGAGCGGCGATCAAGCACAACTCAATACCATGCTGTATCACGACAACAGCGCCCTAGCGAGCATCAAGAAAAGCCGCGATCAAGAAGGTGCTCTTGAAGTGGTAGCGGGTCAATTCGAGGCGATGTTCCTACAAATGGTTCTACGCCAAATGCGCAGCAGCAGTGATGTATTGGCCGACAAAGACAGCCCGTTTGCTAGCCAACAACAAGGTGTGTTTCGCGATATGTACGATGGGCAATTGGCGATGGAGTTGGCGAAAAAACAGAACTCTGGGATCGCCAATATGCTGATCCAGCAACTTAGCCCGTCAATGCGTGAAGTGGCGTTCGACCAATCACGAAATGTCTCTCCGGCGAACGATGGAAAAGTGGTCAGCCTTGAACGCACGTCACAACTTGAAAACGATGAAATCGCGATGAAGACCGATGCAGTTAATCCCACGCTGCAAGCGGTCGCCTCTGTTAAACAAGTGCTCGGTGAAGCCGGAATGACGACCGCGTTTACTCAGCCGCTGATCAGGAAAATGGAGCTGTAAATGAACCTTGTTAATATCGCCCTTTCAGGCTTAAACGCGAACCGTGTAGCGTTGGATGTGACCGCGCAAAACGTGGCAAACATCAACACGCCGGGATACAGCCGACAACAAGCGCTAACTGCGTCTGTTGGTGACGGTAAGTACAACAAGCTAAGCCCAGGTATGGGTGTTGAAGTGACGAGTATTCGCCGTGTCACTGACCAGTTCTTGGTGAAGCAAACGTGGTCCACCAACAGTTTAGCGGCGTATTCAGCGGGTTATACCACCGCTATGAGCCAGCTTGAGAACACGCTTGGCGCGGATGGATTTAGTGTTTCTGCGGGGTTAGATTCCCTTAATACTGCGCTTAATGATGCCACAGTAAAACCAGAATCAATCCCATACCGTCAGCAGATCATTAATGAATCAGAAGCGTTAGCGCGCCGCTTCAATACGTTAACTGAGTCCCTTCATAATCAGCATAAAGACATGAGTGACCAGCGCACTGCGGCGTTGAACCATGCCAATAGCTTGATGGCGAATATTGCGGATGTGAACAAGCAGATTGTCGAAATGCAAGGCACAGGCGGTAACCCAGCACAGTTGATGGACACTCGCGATGTGTTGATTGGCGAGCTTTCTCAAATCGTTGAAATCAAAACTACCGACCAACCAGACGGCAGCATGCAGGTGACACTCGCTTCTGGTCAGCCTTTGGTTATGGGTTCGGATTATGGTCAGCTGACAGCGAAGCCAGACCCAAGCGACCCATACCTTGCGGATTTGAGTGTCGATTTCGCCTCGCAAAGCTTTGTCATTGACCACTCGGTAGGTGGTAAGTTGGGTGCGATTAACGATTATCAAACCGATGTGCTTAAGCCAAACCAAGTCGCTTTGGATGACATGGCAAAAGCATTGGCGGATGAATACAACGCTGTGCTGGCGACAGGGCAAGATCTTAACGGCAATCCGGGCAAGCCATTGTTTAGCTACGATCCAGCAAACCCAGCAGCGAGCCTCACCATTACTGATATCAGTGCGGAAGAATTAGCGTTCTCCAGCGATGGCACTCCGGGTAATGCAGATGTGTTGAATGACCTAATTCAACTGAGCAATAAGCCGGTTTCAGTCACTGGCCATGGCTCTCTGAGCTTAAACGATGCGTTCACCGCAATGGTGGGTGAAACGGCGATCAAAGCACGCCAAGCAGAAGCGGATTATGAAGCTAAAGCGGCAATGAACAAACAAGCGCATGCCGCGCGCGACAACGTCAGTGCGGTGAACAGCGATGAAGAAGCGGCGAATCTGATGACATTCGCTAATGCACACAACGCCAACATGAAAGTCATTAGCACCGCTAACCAGCTTTTCGACTCTGTATTGCAGTTATTCTAAAAGGAACCCGAGATGCGAATCAGTGACAGTCAATTTAGCCAAATGATGCTGCAAAGCCTGCAAACCAACAACGCAGGTTTGGGGCATGTTCTTCAACAAATGGCCACGGGTGACCGACTAACCAAGCTTTCTGACGATCCTATGGCGTCGATAAAGCTGCTGAACCTTGAACGTGAAAACAGCGCGATCGGCCAGTACCAGAGTAATATCGCCAATCTGAAAACCACACTTTCTGCTCAAGAAACCCATTTGGATTCGGTCAACGAGAGCTTGAAGAGTGTGCGTGATTTGGTGCTTTGGGGCGCGAACGGCACGTTAACCGATGAAGACCGTAGCGGCATGATCATCGAGCTTAAAAGCTACCGTGATTCGATAGAATCTTCGTTCAACGCGCAAGATGAAGAAGGCCACTACTTGTTTTCTGGTACTCAGACGGACACGCCGGCAGTGAGCAATGCTGGTGGTGCGTACCAAGTTGATGGCAACAGCGATAAGCGCGTGGTAACCGTCGCAAAAGGCGTGACCATGGATTCCAATATGACGGCGAAAGAGATTCTGGAGCTTGGCGGTGGCGATAACGTATTGAACCAAATCGATGCTTTGATTGCAGAATTTGAGAACCCGAGTCCGAATTTTCAAGCGGAAGTAGACGCTAGCTTATCTGCCATTGATGATACCTTGGCGAACGTTCTGGGAGCGATGACAGAAATTGGTGGTCGCCATAACAACCTCGACCTAATGGACAGTGCACACGGCGAAAACAAGTTGTTCGTTGATAAGGTGACCAGTGACTTATCTGCATTGGATTACGGTGAGGCGTCAGTACGTTTGAGCAACTACATGGCGGCGTTACAAGCAACGCAAGCTAGCTACGTGAAGATCAACGATCTCAACCTGTTTGATCGTATTTAAGGAAGTTTTGTATGGTGATGAGCACAGTAGAGGTAAGACCCCATAGCATACGCTTAGGTGGGCAAGAACAAGCCTCTATCATGCCAACCCGCTCAGCGGATTCGAGCAGTGCGATTAAGCCGCGTCCTACGCAAGTTCAGGCTGACACAGCGTCAGCCTATTCCGTTTCCGGTATTCAGCTTACTCAAGGTCAGCAACAAGCAACCGCGGTGCAAATCGCCTCTAAGTCGTTGCAAGTGATTGGTAAAGAGCTGACTCAAATCAAGCGAGGTTTGACCCAAGCTATCAACCAAGGCGTGCAGAATGTTCCCGGTCTGCAAGAAGGGTTAGTACGTTCTAAAGCATCTATTCAGCAAGTGGTTGAACAGGCGCGCTTTGACGGGCAGAAAGTGCTTGATAACGAACTGCACCTCAAACTGGATAAAGCGGATATTCGCCGTTTTTCCATCCCCGGTTTGAACGTGCATCGTTTGAGTGAGAAAGCCGAGCAAATCCGCTTAGACTTTCCCCAAGGCCAATCGGTGATGATTCAATTTGATGGTCAAGCTGACGGTGCGCGCACCGTGAAAATGCTCGACCGCAGTTTGATTGCGATGGGCATGCGAGCGTCACTGGCAGAAGACGGCACCATTTTGTTTGAAGCGCGCGATACGGCATATCAACAAATGCAGCAAAAGGTGCTAGTGACGGGCGAAGGTCATCGTTTTCCTGCAGGGCAAGCGAATGTTCTGAACCTAAAATCAGAACCGGATGGCATCGCTGAGTTGAGCTTTGATTTAGGCTCTCGTGATGGCATCAAGCAAACCATCGCCAAAGTGAATCAGCATATAAGGCAGGTACAAACCAGTTTGGAAGAAGCCAAAGCGTTTCACGGTGAGTTGAACTCCCAAATGCGCACTGTGCAGAGCCAATCCAAGCAGTTAAGTGCTGCTGATGTGAATGCGAAACTCGATGGTTTTATGGCCACTTCCGGTCAGTTTAGCTCGACATTCCAAGCGCTGAATGCACAAGCGAATGTTCGTCGTCATACGGTTGTGGCGCTGTTGAAATAAGACTTCAGTTGAAATAGACCTTAGTTGAAATAGCGCTTTAAGAACACTCCAAGATTCCCTTCTCTATTCATCAGTGGTTGCGTAACCCAGAAAAGAGTTGGGAATCACCTTTCTTATCTTGAACTCTATTCTGCTTGCTCGGCAGGTTTCGCGACCGAGCGATGGAGTTTTTGGAATAACCATCCTAATCCAATCAGTGATGCACCTAGGCCCAAGAAGCTGATCGCACGCCAGAAGCCATCCAATGAGCGGACATCCCACAAGAACACTTTGAGCGCGACGCACGCCAACACGGCTAAGCCAATACGTTGAATCGTCATTGCTTTGCGTGTTGCGCCAACCCAAGTCAATAAGCCGCCGACAATCAAACCAGCAATCGAGTAAGTAAACAGCTCTGCCATACCAGTCGGCTGAACTAGCGTCATAGAGATAGGTTGCCAGAACTGGCGAATCGACATACCTAGCCAAACGGCCGCTAAGATAAGACCAAAGCTGGCGACCACGGAGCGTGGGATCTGCAACGTGTTCCAGCGCTTGTAAGTAGTTACTAGCAAAACAATCGCAGGCAACAACCAGCCAAGAGACAGCATGTTGAACACAGGCATGGATTCAGCGGAAACATTATTGACCATCAACGGCGATTCGAGGCTATTGAGCAACATCATCAGCACAACAAAAGCGCCCCAAAGTAGATAGCTGTATGCTTGATAGACGCGTTCTAGTTGCTGTGCAAACTGGCTGCGATAGCTGTAAACCAATCCCATCACTAATGCTTGGTTAGCAAACACAATCGCCGAAGTGAAATCGATGTAGCCAAGGTAGCCGTATTGTCCCGTCAGCCAGTAGTTGGTTTGGGTGAACACCGCCATCAAGAAGACGTGTAAGAACGCCCCTTCAAACCAATTGGCGAGCTCTGTATCTGAGCGATGTAATACAGTGCGAGCGTAAGCAAGAATCGCCAAAGAAGGCAGGTAACTGATCAGCACCCAAGCCCAGTGTCCTGCATTGACGGGTTGCCACTCTGGAATAAACGGTAATAGCGTCAGACGTACGACTAAGATGCCCATGGCGACTTTGACTGCCCAATGTGCTGGGCGGAAAACATTGGCTTGAGTCTGCAACGCCATAACCGCCACTTGAATCGAAATAGCGGTCGTGAGCCATGTGTCATTCAGCCAAACGAAAGCCGTTCCGGCAATGATGGCATGCATGATTGCAGAGCATTCCAGTGCTAGCGCTTTGAACCTTTGTCCAAGTAAGGCGTAGTAAACCGCAATCACGGCGGTGAAGAACGTCCAACCTAGAACATGACCGCTCATGAACTCGTAAGTGTAGAGCAGGGTAATCAAGGTCATTGCAGGGGCAAGCACAAGGAAGAGGATGCCTGTTAGTTGAGAGCGGTCACCTGCCAATGTCTGGAATAATGTTCTCAGTGCAATCAACGTAATACTAATGCCGAGTGCGACCAGTACTGGCGTTTGTCCTTCAGCCATGTAGATAGATTCGAGCGCAATAGAAAGCAACATGATCGCGGTAGAAGGCACCAATATCGATGGTAGATAGACTCTTAAAGACCAAGTTTTACGAGCGGCGGGTAGCCAAATCATGGCAGTAAAGAAAGCATAGAAGTAAATCATCTCTGCGGTATCAATGCTAGACATGCGAGCGAGGGCCGACAGCACTAATAATGTCAGCGCGAGAGCAATACCTGTCGGTGGATGCGTCCATCTGCCTTGGCAATGACGGTAACGCGGTTTGAGCATCCAACCCATTCTTGGCACCGCAAACAGCAGGTACAAACTCAGAGAAAGGAAGATCGCAAGCCATGAGAAAAGTTGCTCTATTGGCATGCTCTCAATCAGCAACAACATCCACAAAATATGCGGCACGGTAATCGATGGTGAAATCCAAGCGTGTCGGATCTTTTGCATCAGCAGTGTTGCGGCAACTGAAATTGCAGTGATGTAGCCAGCGAGTAAGTAATAGTTAGGTTCTGCACCGCCAATCCAAAGTGGTGCTGAATAACCACCGATTAAGCCGAGCACGGCCATCAAAGGGCCTTGGCGCAGAGAAAGCGCTAAGCTCGAAAATGCCGCGCCGGCCAAGATTACCAGAGACGCACTTGGCGATAAGAGTTGATAGAAGACAAACGCAAAGATCACCGTGCAGTAGATACCGGTTAACCCTGTTCCGGTAATGGCGGCAGGAACGTAAGTAAAGCCTTTCGCTCGTTCTGCTCGGTCTGGGGATTTCTGTTCGCGACGATGGAACCATTCACCTGCTATCACGGTAGCGAGAGAGATGGAGAATGCGATGACCACGCGCATGATTGGTGAAAACTCAATGTGACTGCCAATCACTTGTACAAGGTAACCACCACCAATCAACATGGCGAGTGCGCCAACCCAAACCAACCAGTTTTCTTGGATGTTGGTCAGCAGTTTATTGGCTTGTTTCTCAAACACGGATTCACTGCTTTGTGCCAGACCACCGATGTGTACTTCATCGAGTGACGGGAGGCTTGGCTCGACAATTGGCGGTGGTGCTTCTTTGGCAGCTAGAGGCGCAGAGGTTGGCTCTGAAACCATTGTTGGCTCTGGGTTTGATTTGAGCGACGGAGCACTAGGTTGTGCGGGCTGCTCCGGCGGCGCTTGGTGTGGTTGAGAAGCGTGTTGCTCGGGTTCTGGAGTCGGCGGTGTCTCTCTCTCAAACCAACGCGCGCGCAGTTCTGCCAGTTCTTTATGAAGCTGAGACACTTCGTCTTCGAGCCTCGATATTCGACCGACTGCTTTCAATGTGATGAGTAAGGCGCAACCCGCCAAGATAACCGCCAATGAGATAAACAACTGCTGCACTCCCTGTCCTTGTTTCAGAATCCTTAACTTTGAGCAACTTAGCTAAGCTTAGTTCACTGTGTGACAAGCTAACGGGATATACAACACTGAACAAGAAATTTGAGAGGAAGTCGCATATTTGAACGAAAACTGGCGGAGCGTTCACTCTAAACTAATCTTTTTTATAGAGTTAATCGGTTTTGGGCGAAAGCTCACCAGAACAATAACAAATTAGGTGATGATAAATGCAAGTGGGCAACGAAGCGCTGGTGCTGTCGGCGGTTGGGGGAATAGGGTTAGGGTGTCAGGGGTTAGCGTGGCGGATGGGCTTTCCTGCCATTCTGTTCTTGCTATTAGCAGGGATCATTGTTGGGCCGATCCTGCAATGGCTTAATCCAGACGACATTCTCGGGGATTTACTCTTTCCTTTAGTCTCTCTCGCCGTGGCGGTGATTCTGTTTGAGGGCAGTTTAACCCTTAATTTTAAAGAGATTCGTGGTGTGAGCGGTTCGGTGTGGAGCATTGTCTCTGTTGGCGCGATCATCTCTTGGGTAGCGACCAGTGTGGCGACGCCCTATTTCCTTGGTTTTACTTGGGAGCTTGCGATTTTGTTCGCCAGTTTAACCGTCGTGACTGGTCCAACGGTGATCGTGCCATTGCTGAGAACCGTGCGCCCAAGTTCCAAACTCGCCAATATTCTGCGTTGGGAAGGCATTCTCATCGACCCACTAGGCGCGCTGTTTGTGGTGATGGTGTACGAGTTTATTGTCTCGCACAATGCCGTTAACAGCGTCGAAGTGTTTGGCACCATCATTGCGGTGGGCTTGATCCTCGGTGTCGCTTCTGGTGCTGCGGTGTCTACTGTTTTGCGGAGAGCTTGGCTGCCGGAATACCTTCAGCCCTTTGCGGTATTGATGGTCGTGCTCGGTGTGTTCTCGATTTCTAACCAAATGGAATCGGAAGCAGGTCTACTGACCGTTACTGTGATGGGTATGTGGCTGGCGAACGCCAAGGGCATCAATATTCAGCAAATCCTGCACTTTAAAGAGCACTTAACCATCTTGTTGATCACCGGGTTGTTCATCTTCCTAGCGGCACGCATCAGTCTTGATGATTTCGCGGCGCTTGGGAGCGGTGCAGTGTTGCTGTTTGTTTTCATGCAGTTGGTGTCGCGTCCACTTTCGATTTTCGCTTCAACCATTCGCAGTAACTTAACCTTCAAAGATAAGCTGTTCCTCTCGTGGGTTGCGCCGCGCGGTATCGTGGCGGCGTCCATCTCATCACTGTTTGCTATCAAGCTAACGGAATATGGCATTTCAGAAGCTATGCTGTTGGTGCCAATGACCTTTATGGTGATCATCGGCACGGTGGTGCTGCAAAGTGCGACGGCGCGTCCTATGGCTAAAGCGTTGGGTGTGGCTGAGCCAGCACCAAGAGGTTTCCTACTGATTGGTGCAAACCGAGTGGCGCAAGAGATAGGTAAAGCGCTGGCGAGATACGATCGCAAAGTTCTGCTCACCGATTCAAACTGGGACTACATTAGCCAAGTTCGCATGCTGGGCCTAGACCATTACTACGGTAACCCGATCTCTAGCCATGCTGATGACAACCTGAATCTAATTGGCATTGGGCAAGTGGTAGCACTGACGCCAGACCAACACTTCAACATTATGGCGTGTATGCAATTTGTTGGCGAGTTCGGCGAAGATAAAGTACATTGTCTGCAGAAAACCAAATCTAACGGCAATGAAAAACACTCGGTTGCAGAAGAGTATCACGGCAAATTATTGATGGGCGGCAACGTCAGTTATACCCAAATGGCGAGTTTGCTGAGCCAAGGGGCAGAAATCAAACACACTAAGTTGAGTGAGAGCTTCACCTACCAAGATTACCTTGAGCACCACAAAGACAATTTGGTGATTCCCCTTTTCCATGTTGAAGAGAAAGGCAAAATTCAATTCTGTGATGATCCGGACCAGTTCACACCACCTACAACCAGCACAGTGGTGGCGCTTATTCAATCCGTCGAGACTCAATAGCCTAAATGGCATCTAGAACTGCCACTCTTGGCACATCGGAGTGGCAACATTGTTAATCGTTACCCAAGCTTAATAGAGCAGTGAGGCGCAGTGTTTTAAACGCTGCCCCTTAATATGATTCCTTAGTCATAAGGCCAGAGCCCACAAGGATCGATTCGGTAAATAAATTGTTCAATTTCCGAATTTTCGCATTGACGGCAATGACAAGGATCGCAATACTGCGCGACTGTTTTACTTTAGGGTGACATTATGGCTCCGCAATCTAATCGAAAAGACTTACATCTAGACGCTGTTTTACATCATGACATGAACATGAAAAGTAAAACGGCGGGCTTTGAGTCTGTCGAATTTGAGCATTGCGCATTGCCTGAATGTGACTTTAACGCCATCGATCTTTCGAGCGAGTTTCTTGGTCACTCATTGACGCTGCCGTTTTTGATCAGTTCTATGACGGGCGGCGCAAAAGACGCAGAGATCATCAACTGTCGTTTGGCAGAAGCGGCCAGTGAAATGGGCATTGCGATGGGAGTTGGCTCGCAGCGCGTGAGCCTAGAAGACAGCCTACATTCAGGTTTGGGCAAAACCATTCGTGATCTCGCCAAAGGCGTGCCTTTGTATTCCAACTTGGGTGCCGCTCAACTGAGAGACAAGCAACGCCTCGACAACGCCCAACGTGCGGTCGACTTCATCCAAGCGGACGCTTTATTCGTGCATCTCAACCCTATGCAAGAAGCCTTTCAGCAGAATGGTGACCATGATTGGATTGGTGTGCTCAAATCGATTGAGCAGTTAAAACAGCGCGTTGATGTTCCTATGATCATCAAAGAGGTCGGCTTTGGCATCAGTGGCGCAGTAGCCAAGCAGCTTGTTGACGCTGGTGTGGATGCGATTGATGTTGCGGGCGCTGGTGGCACGAGTTGGTCTGCGGTTGAAGGTTACTGCCAGACAGATAACAAGATGCAGCGCGCTGCGGAGCTATTTCGTGACTGGGGCATTCCTACGGCCAAGTGTCTAGAGCAAATTCACGCTCAATACCCTGACTTACCTTTAATTGCCTCTGGTGGCGTGCATAATGGCTTAGAAGCGGCAAAAGCGATACACCTAGGTGCTAACCTTGTTGGCCAAGCTGGTGCGGTATTAAAAGCCGCAACAATCAGCACGCAATCTGTCGTCGACCACTTTGAACAAATGGCATTAGAGTTACGTCTAGCGTGCTTTGGTACAGGCTCTGCGAATCTTCAAGCATTGACCCAAGCTCGTCGTCTTTAGCTTCAATCAGACCTAGAGATCTTCTAGGTCTCGGACAAATTCTAAAGCTTGAACCTACAAAACAGTTTTGGGCTACTCGTCCTGATAGCGGTAGCTCTGCAAGGTTTTTACTAGAGCTTGCAAAACCGGGCCCATACCTCGGGTTCGAGAAACTAAACATCCAACTGTCGTGAGCCAGCCATCAAATTCGTGCGCAACGGGCAGGGCAACTAGCTTACCGCTCTCAATCTCATTGCTGACCACTCTTTCTGGCAATAATCCCCAGCCAACGTTTTGGCATGCTAAGTCGGTCAGCGTCTGATGTGAGTTAGCGAACCATAACTGAGTGCTGATAGCGTAACTGAACCACAGCTCTTTCCTTTGTGCGCTGCGCAGTACCAGTTGGCGATGGGCTTTGAGCTCCGCATCATGAACCATCGATAGCTGTGCCAATGGGTGAGAAGGCGAAGCAACGGTGAGAAAACGAGTGTGCCCAAGGGTAAAGAAATCCATGTCCATTTTTAGCTCACCATCAGCCAACACGATACCCACTTGCGCTTTTCCTTTGCGAATCAGCTCTTCTACATCGAATGTTGGTGCGGTAATGATATCGAACTGCGTAATAGGGAATTGGTCAGCCAAGCTAGCAAATTGCGCCAGTAGCGATTGGTTGATGAGAGATTCATCCACCGCAATCACTAGCTCGTGTTCGTAGGCTTGCTCTAAGGACTCGACTTTTTGGTCGAAGAATTTCTGTTGATGCAGAATGGACTGAGCGATAGGCAATAAGGCTTTACCGTTATCTGTGAGTGTCGGTGTGTTTTTCTCTCGATTGAACAACTCTTGGTTAATTGCGATCTCAAGGTTAGCGACAGACTGGCTTACACCTGATTGTGCGCGCTTTAGCTTTCTTGCGGCTGCAGAGAAAGAACCTGTTTCGCACACGGTGACAAAGATTTTGAGTTGTTCAAAGCTGTACATTTAAATACCTAAAGAGAATTTGGATGAGACTCATCCAGAAAGCCTAGTTGTAAGCTATCACTATTCGTGATGGTTGTTAACTTTCCCTTCGTTATCACGCTGTCATAATCGCCGCCACTTAACTTGTTCCATGTGAAGTTGTGAGGTTTTTATGGGAGCGTTAGAGCGTGTGTTTCACGCCGTATTATTTGAAGTATTGGCAATCGGTTTATCCATTATTGGTTTGGCATTGTTTACAGATCATGAGGTCAGTGCATTATCAGGAACCATGATAGTCGTTGCGACCATCGCGATGATTTGGAATTTCATCTTCAACTGGATATTTGATCGCTTTGCGACAGAGGCAAAAGAGAAACGTACAATCAGACTTCGAATCGTACACGTGGTGTTGTTTGAAGCGGGTCTGTTATTTGCCACCATTCCGGCGATGGCGTGGATGCTAAAAGTCAGTATGTGGGAAGCGTTTGTCATGGACGTGGGCGTGACGATTTTCATTACCCTGTATGCGTTTGTCTTCAATTACATCTATGATCATGTTCGAGCGTTTATGATGAGACGTCGAATGGCAACTTCGGTGCAGTTAGGCTGATTTAAGGGAATTTCGTCACTTTTACGGAGCGTGAGTCGATAAATTGTCGTTGGCTTAACACGAGCACTGATATTTTGGGTATAGTTCATTCATCAATTGAAAGTGGAACCTAAATTTATGAAAAAACTGGTAATGCTACTGCTAGCGGCAACAGCGCTAACGGCATGTTCTGACGAAGTGGGTACAGAAGCTTGGTGTAAAGACATGCGCGAAAAGCCAAAGACAGAATGGACAACAGACAACGCGGTTGATTTCGCGAAGCACTGTGTTCTGCAAGATGGCATCGGTAGCGAGCAGTGGTGTAAGAACCTAAAAGACAAGCCGAAAGGTGAGTGGACGGCAAACGAAGCGACAGACTTTGCTAAGCACTGCGTGTTCTAAATTGACCGAACAAAAATGAGAAAGCCGAGCACTATGTTCGGCTTTCTTGTATCTGAAGGTCATCAACACCGACACTAACATCGATATCTACGTCGGTGACCTTTTGTAGAGTAGGTTCGACGGCATTCTTATAGGTTCTCTTGGTGACGTTCTTTTGCAGCAAGAGGTTATTTGGATAAGTCGAAAAGTCGCCGTCTTCATGTTTTATCAAGGTGTGAAACAAACGAATGTCTGTGATCATCCCTTCAATTCCTGCGCCATCATCAATACGAATGTTATCGCCTACACGGTAAGGGAAAACGAAGAAGATAAGAAAGCTAGCAGTGATGTTGCTCAGAATTGACCACTGAGCAATAAAGCTCACGCCTAGAACGGTAAACACAGAAGAAAGGAAGATAGAAAAATTCCCGTAGCCAATACCACTCACGAGCAAAAAAGTGGCAAATAAGAAGACGAACAACAAAATGTTCACCGTTCTGGTAATGAATAATATTCTTGGTGGTTTGACTTTTTTATTCCGCGCTAACGTAGTGAGTGCTTTCGTCGCAATCTTACTGAAGATCTGATAAGCCAAAATAAAAATCAGACCGAGCAGTATGTCGTAGTCACTCAGGATTTGTAGAAATTGTTCAATCGATGACAGCATTACGTTCTCCTCTTTATAGGGCGAGTGTACGGTCAACCATCGGAAAAAGCGTCAAGTCTCTCTCAGCAAAAAATCATATCTCCCTCATGCCATTTTATAAGCCAAAGAAACCGTTTCTTTTGGTACGAATTTTTCACCTTTGGTGGTTTTGAGTTTATTTAAAGCTATGAAATTAAGGTGTTTATTTGTTTTATATTTTCTTTATCTTTTTCTAAGTGCTTTGTGATGTGGTTATGAAACTGGTGAATACAATAGCCTTCCTCTGATTAACCACAACCTTGGAGAAAGTGATGACACTTATCGCGATCAAATTGCTTTACGTGTTCTACAAAGCAATGAAAAGACGCTACTCATAATCGCGTCATTAGGGAACAACTCACCCAAAGCACCTAAGAACGGAATACAGACTTCCCCATGTTTGAGAGGGGATTTGAGCGCAAGGTAGTGCCTGCTTAGGAGAGAGTGGATATTGAATAACTATTCTTTCGTACTTTGCACAGAGAACTTAAATAATGAATCTCGACTACTTTATCGCCTTCGGCACCTTACTCATGTTAGAACTCATTCTGGGTGTCGATAACATCGTTTTTATTACCATCATGACTGAGCGTCTTCCTGCTCATTTGCGCCAACGCGTGCGTAATCTCGGTATCGGTTTAGCAGTGTTAAACCGCATTGCGCTGGTATTTTCGGTATCTTGGTTGCTGTCTTGGAAAGAACCGTTTGTCGAATACCAAGGGGTATCACTCTCTTGTAATGATCTTATCTTTATTGTCGGTGGCGCATTCTTGCTGTTTAAAGGCATCAAAGAGCTTTGGGCGTGGGTCGTGCCTATTGAAACGCCACCACATCAATTCTTTGCTGGGCAAGTTGGCACGGTCATATTGCAGATTATTGCGGTGGACGCGGTGTTTTCTCTCGATTCGTTGATTATTGCGGCAAGCCTAACGCAGGACATCACTATTCTTGCTGGTGTGATCATCTCTTCAAGCGTGATTCTGATGTTGATGGCGAATAAAGTACAGGCCGTGATTACTCGCCATCCTGGATTGAAAGTGCTCGCGCTGCTGTTCCTGATTGTATTAGGTGCGCTGCTGATTGTTGAAGGGTTGGGGCTGAACATCGATAAGCACTACGTTTACAGTGCGCTCGCGTTTGGTTTGCTGCTTGAGCTATGCCATATCTTAATCAGCCGCCAACCTTCTTCTCGACGTGTGGCAGGACAATATTTCTAAACTTTAATGTGAAGCTAACCACTATGGGTTAGCTTCACTTTTTACGCTTTGCAATTCTTTAATCATGGTGTCCAAGTTGCTGTCAAAGAACAATGGACCTGCAAGTTTCAATGCAATTGGCGACGACGTATTTTGTGTCGCTTGCAAATACAACTCTTTCGCCCCACTTGTGTGACCGCGAGCTTCTTCCGCTTTCGCCATCAGTAGATACGTCAGTGACGTTTGTTGGTTGTAAGGAATCGACAACAAAATCTGCGACGCTTTTTCTGGGTTGTCCTCTGACAATGCCAAGATAGCATTGGCTTCACATACCCTCGGGTTATTCCCTTTCTTTAAGATGGACGATAATGAGGAAGAATACTCCTTGTTTAACTCATCTATTAATTGCTGTTTATTTTCTTCATCTTTTGTAAATGCAGTCAGAACCTCACCAATATAACTAACGGCGATTGTGTATGCGTTATCAGGGGCGAGCGTCTTTGCGGCTCTAAAGTGCGCCATTGCAGTTTCAAATCCGGAGTGGTTATACAGCGATCCCGTTCCAGACATCAGAGCCTTGATCGCTTCGGGATCATTGGGGAAGATAGACACATTATGTTCCAACTCTTCTTCTGGCACTTCAATGTACATCGCACGCAGCATGTCTTCGATCATTGAAGGAAAGGTATGATGAAAACGTGAAAAGTTGGTGGAATAGCGGCGATTTAGGTGCGTTTGACCAGATACGCGGTTGTGATATTGGAGCAGCAGTCTCAACTTTTTCCCATCTCCGCTCATTGCGGTCGAGATATTGAACTCTATTGCGGCGAGTTTTCTGTGCTCTTTGGATTTGACCACGCGAATGTTGCTGTAAAACCCAATGTGTTCCATGAACTTAATGACGATGCCATACAACTCCGGCTGTGCTTTCACATCCTCGCTGACATTCAATACCGCATAACGAAATTCGTAATGGCTTAGGTGTCCGGTATGCGCATCCGGGTTCGGCTTTGGGTGGTCTGCGCTAAACAGTAAAAATGCCGCCTGAATAAGAACAATCAAAGAAAGTGCACCAATTAAGATGGGTTGTTTGCTCTTTTTAGGGCGGGATTCAACGGCCTCCACTGCGGGTTTCGAGGTTTCAGTTTGTGACTCTTCCTCTTCAATTACCTGATCTTCAGGTTTCTGTATCGCGATTTTTTCCAATTTTACTTCGCCATCAAATCGGTAGCCACGCTTTGGTACGGTGACGATGTAGCTGCATTCCTGTTGGCTGTGTTTTTTCAGTACTTTTCTGAGTTCAAATACCGCTTGGGTGACCACTTGATCGGTCAATACACTGCCGCCCCACACTTGTTCGATAAGTTCATCACGCGTGTGAGTCAGTCCTGGGTTCAGACACAAGAACTCAAGCAACTTTGAGAGACGGTTATCAATCGTAATGCATGAGTCAGCAAACTGTATTTGCCCCTCATTGGGCACAAAACGCCACTCATCTACGATAAAACTGATGTTTTTGTCAGGCATTCACGCTCGCTCTTCTATTTTTTATTCATCTCATTGAGTAAATGTAGTCTCAATTGAATGATTTTGCTGACAATTTAAAGCGCGAGTAACGTGATTTTCTACACATTTCGTTATCGGAACGCCAATTTTCTCTCCCTACCTTTAATGCCTTCCTTTTTACCTAGGAAATCAACACTGAATGGAAGAAAAGTTCCAATTAATTTGTTTGTTTTATCCTCTGTTTTGATGTTTAAGTTTATGTATTTATTGGTTTTATATTTTGTTTATATGCCAGTGATGAAGTTTTATGAACTGCTGAGTTTTACGTTATGTCACAGCGGCGAAAACACAGGATGATGCATCCCACACCGCAAGTGAGGGGCGAGCTTCTTAAAAGAGAAAAGGCGCAACGTTCCCTGAAGTCACTTGCAATAAGGAAATAAAAAATCGATGCATGAGCATCACGTACTGAAGGATTAGGGAATGTTAGTCAACCTTTTATATTGAGAGTTATTAAGAAATGAAACTGAACAAATTTATTCTTCCAATCGCTGCTATCTTCTTTGCTACACAAGCTGCTGCTAACCCATACATTGGTGCTAGCTACCTATATTCTGAATACCAAGTAAAGAACGAGAACACAGACTTTAGTGATCAAAACAGCGGTTACAACCTTTACATCGGTTACCAGTTTAATGACCTACTATCGATTGAAGGTGGATATGCAGATTTCATCGATACGCACAAAGACTTCGAGCACATCTACTCTGATGCTTGGCTAGCAAGTGCGAAACTAACACTACCAATCACTATTTTCGACGTTTACGGTCGTGTCGGTATGGGCCACTTCCAAACTAACCTTGGTGATTCAAACGACATCTACTACGGCGTAGGTGCAGGTGTGACATTGGGCCCAGCTCGCGTTGCACTTGAGTACACCATGTACGAAGCAAAAGTTGTTGAGAACAGCTACGCGCTAAGTGCAGAGTTCCGCTTCTAAAAAAAAGCAACGACTTGTCCTAGTTGTTTTCCACTGCGCTTATGGAAGAGTGCGGTGGTTTTCTTCGTTCCATTTTTGCAAACCTGACTTACTTGTCTTTATTTCGTCGTGTTGGACTGGCATGGTGATTCGGTAACTGACATTCCAATAAAGAGAAGGACTTAACAATGGAAGTACTCAAAGGCTCATGTCTGTGTGGCAAGGTGAAACTCGAAGTCGCGGATGAATTCAAATACATGGGCAATTGTCATTGCTCTGAATGCCGCAAATTTACCGGATCCGATTACTCGTCAGCAGGTGGCGTTACACTGGATAAACTGATTGTGATTGAGGGAGCGGAACACATCCAAACCTATCAGAAGAGCGCCAATACCGAACTCTCATTCTGCCGTCACTGCGGCTCTAGCCTTTATTCGAAAAAGAACAACGGTATCGTCAATGTGCGCTTGGGTATTCTTGATGATGTGCCTTCCCATAAGCCAAGCTTCCATATTTTTGTCGCATCTAAAGCGCCTTGGAATGACATTACTGATGACCTCAAGCAATTCGAAGCCGAACCCAAGCTATAAGCCGGTTTGAGACTGAGCATCGTACCAAATCAGAACGCATTTAAAGTTGTGAGATAGAGCCACTCAAATGAGTGGCTTTTTGCTTTTGAGTGGCAGTAATATCCGACAATATACGGGTACAGTTAGATAACATCGGCAGATTTTAGGAGAACATCAGTGAGCGAAGAATACAACCAAGCCATCTCTAAGCATTACGCGGCTTATCGTCCGCCACTGCATCAAGTCATCCTACAAGCTAACTTAGGTGCGTTACCCCAGTTCCAATTGGGATTAGATATTGGCTGCGGTACGGGCGTATCAACACTGGCATTGGCTAAATACTGTCAGCAACTGCATGGTGTGGATCCAAGCACGTCAATGATTGAGCAAACCAAACCATCAGCAGGTATTGAGTATCATGTCGGCGATGGTGAGCATGTGCCGTTGCCAGACAACAGTGTGGATGTCGTGACGTTTGCAGGTTCACTTTCTTACGCAAAATCTGCGGCTTTGGTGACTGAGCTTCAACGCGTTTGCCAATCTGCAGCGCACGTTGTGGTGTACGATTTTGAAGTGTTGCTCGAAAAGCCCCTCAAGCTATTGGGCATAGAGATGGAACTGACGGAATCCAACTATGACCACGCTATCAACTTCAGTGATTGTGATGCTTTCCAAGCGACGAAGGTTTACAAAGAGACCGTAGAGTTAGAAGTCAGCGCTGAAGAGCTGGCGCGTGTGCTGTTTTCTTCTTCAAAGCGTTACAACAAGTTGGTTGAAGCATTCTCAGGAGATGACCCATTCGCAAACGCTGTTGAGGCTTTGAAGCAACTTAGCCAAAAACACGTTATTCAAGCCGATACCTATTTCGCGATGTACCAGATAAATGCGTGAAGCTCACGCCAATTAATGACTGACCAAGGCCGCTATCACAGTGGCCTTTTTGTTCCGTGAAACTGTGAAATACGCTCCGTTTTTCTTTTGTGTGTGAATTTGCGGTCAGATTTTGAGTAACTGTTTCATCTGTAAGTAAATCCAAAGGAAAGTGCGGCCAAACTCTAATTTTGAAGACAGGGGCTTATGATAGGCTCACTTCAATTATGGGGCAGAACCACCCTCAAATTAGCAAGCCTTTCTATTTGAGCATCGGGATGCTGCCTATTTCCAGATCTGCACTGTTACCTTAGGACCCCATTATGGCGAAAGCACTAAAAATCGAATCTGGTCGTTACCTGAATATGGACCAAGTTGTTACGTTCGAACTCAGCCATGATTCCATCAAAATTACGTCGACGGTCGAGTCTTTTGCTCATGTTTATATCGGCATTGATGGTAAAACAGAATACGCCGATTGCTTTGTCTCGGTACAAGACTTTCACCGAATTAAGCGTGAACTGTGTGACTACATGGGCATCGACGAGCCAACGCTATTAATTGGCTGATCACTCAAAAATGACAACAAAATTACAAGTACAGTATGCGGTGTTGCAACTTGTAGTCTAACTTTTAACAACCACTGGCTAGGGTGAGCAATAACACGGCGGCGAAGATCGTCCGTTCACCAGATACAATAAGGGACGTTATGTCTGATAAATACATCTCAATGATCCAGGACTTTTTTCATGTGTTCGAAGCACTGAACCAATACGTCTTGGATTCCTACGGTGAATTGGCAGCGTGGGAAACTCAATTGGTGAGGCTTGATATTGACCAAGGTGATAAAGAAAAGTCGTATGACGTCGCGCAAGTCGCGAGCATGCTTAACTTTTCGGAAGACGCAGTAAAATCATTCTTAGTGGTATACAGCTTCTTAAGTAATAACCTTTACGATCTCATTGGTAATCGTGAGTACGAAGATTGGGGTACGGACGGCAACAGCCTGCAAGTCGAGTATTCTGATCTGACGATCGAATCATTTGATGCAGACCAAATTGCTCCGCTGATGGAACGTCGCGTCTACTTCGAATGGACGTTTGATGCATTACAACGCACCTACGATGAAATGATGGCAATCAGCCACGGAAGAATTGCCTGACAGGTTTAATGTTTACTTAAACACCTGAGTAAACGTTAAAACAAATACAAAAGCCGCTCATTCGTAGCGG
Organism: Vibrio sp. CUB2; assembly: GCF_001557945.1. Classification (NCBI taxonomy): domain Bacteria; kingdom Pseudomonadati; phylum Pseudomonadota; class Gammaproteobacteria; order Vibrionales; family Vibrionaceae; genus Vibrio; species Vibrio sp. CUB2. Next base: position 46,989 of record NZ_LNRB01000011.1, on the reverse strand, counting down.
CTTTGTTTTTGGGGCTTTCAAACGTTTCTGTTTCCTCTTCTTACAACTCTTGAATTAAAATCTATCGGCTAATCACGTATTGTGATGATTAGCGATTTACTTGTTAGAAGAACAAATATGAAAAAGACAATCTCAACAATGGTTTTAGCAATGGCACTTGTCGGCTGTGATGACGCAAGCAAAGCCATTGACCAAGCGCAAGAAGCCGCAAACAAAGCGATTGATACGGTTCAAGAGCAGATGGATTCAGTAGAAGAAGCGTTTAACCTAGACCAATTTGGTGATGCTGCGGAATCTGCAGAAGAACTTGCGGCATCGGTTGAAGAAGCAATGAATGTGGATTTCAGTGACCCTGAAGCGCTTATTGAAGCGAAAGAACATATTGCCAATGCGTACGCTTGTTTGGTGGAAGCGTCTTCTGAATCGACAGTGGATAAGGTGATGGACAAAGTGATGTCATCTATCGGCAGCGAAGAAACTAAATCTCTGATTGAAGAAGGCATCGAGAAAGCACAAGCAGCAAAAGAGTGCGTGATGTAATCGCTCTCAGCGAATCAAACCGATGAAAAAGGGGATAGTGATATCCCCTTTGTTGTTTCTATCTATCGTTGTTTTTGCGTATCGTTATTTCGATGCTGTGCGAGCTCTACTCGCTTTTCAGCTCTTGCTGGAAGTAATCCATACAAAGCTGCTGAGCTTTCGGCTTAATACTGACTTGCTCGTTCTCTCGCAGCGACAAATACAGCTCTACGATCTTTTCAAATGCAGGAATCAGCGCTTCTCGCTCCGGCATGGCGACGGTTTGTTTTAACTGCGCCGCAAACGCAGGCATGCGTGATTCAATCTTTCTCACGCCAGAGGGAGTCAATCCTTGTTGTTTCAGGGCTAATGGCGATATCGCAACAGAGCGCAGGAACGATAAAAATTCCGCGGCCTCAAAGTATTCCCCACGAGCAATCTTGGTTGCGCCGTAATGAACCCAAATCCAAAAACGGTCTTCAATCCACTGTGGATCCGGTTGTGGGTAGTGAGGCTTCGCAGTTTCAAAGACTTGCGATAGCTGCCCGTCGCGTTCCCAAAGCACTTTGGTGTCATCAACACGAGTGGCTGCATCGGGCAAAGAGACAAACTTGAAATCGACATGAATCGCATCTGGCGCGTAGATTGCGATCACTAATCTTGGCTCTCCCACGTGTTCACCAGTGAAAGCCGCGACTTGACCTCCTACTTGGTCGATAAGCGCAAAGCGCTCTGCCATTACCGAGTCAAAATCTTCAGGATTGATGGCGATGACCAAATCCAAATCACTGTATTTGTCCATGGAGTCAGAGGCGTAAGAGCCACTTGCACCAATGCCAAGAATGCGTGGATCAGCAGTAAATACCGCAAGAATTTTACTTAGAAGCTGTTCATGAGTTTGAGGAAGCGTGCTTGAGAATTTCATATTTTACCTATTAATCATGGTTGATATTAGAACCATCAGCAGGATGGTTAGTGCGGTAAAATTAGCGCAGCATTACAATATGGCGTGAAGCATCTTAAGAAGCAACAAAAACCGCTCAAAATTGAACGGCTTTTGATATGGGCTGTGAATTACTTCAGCGAGTTATGGTGCATAAACTGCTCGTCAATGCCTTTTAGTTTCATTTCATCCATGATGAAGTTCACTGTGTTCAGCAAACGCTGTTCGCCTTTCGGGATAAGGTAACCAAACTGACCTTTGGTGAATGGATCTTCACAGCGAGCTGCTTCTAAACGCTCGTCCGTAACTTGATAGAACAGGCCTTCTGGCGTTTCGGTTACCATTACGTCGACTTTACCTGTTGCAACGGCTTTCGGTACGTCTAAAATCCTCTAGTTTCAATTGAAGAGATCCAATAGAATGCTGATCTTTTTTTGTACCTAGTCCAAGAGTAAGAAGTGAAGAAATTACTTATTGAATACCATCGTGTCAGTGATCCAACTCAGTTAGCGAAGACTGGTATGGCGCAGCAGAAAGCACCTAGTGAGCTAATAGAGAAGTTGTGTAGAGAGCACAATCTAGAAGTGTTCCCAACAGTATTCGATGACCGTGGTATTTCAGCATTCAAAGGAACCAAAGTTCGTAATGGATATGAAGAGTTAAAAGAACTTCTAGCATCTGGTGAAGTTCACCCAGAGAGCGTACTGGTCGTACTGAACCAAGATAGATTAAGCAGACAAGCAGTGTTCGATGCTCAAGTAGAATTGATGGGTATCTTGAAACATTGCCGTATCTACGTGATGCACGACAACCGTTTAATGGATAGAAACTCTGAGAATATTATGGGTGATCTGATCCTATCTCTAGCCAATGCACAACGTGCTTTTAGTGAGAGTGATGCTAAGAGTAAGCGTACTAAAGGAGCAGTCCTAAATAAGATTAAAGCTCACCAGAATGGTGTTCGTGGAGTAACTGGTAAGCCTATAAATTTAGGTATGGGTAAGTTGCCTTGGTGGTATTCATCAGACCCAGTAACCAAAGAGATAGAACCAATCGAAGAAGCAGTTGCAGCAGCTAGAGCAGCAGTTGAATTGTTTATTAAAGGAGAATCTGTTTATGGTGTTAAACGATATCTAGATGAGCACCATCAGCTACCAGAGAAGCTATCCAAGAAAGCAAAGAATGGATGGTCTATAGACGTAGTACGAAGAATGCATAAGTCACCAAATCTAGTTGGTGAATTCAGTATTAGTGTTGATGGTGTGGAGCATCAGGTAACTGAGTATCTAGAACCAATCATAGATAGAAAGACCTATCTCAAGTTTCTTAGTGTACGTGGTAGTAAATCAACACCACGTAGATCAAAAGATGAAGCAGTAGCTTTGTTTAGTGGTCTTGGTCATTGTCGTGGTTGTGGTGGAACACTGACTAATTTGTCAGATAAAGGACGTATTTCTTTAAGGTGTACCAATGCTCTTAATCGTCGAGTAGCTTGTCCAAGTCCAGTATCAATAACTGGTAACTGGTTTAAGGATTATATGGTCAACGTAGTACTACGGTATTTAGGAACCAAGCAGACCACTAGACCAGTGAATAGTGAAGCTGACCTCAAGTTATTGGATCAGCAGATAGCAAAATCAGAGCAGAAGCTAGAGCAGTTGCTAGAGGTATTGGTAGCTAGTCCGAGTGAGGCGTTAGGTAAATTGGTTCAAAGCCAAGAGCAACAGCTATTGCAGTTGCAGACCCATAGAGATGATCTTGAGATGAAGGTGGTAACTGAGGTATTCGACCCAATAGAGAAGATGCCAGAGAATGACCCTGAATTAAGAGATGCATTACTCCGACTCATTAAAGATATGAGAGTAAGCCGTATTGGTAGAGGTACTGTTTTAGTCAGTATCTTTACGAAGAATGACATTAACGTGAGTGTCGCCTTTAAATCTGGAGTACTACTCCGAGAAGGTTATTTATCTGGTACTAGTGATGGTGATGCTCAGTTTATTGATGATGCTCAGTTCCATAAGTTTGTAGCAGATGGAGAGCTAGACCTCTGGTTAAAGGAACCAACAGATTCACCAGTACTAAGTGCTAGTGAGCTAAGTAGTATCTTTGATTAGGAACCAACAGGTCATAAAGGTCATAAAGGTGAAGTAGAGCCTGAAGCACCCATAGCACCTATAGATACTACGAAGATTTCGTAGATACATTACCGGGTAAGAGATCGGATAAGAGAACCATCATATGCTTTGTCGTATGGTGGTTTTGTTGTTTATGAAGGTACAGATTTCAAATCAGTCCTTCAGCTTGCCGAGTATGGATTCACGGCAAATAGCGTATTGCGATTTAAGTCGTAATTTACGATTGGTTCAGAGGTCACGACGATTTTGTCGTCACCTCTAGCATTACAGATTTACTGCAACCGACTGAGGGAATAAGTTTCCCTCACTAGCTAATACAGATTTTGTGTTGGCTATGGATGCTCTTATTCCAGATCCATCAGGAGCAAATACCAACACAGAATTTGTGTTCGCTTTACGTAGTCACCATTGGCTACGAAGTCAGATGATTCTAGATTTGGATCATCAGTGATTCGTGAGGAAGACCTCACACATTAAGAGTAGTGGTATGGATTCACCAGAAGCACCACCAGCAGCTTTAAGTAATGGCAGTACACTTTATTGAGTTGGATTAAATGGAGGTGTTAGGAGTTAAAGGAAACCAGTTCAGCATAGCTATTAATTATAAACTTTCCCCCACGGCAGTTGCCGAAGGCAACCCGTAATAGCATTTCTCACCGGATGAGAATAATGGGAATTATGGAATTTAAGTAACAATTCTATCAATTGGTAAATTGGTACTTATTCAGTGAAGGTGAATGAAAGTTAGTGTTCTAGTTGTAGAAAATGTTATTTATGCACTATGGGTAAGTTACGACCATTAATAGATCATATTGGAACCAATATGGTTATTTTTTCTCAATCAGAGAGTTTGGAGCAATATGCTAACCTAACCACCTCTCAGCGAGAGAAGCACCCACTCTAACCACTACTCTCTTATTATTAATAATATATATCCCCAAAATAATGGATGAATTAGATAAAGAGAAAGCCAACGGACGGTTGGCTTGCGAGTGTGAGTAGTAAGTGGGAATGGAGTATCTCCAAACCTGAACCATAGAGACAATGCAGGATGTTTGAATTAAGAAGAATCGTACTACGTAAAGGAACTATTCATAAGAATTTAACTGAGTTAAAGCAGTGGATGAGTTTTAGCGAGGTTAAGTTTTTAGAGAGTATGATTAAGCAAGTTACTCCTTTTAGTAGTAAGCAGATTGAGATTTATAGTTCGATAGTAAACAAGTATGCAGTCCTTGAGATCAGGGAGGAAACCATTGGTAAGGAACCAATTAGATGAATGCTATTAGTGCTCTTATTAGGGCGAGTAAAGGTAGAGTTAAAAGGGAAGTAAGTGTTGATCACCTAGATGGTAGGAAACATAGATCCAAGGATAAGATTAAGAGAGATGCTATTGAATGGATCAGTAAGTACCGAGGTATGCTTTCAAGTAGAGCTATTGGTATTGGTGAAGAAGAGAAGGTAGCTATTAGGTTAGTAGTAGTGGATAGATTGGTAGATCACTATGAGCTTACTTTTGATGATGCATTGAGAGTTACTGGTCTAGTAAATGATGACTGGTTAGAGTTTAGTAAGTACTACCCACAAGGATATGCTCATTACATTAGGGAATTACTGAAGTTTCCTATTTTAGTGGAGCGAGATGAAGATCCAATAGATGACTGAGATGATGACCACCGTAATGGTGGTTTTCTTTTATCTGGAGTAAATGATATTCGTCATATATGACGAGTTGGAGCACTGGTATCTGCTATGCAGGGAACCAAGATATCAATGTTTATGAATGTGGAAGATTTACCACATTAAGAGCTAGTGGAGCTGGTGGTACTTCAAGAGAAGGAACCATAGTTGTTACTGGTGAAGCCTATAGAGAATTTCTGCGCATAATATTTTTGAACTCTAATAGAGAATCATATTATTTAGAATGAGAGCAGTACTTAGAGTGCAGAGGGTTAAATTTCGACCATAGCCCCCCTAGGTATCTACTAGGGACTCCGACCTTCACTACCTACCCACCATCTTTCTCTAGAGCTAAAGCTCACCGATGGAATCAATGACCATCGAGATCTATTCATGAAAGACTTAATCAATGAAGTATTCACTGCACTAACTCAAGCAGTGCGAGCACTACTAGGACTAGCAACAGTAGCAACCAACTTAACTCAATCAGCAGTTGAAGTAACTGAAGTAGTAAAGGATGCAGCAGAAGCCTTTAAACTTACTGAACGTACCGAGAATGCAGCAAAGCTAGCAGAGCTACGTGCTAAGTACCAAGCAGCAGAAGCAGAGCAATGATCGTCTTATTCAAAGGTAAGTACTACCTATGGGACGAACTCACCAACCTACTCAAGAGCAAGGGTATCCATTAGGGATACCTTGTTTCCTTCATACACTTAATACACTCCAAGATAGTCAGTAGAGATAGTGTGCGCACCACCAGCTTTACTATGAACCTCACCGTGTACTTAGGATTGGTTTCTATCTTAAAGGTGCATTTTAGATGTAACTTTAAAGTAAGGGTAAGGTACACTGAGTAGTTTACTTTTGCAATATCGGTAAGAGTTCATAGGTTGTAGTTACATATCTTGTAAGAGATGGATAGTTGAAGATAGCTATTCTTGTAAAATGACCATTTCCACTAGCTCAATAATCAACACATCAAAAACATCCGTTAATGATGACTAATAAATACCCACTTGAACTACTCATCAAAAACTAGGTATTGATGTTTTGATGAGCACACATATAATGATGACTCGTTTTTGATGAGTGCCATCAAATCACAATCCTAGTTGAGAATAACAATGAACCAAGCAACAACACTTCTAACTGACACTAACGCTGATACTAATAAAGGTCGTACATTTCTTTATGCTCGTGTATCTACTACTGAGCAAACCACTGAGAACCAAGTGCTAGCAGTTCGTAATAGAGGATATGATATCCGTGATGACCGTGTTATCTCGGAAACTGTATCTGGTAGTGTTGAAGCTATGAAACGTAAAGAGTTCAAGAATATGATTGAGAACAAAATGGAAGATGGCGACACACTAGTAGTGCTCAAACTAGATCGTCTAGGTCGTGACAACATTGACGTACAAACCACCATTAACTTGCTACAGAGCAAAGGTATTAAAGTGGTATGCCTAGATTTACCACACCCAGATCTTAGTAGTACTGAAGGTAAACTAATGATGCAAATGTTCGCTGCATTCGCTGAGTTTGAGCGTAACCGTATTAGAGAACGTACTAAAGATGGTCTAGAGAGAGCAAAGTCTCAAGGTCGTGTTGGTGGTCGTCCTAAAGCAACTAGTAAAGAACAAGTCCTAGCTCTTAAAGAAGATGGTAAGACTCAGAAGCAAGTAGCAGAGATCCTAGGTATTGGTATTGCTACAGTGCAACGTAACTGGAAGTAAGAACCAACAGCAGATACAAAGAAGCCCACAACTAGTGGGCTTTGTCATTTCTATATCTACCTAAAGAGGGCGCTTGAACCTTATGATGCTAACGCAGACCCAAAGTTATTTGGTTCATCTGCAAGAGAAGTCTTCTCTTTTAGCTTGGCTTGGTACTTCAACTGGAATGCTTGAGCTTGCCTGAAGTCCTCTTTAAATTGCCATAGCTGAACCATAGACATATCTTTCAGAGCATCCACAACATCCAGACATTCACCTCTAGCACTAGCTTGTGCTTGTTCACCTCTAGGCATCAAATGAGTAGTAACCGGATGATGCATAAAGTAACCATCAATACTGTACTTAGTACAGTTAATCACAATATGAGAATGCTCTTGTGTGTAGTCCACACCTAGACCATCAGCTTGCTTAATGTAGTGATCCTCAAAGAGTTCATAGTCTCTGATCCAAGGTACATAGAATGGATGACCAGTGTAATTAGGATCATCAGGGTTCAAGCTAGTAGCTTTGGTCTGGTTGTATCTTTTACGAATGTAATAGTTGTATGGTCTATCCACCTTACCAAGTTCATCCTTTGATGCTTCATAAGCTTGTACTACTGCTAGAGCAACTGGTGTAACGCTACCGCTAGAACCAATAGATTCACTGGTATCTACGACATTATTGTCCGTATTAACTGGAGCATTAATCTCTGGAGTAACTGGAGCAGTAACTTGAGTATCACCTTGAACATTTGGTTCATCTGCATAAGCAGATAGTGGTGGTACTTCGACAACTTGTAGCGGTAGATCTGGAATATTCTTAAAGAAGTCTTCAGGTAGTGAAGTATCCATTACTTCAATTGGAGCAACTGGTGCAACTGGTGCAACGGGTACAACTGGAGCAGTATTAGTTGTAGCAGTCGGAGTGTTATCAAATACACTAAAACTAGCTTTGTATTCTTGAGTTTCAATCATAGTGTTTCCACCTTAAATAATACCCACCTTCGAAGAAGTTCGAGAACGTGAGTGGTGGAAGAACTCACAATCACGGTGGTAATTAGTCACCGCTATCTCGAACTCTTCACGTAAGATATACACATAATTTGGTGTGTAAATACACCATTGAATAGGTTTAGTTATGATTCTATCGGAATCTATATCCTATGGTTTTTACGTGCTACTAAGTAAATACTTAATATAGCTATTTGATTGTTAAGGTATTTGGTTCCCTAAGTTAAGAGAGTTATTAGCTATCCCTAATGAATACTTACTATATGACGCTCAAAGCCTAACTTTTTTGGGAATCTTAAGAATATCACTTATGAATGGTAGGAATATCTTAATGGTGTAAAACCAGTAAATACTACCGCTCCACCAGCTCACCAGAGCTATTCTAGAATCCATCTATCCATTGGTATAACTGACGTTACAACACTTAATCTAGCCTACGTAGAAGCAGCAGAAACGCTATGCTCAGAACCAAGATATTAATGAGCTAATAGAGTATGAGTACCTTCAGTATTACCACCAGTATTTCAGTCGCCATAACTAGAAGAACTCTAACGAGGAACCAAGTTGATTATCTTGATGAAGGAATAAGATCACCAGTGAGCTGATCTAGAAGTGCATTATTTACTGGTAAGGAACTAACGTTCCTTTGAAACCTAATCCACTATCCAGAGAGAACTGGAAATCCAGAATAGATAAGCTAGTTCGTGCATTCTGCACGTATAGAGGTGGAAGAAGTACTCACTAGTAAGAACAAGAGTATGCAGAGTAAACCAGAGCTACGAGAGCACCATAAGCTCTATTTGGTTCGAATCTTATTCTTACTAGTGAGCCTAAACTTGAATTGTAGTTATAGGATTTTAAGTACGTCTAAGTTGTTTTCGAAACGAGTAAAGCTGGCCTTTTGTAAATTAGCATCGGCGAAGGCTTCGTTTGTACCGCCAATATTCACGCCCACACGCACTGAGGCCTGATTTACTTTGTCTATTGTGTTGTATTGCTCGGCTTTCCCTTTAGCTACCAAGAAGCACTTACCAAACGTCATGTAACCTTGGGTTTGTTCTGCATTCAGTTGGCGTTGCATTTTGCGGGTAATACCGCCCATGGCGATGTCGTACTTATCTTGGTTCAGGTCAGTCAGAAGATCTTTCCAACTTGTGCGAACGATTTCTAGCTCTACGCCGAGCTGTTTCGCGACGTGTTTCGCGACATCAATATCGTAACCAGAGTAGGTCTTGCCATCATAGTAAGAAAACGGTTTGTAATCGCCCGTGGTTCCGACACGTAATGTGCCTGATTTTTGGATATCTTCCAGCTTATCGGCTTGGGCGACACCGGAAAGCGCCATTGCTACGGAAGCAAGTAAAAGTGTTGTTTTTTTCATTGTCGTTGTTTGATGTGTTGTGTTTGTTTGAACACTCAAAGTAACAGGAAGTATCAGAAAAAGAGATCAAACCAATAAGAAAAAACACGATATTGAAGAAAAAAATAGCGACATTGAATGTGATTGCATTTGCTAATTTATACGTATGAAAAGCAAACTTTTTCTTATGAATGGCAGAGCGTTATGAATCGAGTTCACCCTAAAAAGTTACTTCGCAGCAAATGGACTGCGACCGAGCCTGTAAACAAAGAGAAGCACTTCATCATTTCAGAAATGGAGTTTGATGAAGAAGGCAACGTCGTGAGATGCGTGATTGAAGCGGTTATGACCAAGCGAGAACGCGAGCTAGATTGGCATGATTTGAAAGACACGCAACAATGGCGACAAGGATGGAAATAACCATGGTGTGATGACCAAAAACGAGATGGAGTTAGAAAAGTCACCAAAATCAATAGGCTCGTAGCAGAGACTTTGCTATTAATTGATGAGTGATTTTATTTACATTCTAAGGTAACGCCATGATCGATTTCGAAAACTCATCGATATTCAAACTTAAGCCAATTGAAATCTCAAAGGTGCGCGACGATTTCCACAAATTCTTAATTGACGGAGAGAGCATTTTCGCTGGCTTCAAAACGGTGCGTGACCAAGTGGTGTTCACCAACAAGCGCGTTATCGCAGCTAACGTGCAAGGAATTACAGGGTCAAAAGTGGACTACACTTCTCTGCCATACAGTAAGATTAATGCATTCTCGATTGAGACCTCAGGCACGCTAGATCTGGATTGTGAGATTGAATTGTTCCTCAGTGAAGTAGGGCGAGTGCGCTTTGAAATCAGAGGCTCTTTTGATCTAGTCTCGTTCAACAAGATGATCAGCGAACGCGTACTGGCTTAAATATCAGCCCAGAAACGAAAAGGGACGCCAAAGACAAGGAGTCAACATGGCCAAACAAATGGTATCGAAAGAGAAGCACAGCAAACCGAGCTCAACATTTTTGGCCATATTAGGGTTCACGGCAGGCGTGCTCTTTTATTTGATGATTCGTTAATCTGAGCTTCGATACTTAACGCTTCAGAATTCAATCACCACCTTCAAAGGGAGCCCTCACGGCTTCCTTTTTCATTCCCTTCATTTGGTTTAGACCTATACAGAGATATATCGTCGCTTAAGATCACTTAACGATATGAGTGTGCTTGCGTAATGATTTGTCGCACGATATTTTCCCCTTCTGTTAGGTAAAATTAGCATTTCCATCGTTTAGGGATGTTTGCTATTACCGAGCTATGTGACGTTTGAATAGCGATATGAGGTGAGTTATCGATACCCAAATTTATGATGTATTCTGCTCTGAGGATGCGCAAGGTAATCCTTGTGGCGTAGTGTTTTTGTCTGAGTGGTTGAGTGACTCAGAGATGTTGGAGATAACTCAAAGTATCGCCCAACCTATCACTTCATTCCTTTGCTGTGTGAATGGGCGTTGGTGGATTCGTTGGTTTTCTTTGGCCAGTGAAATCAACTTGTGTGGTCATGGCAGTATGGGAGCTGGCGCGGCGTTAATTGCTCATCTAAACCAACGCTCTGTTAAGTTGCACAGCAATTATGGGGATATCACCATTGCTAAGCATGGTACTCAGTACCAAATGGCTTTGCCTGCATGGGACGCAAGTCCTGTTCCTGCTAGTTTAGATTTACAGTTATTAAACTTAGAGCAATCTGGTGTGCAAGTGTTAGATGTTATCACTACCCGAGATCTTGTGGTGGTGTTAGCGTCTGAGCAGCAAGTGAAACAGTACCAACCGGATTTTGAGCGCCTATACCAAATCCGAGGCTTTCATGCTGTGATGGTCACCGCTCAAAGTGGGCCTAACGATTATGTTTTGCGTTACTTTGCGCCAAAAATCGGCATCAATGAGGACATCGCAACAGGGTCAGCACAATGCTCACTCGCTCCCTATTGGTTTAAGAAGTTGGATGTGGATAACCTCAATGCGAGTCAACTCTCCTCAAAAGGCGGCTTCTTCCAAGTCGCGAAACTCAGCTCTGACACGTTAGTGATATCTGCATCAGCGCGATCAAGAGAGCAGTAAGGCTAACTAGGTACAGCAAGAAGAACCACAAAAGCGCGATGATCTTATTGTCGCCAAATGACAAGACAAGGCGCTTTCTTTTCTTTACCTTCCAACCAAACTCAATGTGGTAAGGAGATAGGTGATGGTGGGTTCATTCAAGGGCGTTCCGTTAGTCAGGGCGACATGTACCCATGGCCTAGGTGAGCTTTTCAAAGAGCTTGATATTGATACTCATCAATTGATTCAAGTAACCGGAGCCCCAGATGACGTTCAAAAAAGAGAGTTCGAGTTCCTACCTGAAACGACATTAAAAAATCTCATTTTGACATTTGGAGAGTCTTGCACGACAGAAGATTTTATCCTTACGATTTGGACTAAGTGCCGAGAGCTCTATATACCAAAGGTATTGGAGAACTTACATCTCGTACCAAGCATGACAGTGGCTGACGCCATTGAGGCCTTCTGTCGATTCATCCGACAATACTCCAACAATGCTCAATTCTGTCTTGAGAGATACCATCATCATACTTGGTTTGCGCGGTATAAAGAGGGGGAAAATGAGCCTTGGTACAAGTATGCGGAGGTGTTCAGTATCATCTTTATGGATGAATTAGTCGCCGCACTTGCAAACTCTCGTCAAAAAACCATGAATGTGAGTTTGAAAAGTACTGAGATGGAGCCGTTTTTCACCTGTCCGCAACTCCTGCATATTCAGTTTTATACCAATCGTGCCGCAACCGGTATTCAGCTTGATGATGCGAACCTGAACAAAGCGATTTTTATGCCCAAAAGACAACGACAGGAGAGGGTAGTTACGCTTTGTGAGGTCCCGGCGTCTTTTCTTTCCTCGTTTCGATCTGCAATTCAGCCTTATATCTCTTGTGGCCGACTTTCTATTCTCGATGCGGAACGTATTCTGGGGATTCCGAAACGGACCCTACAACGACGCTTGCACAAGGAAGGAGTGACCTATAGTCAGATTGTTGAAGAGCTGCTATTGGAGAGAAGTCTGCAATTATTGAGAAACTCTCGCCTGTCTATTACGGCTATCGCATCTTCTTTGGGTTATGCCGATACAGCGAACTTTACTCGATTTATTCGTCGAAGAGTGGGCATGACCCCTTCAGCTTATCGAAAGCTTAACTCTTCGGCGTCAGACATAGTCATCATTTGAGGTGCTGCGTTTCATCACTGCCACAACTTGTTCCATTTGATGGCACAGGATGACAATTTATATTTCTCTCAATCAATAAGATTAAGGGCATCGAAACTAAAGAGAGAGAAACGAATATGTCCCATAGATTCAATGAGTACCGTTCACCGCTTACCCAATCCTTCGAGCACGCTGTCGAGTACTTAGAGTCATTAAATGAACGACCTGTCGACAAATGTGTGACATCCCAGGAACTAAGAAATGCGATTGGTGGCGCGCTGCCAACTACGCCAACAGAGCCATCTACAGTGATTGATGAGATGGTTAAGAACGTCGATGCCGGTCTGATTGCAACAGGTGGTCCTCGTTTCTTTGGTTATGCAATTGGTAGTTCTTTCCCTGCATCATTAGCAGCAGATTGGCTAGTAAGCGCGTGGGACCAAAACGTACCGTATTACGTTGCTAGCCCTGCGTTATCAGTGGTTGAAGAGACGGCTGCTGAATGGATGACTCAACTACTCGGTTTAGCGCCTAACTCTGGCATTGGCTTTACCTCTGGCGCGCAAGAAGCAATTTACACCAGCCTTATCACTGCTCGTAATGCGCTATTGCAACGTGCAGGTTGGGATGTAGCTGTCCAAGGTATGTATGGTGCGCCGCGCATTAATGTGGTTGTAAGTGACCAAATTCACTCAACGATTAAGCGTGCTCTTTCAATGATCGGTATTGGTTTGGAAAACATTGTTAAGGTGCCGACAGACAACAACTTACGCATTATTCCAGACAACTTAATGGAAACGATCACCGCGCTTGAAGGACCAACTTTAGTTTGTGCGCAAGCGGGCTGTATCGACTCTGGCGCTTTCGATCCTTTCCACGCGCTTGCTGACGCTGTCGCTGCGCATGGTAATGCATGGCTACACGTTGATGGTGCGATTGGTTTGTGGGCGGCTGCAAGTGCAACACATCGTTACCTTCTTGATGGTATTGAAAGAGTCGATTCCATCGATACGGATGGTCATAAGTGGTTCAACATGCCTTATGACTCGGGCATGGTCATTGTGAAGGATGCAGGTTTGCTGGCTCAAGCGATGGGAGGCAGCAATATGGGGGATTACCTGAACGATGCGATGGATAAACCAGATCGCAATGCCATTAATTTTGGCATTGGAGCTTCGCGTCGTGCACGTGGTGTACCTGTCTACGCTGCGTTTAAATCGCTTGGCAAACAGGGTATTGAAGAGCATGTTGATCGTTGTACTTCGCTTGCTCAACATATGGCAGAGCGGCTTTCAACGGTAGATGGCATTACTATTTTGAATGATGTTGTGTCCAACCGTTTCTCCGCACAGTTTGGTGAAGGGGATGAGTCGTATCGTAACGAACTGACAGCACGAGTAGTCCATAGACTGCAGCAAGAAGGAACGCTTTACCCTTCAACTTCGGGTTACAAAGGGCTGAAAACCATGTTGTTCTCAGTACTAAGTTGTCACACTTCTCTTGAAGATATCGACCTATCCGCAGAGAAAATCGTGAAAGCATATGTGCAAGAGAAGCAACGCATGGAGGCTGAGTAACGTCTTCGAACGCGAAAATTGAATATAAGCCCAGTTTGATACTGGGTTTTTTTTATGTCTGCTCAATGTACTTAGGCATACAATGACAATTAATTCTGTATGGGTTTACTTATTCTGTTTGAGTCACTTATCTCATTAAATAAGGATTCAGATATGAAATCAAAACTACTCACTCTTCTCTTTGGATTAGCTATTCTCAATGGATGTTCTAGCGCCACGCCTGTCGACAGTCACCTTATTAGTGCCTCAGGAGTTGATACGGCTTTCTTAGTCAGCAAAAAAGCCCGCTTGGTCGGACAGATTGAATACTCAAAAGCCGACACAAAAAGTGGTACTGCCCTTAATCAAACTCAAACCAATATCAAAGTGTTTAAAGATAAAGAAAATAACTTGACCCTCGCTCAGGTGACGAGCTGCAACAATTGCAATTATCATCTAAAACGCAGACAGAAAGGTGTTTCTTTTCCTGTTGATGGTGAAAACCAACACACTTACATCGGTAGAAGGAAGTTAGAAGACTTGTACTTGGATCCTCCAGTTTATGTGGACAAGATTCGGTCTTTTATCACGGCTAATCCATCGTTAGAAGAGCATAAAGAAGCTTGCCTTGACGTACTGACTGTCTATTCAAAAACCAGTCGTATTGAGGTTGGAACCATCACCAGTTGTGCAATGCCGCTAATAAATAGTCGTTCAATAAAAAATGTGCAGATGGTGCCCTTAAGCTAGCGTTTCTGCGAGGAGGGTATCAGTGCAATCGCATAATCCCTGAAATCACACCAAAAAGAAAAAATACAGAAAGCAGACGAACGCCAGTAGCGTTGCTGAAAGCACTGGGTAGATGATGTAAGAATCGTGGTTGCTGGTGCGCTGGTAGCAAAAAGAGACCAGTAAGATGTTATAGAGCACGAGCAACAAGCTAATCATGGTGCCGCTGTTGAGATTGAGGCTTGATAACTGAGTGAGAAAAAACGCCAGCAATAGGTAGTCGAAAATGATCAGCCAGAGAAAGGCTTTTTTAAGCGAGTCATTTTTTGATT
This sequence comes from Vibrio sp. CUB2, assembly GCF_001557945.1. Taxonomy (NCBI): domain Bacteria; kingdom Pseudomonadati; phylum Pseudomonadota; class Gammaproteobacteria; order Vibrionales; family Vibrionaceae; genus Vibrio; species Vibrio sp. CUB2. The sequence continues at coordinate 31,762 of NZ_LNRB01000011.1, read as the reverse complement.
TATTGGGCGCGGGTACGGGCATATCGAACTCAACTAAACAAATTTCAGCAATATTATCGTTGGGAATAAAAGGTCACGCAGAGGGTAGAAACTGGTGACCTTTTAGGGGGTTAGAGGTCTTGAATCTGAGCTTTTTGGTCGCTCGGTTCGACCGAGTAACGAATCACTTCTTGCCTAACGACGGGCTGATTAAATTCCGCTTGTTGCTTGGCTTTTTGTAACTCACTGCCTTCTTGATTGCCAAAGAAGGTTTCCAAAACTTGCGCCGCTGGCGTAGTCAGAATAAACAACTCGATTCGACGGTTTTCGCTAGAGTCAGGCTCTTCAGGGTTCAGTAGCGCCCGATCCGACATCCCCGTCACTTGCATAACGCGATCATCTGGCATGCCGCCTTCCACCAAGGTATTTCTTGCCACATCAGCACGAGAGGCGGACAACGCCCAGTTCGATTGTCGACCAAAACGCTTCTTGAATGGCGTCGAGTCAGTATGGCCACTGATGATCAATGGATTGCTGATGCGTTCAAATACGGGAGCAAGCGCAAGTAATAAGTCTTCAAAGAAAGGGGTCAACTCAGCGCCGCCACGGCTGAACATGTGTTGCTTGTAGTCATCTTGCAAAACAATGCGCAGACCTTGCGGTGTGATGGTGACATTAACGTTACCTTGCGCGCTGATTTGCCCGACGACTTCATCAATCACTTTAGCCAGCAGAGCAAGTTGCTCTTGGGTGTCGAAATTGCCCGGGATAAGTGAGTCAATCTCTGGACCATCGCCGTCACCTTGGAAGAACGAGCTGACGACATGGTTGGAGTTGTGTTTACTTGGCACAGAAGAGTCCTGTGCCAAGTCGATAGGAGAGATACTTTGTGAGGTATCGAAAGGGTTGCCGTAGCTTTTATCAAAAACGCTCGAACTATGAAGGTGCGCCACAATGGCTTTGCGCTCTTCCTTGTCGACCACTTGCATGACCCAAAGGACAAGAAACAGCGCCATTAACGCGATCATGAAGTCGGCAAATGCGACCTTCCACGCGCCACCATGAAACTCGTCATGGTTATGTGCTTTTGCGCGTTTGAACACCACATGCTCTTGTTTTTGCATTATCCCTCCTGTTCAGCGAGCCACTTCTCCATTTGGTTGAAAGTTGGTTTGATGTCTAACTGAATGTGTTTACGGCCAGCGTCGATAGCGAGCAAGGTTGGCTTTTTCGCAACGTAAGCAACCAAAGTGGCGCGTACACACTCGAAAGCCGTCATGTTTCGTCTAACTCGTTGAGCCATGGCGTTACTGAGTGGATCTAAACAACAGTAACAACCGAAAATACCAATGAATGTACCAACAAGGGCAGCGGCAACGTGGTAACCAATTAACGCAATTGAGCCATCAATGGCTTGCATGGTGATGATGATGCCACCGACTGCCGCAAGAATACCGAACCCTGGAAGAGCCTCTGCCGTGCGCTGCATGGAGCGTGAAGGCAAAAGCATCTCGGTTTGAATCGCTTCGATTTCTTGTTCTAACAGTCCCTCTAATTCATGAGGCGACATTTGTCCCATTGCCATTAAACGTAAATTGTCGGTAATGAAAGAAATAAGACGGTGATCGTTACTGACTTGTGGGTAAGCAAGGAAAATAGAGCTCTGCTCTGGTGATTCAATGTGAGAATCAAGAAACTTAAAGCCACGGCTGCGTGCTGTTTCAAGCAAGTTGTTCAGCAGTGCCATCAGCTCCATGTAGTACTCATACTCTTCACGTGGGCCAGAGATGGTCGCACGCACTTGTTGGCGCATTTCTTTTAGCACTTGTGGCGGGTTACCGATGATCAGTGAGCCTGCGGCCGCACCAATGATGATCAAAAACTCGGCTGGCTGCCAAATTGCACCGAGGTTACCGCCTGCCCACATGTATCCGCCGAAGACACACATCAGTACGGTAATGGCTCCAAAAAACTTTTGCATCTTGTGACTCCTAAGAGGACATTAATTGGTTGAGTTGTTTAAGCGCTTGTTTGTGCAACTGACAGATGCGAGGTGGTGTCAGGTCGAGCACGAGCGCGATTTCATGGAGGTTGAGTTCGTGTTGATAGAACAAGGTGAGCAAGAGCTGATCGCGCTTCGACATTTTGCCAAGTGCGGTGTCTAAACTACGACGAATGTGTTCATGCTCCATGCCGTCGTATTGGCCGCCGAAGTGACTGTCTCCACCTGTTTCCATCAGTTGATCAAGGCTTTGCATTTCGCCCGCCAGCGCTGCATTTTGACGGTTGTAGAAGTCTTGTTCGTCAGTGCCAAGCGCTTTAATGATTTCAGCATCGCTCGGCATTCTGCCCAGTGTACGAGTGAGATCTCGGGTTACGTCGTTCAACTCATGCGCTTGTTGGCGGGTTTTACGAGAACGCCAATCCAAACGGCGAAGCTCGTCCAAAATCGCGCCACGAACACGACAAACAGCAAAAGCGGGGAAGTGTGGGTCATCCACATCCCCATAGCGACGCCCGGCTTCGACAAGCGCTATCAAACCAATTTGCTGCATGTCTTCAATACTGCAATGAGAGGTCGCGTGAACGCGCAGCTGGTTGACCACGCGTTTAACCATGACTTGATGACGTTGCAACAAGGCGTTTTCATCAATCGGGCGAGACGGAGTATTCACTTCCTCCGCCACGGTATAACTTTCCTGTAAGTTCATCTCCAACATAGCTGTGCTCCGTTATTGCACAACGTATTTGGTCAGCAGAACATCATCGATATCGCGAACGATGTCGGTTTTTGCAAAGGCCAGCAGTAGAGTTTCTTTCACTTCGCTTTGCAGAATATCGATAGCACCCGTTTGCTGTAGCTCATCAAAGGTTTTGTCACTGAACAGTTTTAGCAGCGAGTTTTGCACCATTGGCATGTAAGCATCGATGTTCTTCATGCGTTCTGGACGGCGTGTTTCTACGGCAAGCTCAAGCATTACAAAGTGCGTCTGCTTTTTGCCTTTGATGGTCAGAACTACTTTGTCTAATGGATGAAAGCTTGGGCCTTTCGTCGTCGGTTGCTCAGCAGTTAAGAAAGCCAGCGGAGAATCTTCTAAGAAAGTGCTCACGCTCGATTCAGATGAAGAAGACTCCGAACTTTTGTTGAGGTACCAAATACCGCCTACCACAGTGGCAGCGGAAACGAGGGCACTGGTGATGATCATGGCGATAAACAGGGCGATCATTTGTTGTTTGGTCATAACCTTTTTCCTCGATGATTAATTAGGCTTGGGTGTTCAGCCAATGCTCTGAATAGTTTGTTGTTGTATGTGTTTGAAATGCGTTGGTTTCACGCGCAGCGAAGATGTTTGCCTCTTCTTGAGCGCCATCATGTGCTTGTCTTTCTTGACCTTGGTCCGAACCTACGTTGACATCTACATGCACAAAGTTTTGCTCTTGAAGCTCGGTGCGAAGGCGCTCAGACACTTGCATCAAGGCTTCACGAGTTGCGGCAGTATTGGCGTTGATTTGCACGCTCAGGCGGTCACCTTCCACGCGTACCAGCAAATCCAACTTGCCCAGCTCTGGTGGGTCGAGACGGATTTTGGCTTCTTGTAGGTTTTGCTGAGCCTGCAAAGTCACGCGGTCTTGCAGCACTTGCATCATCTGCTCGCCCCATTTACCAGAACTGGTATCCACACGGACGGCCGCCCACTCCGCGCCTTGAGCTTGAGTCGCTGTCAGTGGTGAGGTTGGGTTCGAATGCGGCACTGTCCCTGTTGTTGTTTGCACTTGTGAGCTGGCCACTAGCACTTGCCCTTGAGCGGGTTGATTAAGCAGAGTTTGCAAGTCCGAAGCCGACACCTTTAGTGCGCTTGTTGAGCTGGTTTGAGGGGCGTTTGGGCTCTGTTGCACTGTGGCGTTAAGCATTGGGTTTGCTTGGCTTCCGACATTTGTATTTTGAGACGCCTGGCCTGCCGATACTTGCGCAAGTTGGTTGGTTTCGCCTTGCTTAAGCGCGGTTTTGCTCATTCCTTGGATGAGGGCTTGCGCTTGAGTGGCGAGATCCGTGGTAGCAGGAACCGCACTCAGTAATGCCTCATCTGAGCTGATTTCAGCATTGAGTTCCGGTGTGTCAGCTTCTAGTTGGGTAGCTTGCGTCGGTAAGGCTTGCGCATTTAAACGAAACCCTGCCACCACAAGAGGTGCGTTGGTTTGGCCCTGTTGATTTACCGAGGTTGCATCGGTTTGCGAAAAGCCTTGTTCTGAACGCGCTTGTGAGATTTTGCCCGACGATGACGACTGAGAAGGCGCATTTGCAGGCACTGAATTGGTTACCATCATTGCGTTAGCTCCATCGTCATCGCGAGCTGATAAGCCATGGCACGTTCTTGTTGATCGTTCACCATATTCATCTCTTGTTTTAGCTCGCTGGTGGCTTTTTCCAATGCCGTGAACGCGCACGCATGTACGGCTTTTGCTCGCTGAATTTCCGGTGCGAGTTTCGGATCTTTCAAAAATGGCTTATGGCTGATCAGCAGTTCACGCAACTGTAAGTCGTAGCGTTTAAGCGCTTGCCAATCGGCCGTTTTAGTCGCGATTTGGATCAGTTTTGACAAGTGGCGAAATCGCTCTGGCGACACTTTATGCTTGCTGTCCAAAATTCATCCATCCTTCTCGTACGTTACCCATCACGCGCTCTACGTTGTCTAAACGTGCTGCGTCGTTCTGTGTGCTGGCGTAATACAACTCGATTTGGCAGAAGTCATAGAGTTGGCGTAAGTTTTCCGCGATTTCGCCGCCGTTTTCGTCATCTAACGCACTGCTTAAGCCGATAAGGATGTTCATGCACTTGTTAATGCTGACGCCTTTTGCTTCTAGGCGGCTCGCGGCAAGGTGGCCACGAATACGCTCAATTTCATCGAGTAACCCATCGATCAGCATGACGACGAGTTGGTGTGGGTTGGCTGATGCTGCTTGAGCATCAAGATCGACCTGTTGGTATGAGTCGTAGCCGGAATCCATTAGCATGAGTACTTCTCCTAAAGCCTTAACCAAACATCGACATGGTTTGGTTCATTTGCGTCATTAAGGTGTTCATTTGAGTAAACTGGGTGAGGTAGCGGTTGTACGACATCTCGTACTTACGCTGTAAAGAGGTTTGCTTGTCGTCAATTCGGTCTAAGTTGGCTTGCAGCGCATCTTTGCGAGAATTGAACGTACCTGTAGAGAACTTCAAGAACGGTTCTGCCATGTCATCAAGAGAGTCGAGCAGGGCGCCATCACCGTTAAACATGGTTTCTAGTGCGGCACTGTTGTTCTTCTGTGCTTCGGCAAACTTATCCTGATCGACTTTCATTTTGCCGTCACGATCAATAGTGATGCCGACTTCACTTAAACGCATACCACCATGCTCACCACGAACGAGCGTATTCAATTGGCTCTCAATAGAGCGCAAGGTAGGGTCACTGGCGAGCACGCCACGAGCTTGGTCTTCACCGCCGATTTGAGTGTATTCATCTAAGGTCGAAATCAATGCGTTATAGGTATCGACAAACTTGGTGATTTGTTCTTTCGTCCCCTCGCTATCTGCGCCTACTTCCATTGAGATCGGCGCTTCTCCTGAGGTTTGTGCTTTGGTGACGGTGATGTCGACGCCATCAATCACGCCTTCAAAAGTATTGCTTGAGTTGGTGAGTTGAAGACCAGTTCCTTCCGCGCCAAGCCAGATAACAGCGTCTTGTGGTTTGCTGATTTCTGTCGTGTTGGTGAACGCATCTTCAAACCAAGCTTGCCCTGTTCCCGTCGCACTGACATTGATGGTGTTTGCCACGCCTGTCTCGGTACTAGAGAGCATGAAGTGTGTTTGCCCGTTTGAGCGAACAAGTGTGGCATTCACGCCTGGGTTATCAGGGTTGTTGTTGATTGCACTGACTAGGTCTGTCACGGTCGCTTTGCCATCGTCGTCGGTATCTACCGTGGACATATCTAACGTCATGGTTTCGCCGTTGATGGTGAATTCTAGAGTGCCGGTAGTAGGAACTTCCGTTGAGGCATCTAGATTTGCGGGCATGCCAGTAGAGATTTGGTGTGACGTTGCGACTTGTTCAACAAAGATCTGGTAGTTACCAACTAACGCGTTCGCATCGGCACTCGCGGTGAAAAAGCCATCTTGAGAGGTTGTTGCCGTATTCTTGATGATGCTGTTTGTGCTGCTGTTCATCTCGTTTACCGCAGTGCGGAACTCACGCAGTGCACTTTCTACCTTACCTAAAGCAGTAAGCTGCGCCTGGTATCGATCGGCTTGTAATTGGTAGCGCTGTTGAAATGGCTGAACATCTAACGTGGCGAACTGGGTTGCCATAGTAATTGGATCTAACGAACTCATGAGGTCGCTCCCTCTCTCATCTGTATTTGGCTTTTGTTGCGCCAGTAATAAATACTCAATCGCAAGATGTGTGCCTGATATTTATATCTATATAAAACAGTGTCTTACGATATGTTTTGTTAGTTGGGAGGAAGCGCTTTTTCCACCTTGTTGGTTCCGCTTTCCCCTTGATGGTTAAAGGGGTTTCCCAAATAAAACAGGCGACCAAAAGGGCTGAAAGATTTAATCCAATGGAGGAAAGAAAGGAGAGTTATGGGGTTGTATGCATAACGAGCAGAATTCGGCGTTTACTGCTAAAGGATTCAGATTTTTCTGACCCTGTCTGAATGCAAAGGTTTGCTATCTTATGCCCCTGCAATTTTTGTGGTTGCTAACGTCTGGCTATTCCCCCAATTCGACTAAAAAGAACGACAGTAATGAATGAATTTGTTTTACGACTGATGAAGTGTGCCCGTGCGTATGAGGCTTTCATTGGCACTAAACTACGCAGTAAACAGAACATTAATGCCGAAGAACTGGCGAACATCCGCATAGAAGCGATCTCTCGATTCCCAGAACTCAAAGCGTATCAACCTCATCGAGGAGTAGAGTCTGCCGAGTTGGAGCTGTTCAACAAGGTTTTGCACAACACCATGCTAAAAGCCGGTTTCCGTATTCCTGCTAGCCATACCAACGAAGCCACTTCCATCTACATTCGTCGCTAGAACGCTTTTCCAAACGCTTTTTTTTGCAGACAAAGAAAAAGCCTCCCGGATGAAGGGGAGGCTTTGAGCTTTCGGACGAACTAAATTTTGCGCGTTGTTAGCGAATAGAAAGGTTCTATTAACGCAGTAGCGACATTGCCATGCCTGGCAGCTGGTTAGTTTGAGAAAGAACTGTGGTACCTGCTTGCATTAGCATTTGGTTCTTAGTCATGTTTGAAGATTCAACTGCAAAGTCTGCGTCAGTGATACGGCCTTTCGCTGCAGATGTGTTCTCAACCATGTTGCTTAGGTTCACTACTGTGTGGTCTAGGCGGTTGATTGTTGCACCCATACCTGCACGAGCTGCGCCTACTTCGTCGATTGCTGTTTGGATTTCACCCATAGCCGTTTTTGCGTTTGCTTGGTCTGCTGCAACGTCTGCGCCGCCGCTGAAGTTAGTGAAACCAGTAGTAAGAGTGTCAAACGCTGTACCAACTGCACCGTCAACTGTTGTTGCTAGGCTTAGTGTCTCTGCACCTGAAGCTCCGATTTGAAGAGTAAGACCGCCGCCTTTAACACCACCAGTCGCAAACAAAGCGTCGCCAGCAAATTTAGTGTTAGTCATGATGCTGTTTAGCTCTGTTTCAAGCTCTGCAAACTCTTTATCAAGTGCAGTTTGGTCTGCTTGAGAGTTAGTACCGTTCGCTGCTTGTGTTGCTAGGTCGTTCATGCGGTACAGAATGTTAGTTGCTTCATCGAAAGCACCTTCCGCTGTTTGCAGCATAGACATACCGTCTTGTGCGTTACGCATTGCAACGTTCATACCACGTGATTGAGTTTCTAGACGGTTCGCGATTTGTAGACCTGCAGCGTCATCAGCTGCTGAGTTGATGCGGTAACCCGTGCTTAGACGCTCCATCGAAGTGTTAAGCATGTTGTTTGTATTGCTTAGCGTGTTTTGAGTAACCAGCGAAGCGTAGTTAGTGTGCATTGATAGAGCCATAATCTGTTCTCCTTGATTGTTCAATGTGGGACTATCGCCCCGCTCACTAACTAGAGGCGGTCGGTTGGTTTTAATGATTAATTGGAAATTTAAAAATTTTTTCGAAATCGCCTAATTTGATGATTTTTGGTGACATCTATTCCAGAAAACCCGCATTTTAAGGCTGTTCAGACATAAAAAAGGGCGAGTTCTTATTGCTGAACTCGCCCTTTATCGTTACCCCTGTTTATTCATCGTCGAACGATTTAAACGACAATGAGGTGGGAATATCACTGAAATAGCCGAAGTAATAACTCGCACCAAGTAAGCGGTAGCGATTGAGTTCATTTTGGCTTGCGACTCTTCCGGCTACCCAAGGAAATTGGTTACGACGCAGAAAGCGCGCTATAGGTAGGAACGCGTGCTGATCTTGTTTGTTTTCCATGGTGACGGACAGCTTGATCATATCGGGTTCAAACTCAGCAATGCGCTCGAAGTGCGATTGGCTGGTCGCGATTTCAAACCATAAGGCATACGCGTTGTCTTTCAGTTGTTCAACCAAAGTGGTGACTCGTTCGTGCAGGCGCAGGGTTTCATCGGCCTGCAAAGAGGGCACGACATGCTGAAATGCCGCCTTGTGGAACTGAATCATCTGATTTAAAAAATAGCCGCCTGCCTGCCACAGCAAAGCGTCAACACGAATGGGCACGACAACATTGCTGATAAGGTCGGGATGAAAGGTCTCAAGTTGGAACTGTGTTTGGCGCAGCGCTAAATACAAACTATATAAATCTAAGCAATATTGCATTTGCTCTGACAGTTCAAACTGATAGACACTCTGCTCGCCGCGTAGGCCAAAGCGTAGAGTGAGGTGTTGGTATTCCACCTCGCCAGTTTTGGTTTCACGGATGGCCTGACAGGCGTGTTGAATGTCATTGTGTTTAAGTGCATCAAACACCAGTTGGTCGTCGTCCGTGACAATGTGTTGCAGTGCGAGATCGCACAAATAGTCGTACATCGCTTTTGTTGAGATGAGATTAACCAAGGTTTCCTACCACGTTGATCTGTTTGTTTTCTGGAATTTCATTGTAAGACAGTACCGCCAATCCTTGGGTAAAGGTACGTGCGTATCGTGCCAGCAATGGGCGCAGCTGAGGCATGACCAATAAGATTGGCGGCAGCCCTTGTTGCTTCAACTGCTGACGAATTAAAGGCAAGTTCTGTTGGAACTGGCTAAGAATGTTTGGCTCAATTGGGAAGCTATCGAGCATGACAGCGCCTGCGGCTTGAGCTTGTTGTAACGACGTCATTAGCATCTGTTCAAGTTCATCAGACAAGGCGTAGACGTTCAGTTCGTTTTTCTGACCTGCGACTAAGTTAACCAAGGTTCGTTTAAGTGCACAGCGTACATCCGCCGCGAGTAAAATTGGATCTTTGGTGTTTTCTGAAGATTCCAACATGGTGTTAGCGATGGTGCGAATGTCTTTCAACGGGACTTGGTCGAGCAGAAGCTGACGGTAAACCTTAAGTTGCTGTGCTGGGGTCAGTGCAGAGGCTAGGGCTTCGGCCAATTTTGGCGCTTGTGCTGTGAGACGTTGAGTCATGGCTTCAACATCGTCATGGGTAAACAATTCAGCCAAATTGGTTTTCATGATTTTGCTGATGTGTGTGGCGATAACCGTGCCATCATCAACCACTTGGTAGCCCATGTTCAGCGCTTTCGCTTTGTCTTGATGTTCAATCCAAACCGCAGGCAATTGGTAGGCTGGATCACTGCCAAGAATGCCATCCACCTCGCCATAGGTTTCACCCACAGCAATCGCCATCAAACGTTCTGGCTCGATAAAACCTTGTTCAATCACTTCGCCGTTCAGAGCAATGGTGTATTGGTTCGGCTTTAAACTTAGGTTGTCGCGGATACGCACTTCCGGCAGTAGAAAGCCCACTTGTTCGGAGAGATTACGACGAACACCGCGGATACGCTGCGCCAAAGGTGCACCTTGCTCTTTGTTAACCAAGTGAACTAAGCGGTAGCCCAACGCCAGAGACAGGGTATGGACATGAGGAATATCGTCCCAAGTAAGTGCGGTTTCTTCTTCCTGCATCGCATGAGAGAGTGCTTCTACTTGGTCGATTTGCGTATCTTGCACCGGCTTTTTGCTCTGTCGCCAACCTGCAAATGCCAATACTGCTGCAAAGGTGAAGAACGCGAGATGAGGCATTCCCGGAACCATACCAATAACAGCCATGATAGCCGCCACGGTAAACAAGGTAGCTGGTGTTGCAAGCAGCTGCTTGTGCATGGTTTCCGACATGCCGTTATCGCTGTCGTTAATACGTGTCACGATAATCGCGGCAGCGGTAGCAAGCAACAGTGATGGAATTTGAGCAACTAAGCCGTCACCGATAGTCAGTAGGGCATAAGTCTTGAAGGCTTCTGATGCAGGCAATCCGTGCTCGAATACACCAATGCTGATACCACCAATGATGTTGATGAACAGGATCAGCAAGCCGGCAACCGCATCACCACGCACAAACTTGGAGGCACCATCCATTGAACCGTGGAAGTCCGCTTCGTTCGCCACTTCTTTGCGGCGTTGACGCGCGGTTTCTTGGTCAATCAAGCCAGCGTTTAAGTCGGCATCGATGGCCATTTGTTTGCCCGGTAGCGCATCCAAGGTAAAGCGTGCTGATACTTCAGAAATACGTTCGCCACCTTTGGTGATCACGACAAAGTTAATGATCATCAAGATGATAAACACCACCATACCGACCACGTAGTTACCACCGATTACCACTTCACCGAAGGCTTGAATCACCTTACCAGCAGCATCGCCGCCGTTGTGGCCTTCAAGCAATACGATACGTGTTGAAGCTACGTTCAGAGTAAGACGCAGCAAGGTCGCGACCAACAGAATGGTTGGGAAAATCGAAAAGTCGAGTGGTCGCTTCGCTGTGGTGCTGACCAACAATACCAAGATGGCTAATACGATATTGAAGGTGAACAGCGCATCCAATAGCAAGGGTGGCAAAGGCAAGATGACCATCGCCAGCACCATCAACAAGACGATTGGAATGCCAATGTAGCCTTTGGTGGAAGTTTGAAGTTGTTTTAACCGGTTAAACATACTCTGGTGTCCTTGGGTAAACGCGGGTTAATCAGTGTTGCAAATGCTTTGGAATTGAAAAATGAGGCAAAGGCGTTGGCTCTTTTCCATCCCCTTTACGGAAGGCTTTCAATTGCAAAACGTAAGTCAGAATGTGTGCCACGGCGATGTAGAGCTGGCTTGGTATGGCTTGCTCAATCGCCGTGGTGTGATAAATCGAACGAGTCAGCGGCGGCGAGTTGATGATCTCGACTTTGTTCTTGCGTGCGATGCGTTGAATGTGCATTGCGGTTTCATCGACGCCTTTTGCCACGACAAATGGTGCATCGGACAGGGATGGCTCGTATTTCAATGCAACGGCATAGTGGGTCGGGTTGGTGATCACCACGTCTGCGGTGGGCACCATCTTGTCGATTTTTCGCCGTGCGAACTGTTGCTGAATTTGGCGAATGCGCTGTTTAACTTCAGGTCGCCCCTCGTTGTTCTTGAACTCTTCTTTCAGCTCTTGTTTGGTCATGCGCAGCTCTTTGAGGTGCTCCCAACGTTGATATGGGATATCAATCACCCCGAACAACAACAGGGCAAAGCCCATCAGCAGCAGACCTTCAAACAGAATCGACATGATCAGTGAGAAGCCTTGGCTGAGTGGTAAGTTTTGCATGCCAAGCAGTGGCTGAAGATGGTTGTCTAGGTAGCCATAAAGAATGCCGAAGATGACTAATACTTTGACGGTGGATTTAACCAACTCCACTACTGAGCGAGTGGAGAAAATACGTTTAATGCCCGAAATGGGATTGAGCTTACTCAGCTTCGGTAGCACGTTCGCTGGGCGGAACATCCAACCGCCTAACACCATGCTGCTGCCAAAGGTGACAATGATGATGACCGTGAAAAGGGGCAGTAGCATCTCAATGATCACCGCCAAGCTCTGACCAAGGTGCTCCACCAATTGTTTTGGGTTTTCTAGGTCTGCTTTGGTCAGGGTCATGTTGTAACGGAATACGCCCGACATGCTCTCCCAAATGCTATTGAGCTGGGAATAGAAAAACATCGCAACGGCTAAGAAGATAACCGCGGTAGTGAACTCTTTTGCGCGAGGAATTTGCCCTTCTTGACGGGCTTTTTTCACCTTCTGGGGGGAGGCTTTCTCGGTTTTGTCTTGAGACGACTGTTCGCTCATGCGCCCCCCAACATAAAGTTATTTAAGAAACGAATGGTGTCGTGGACTAACGTGGTATAACGACTAGGCACGCCAGAAACAGAGATCAACACGCTGAACAAACCTAACAGCATGGTCATCGGGAAGCCCAGTGCATAAACGTTTAGAGAGGGCGCTGCTCGGTTCATCACACCAAAGCTGATGTTGGCGAGCAGCATAGAAACGATAGCTGGCAACGCGAGAGCCAACGCAGAAGCAAACATCCACCCAAAGATATTCACGACGCCTTGCAAAGACAGGGCGGTGATACCCGCTCCCACCGGCCAAACGACAAAGCTTTGAATGACGATGTCGATAACGAGTAAATGCCCTTCAAGCGCAAGAAACAGCAAAGTTGAGAAGATAAGGAACATGCGACCGAGAATCGCCACGGACAAGCCGTTAACCGGATCGTTCATCACGGCCATACCCAAGCCCATTTGCAATGAAATTGTCTGGCCGAGCATGGTGAAAACATTGAATAACATGTGCAGGATTAAGCCGAACATCAGGCCCCATATCGCTTGCTCGAACGCTAAGAAAAGCGAGGTCATTGAGAACAGTTCGACTTCTGGCATCGGTGGCATTAGTGGCGCGGTGATCACCACAATTGAGAGGGCAAGCAAGCTGCGAACCCAGACTGGAATCAACGCGTCACCAAAAAATGGCATGGAAATGAACACGGCACCGACGCGAAAAAATGGCCACCAAAGCTGACCTAGAATCACGGACAGTTCCGCAAACGTGATCGCCATTAGCCGATCATCCCCGGAATGTTGTGGAACAAGAAATCAAACAGCTCCATGATTTTTCGCAGCATCCAGTGACCTGCAAAAATCACCATTAGCAGCGTGACCAACAAACGTGGTAGGAAGCTTAGCGTTTGCTCGTTAATTTGCGTAGCAGCCTGGAATACAGCAATACACAGGCCGACAATTAAACCCGGTACGACCAAAACGGCCACCATCAAGATGATCAGCCAAACAGCATCAGAAAATAGGGTAACGGTGAGTTCCGGTGTCATGATGCGCTCCCACTACCCAAAGCTGGCGGATAGTGTGCCGACCGTCATTGCCCAACCGTCGACCAGAACAAACACCACCAATTTGAACGGTAGAGAAATGATCAGGGGTGACAGCATCATCATACCCATCGCCATCAACACGCTGGCGACAACAAGGTCGATGATCAGGAACGGGATAAACAACATGAAGCCGATTTGAAATGCGGTTTTCAGCTCACTGATGACAAAGGCCGGCAACACGACCGCAAACGAAATGTCTTCCACATTTTGGTCGATGGGCTCGTTGGCAATGCGTAACATTTGCTCCAGCGAGCTTTGGTGGGTTTGTGCCAACATAAAGTTTCGCACTGGCTTTTCGGCCACCGAAAACGCCTGCATCAAGGTGATCTCGCCATTGTCATAAGGCTTAAAAGCATTGTCGTGAATATCGGTCCAGACAGGACGCATGATCAGTAACGTCAATGCCAATGCAATACCGACTAACACGCGGTTTGGCGGGCTTTGTTGCAACCCCAGTGCCTGACGCAGAATCGCCAATACCACGATAATACGTGTGAAGCTGGTGGCCATGAGGATGAAAGCTGGCAAGAAGCTGAGCGCCGTCATCAGCAACAGAATCTGCAGCTTAACGCTGTACTCTTGCTGCGTGTCCCCGTCGGAAACGGATAAGATGGTTAAACCGTTGTCAGCAGCCATGGTTGGAAGCGTAAACAACAGCAAACCAAGCAATGCAATCACCAACAAAGGTAATCGACGTTGACTGGTACCCAGAACATTCATCGCACAACCCACCTGAAACTATCGACCTACGCTGTTAAGCGCAGAATCATGAACGTTGATCAGGCGCAGGCCATATTTGTCGTTAATGACCACGACTTCCGCTTGCCCCATTAGAGAACCATTTACTTTTACATCAAGTGGTTCGCCATTGAGTTTGTCCAGTTCAATCACTGTTCCTTCACCGGCTTTCATCAAGTCACCCAAAGGAATTTCTTTGCTCGCCACCTCAAGTGTCACGGTAACCGGGATGCTTTTGAAGAAACTCAAATCGCGCTCAGCAACGGGCTCAGGAGCGAAAGCCTGTTCGGTTTCGAAATCTTCTAATTGAAAATCGTCAAAGTTTAATTCATCGGCGTCGAATGCTTGGTTCTCTTGCGCTTCGCTCATCGCTGCGATTCCTTATCTGGGTTAAAGATCAATACAAGCTGACCGTCTTGTTCTGCAACACGACCAGAGAAAAGAGTTTGGTTACCAATGCTCACTGGCACGGTATTGAGGAGTTCGATTGGCAAAATATCGTCTGGCTGCAATCCAACCACATCACTCAATGCCATGGTTTTCTTGCTCAAAACGACGTTAAGACGTACAGGGGTTGACTCTAACGAGCGACAAAACGGTTGATACAAATCGGCATCGTTATGAAGGGCTAGCTGCTCAATCAAGGTTTGAATCATGGTGCTATCAAGCTTGAGATGAATGGCACCTTGGAAATCTTCAAACGCGATTGAAAGCTCAGCATGCAGACCGATGCCTCGTGGCGTTTCATATTCGCAGGGTTGCCACATTTCTTGCGGCGCTAGCCAGTTGATGATGATTCGACTGATACGCTCCTGAAGGCGCAGGTCACTCGCGGTCAAGCTAGTAGAAGTACGCTCTGTTGCCGCACCGTAAAAACGGTCAGCCAATTTGATTAATGCTTGTGCGTCTCCGTGGATATACACCATGCCACCATCTTGATGCTGATAAGTGGAGGTTTGGTCTTTATCCAATAAAGTTGGCGAGAATCTGTGTAGCTCTACTGCAACTAAATTCACTTCGATTTTGTTGGTGCTGAGCCAATTTTGTAATTCATTGGTTAGGCTTGAACAAGATTCTGAAATCAAACTTTCGAGCTTTTCACGAATGATATGAATAGGTTTGCCTAGCAACTCTACATCAAGCAACTTGATGTCGGAAATAGGCTCGTTAACTCTGCTTTCCATTTATATTTTACCGTGCGTTAACAAACGAAACTGTTTTAACTTAATTGCGGACAGTCTACACAGACTTTTTTATGATCCTTTAGTTTCAACTTTAAAGATTGTGACTTTAGTTCACATGTTGATTTGAAGCTAACCATAGGTACTTTTAATAAAAATTAAAAAGAGTTAGTTTTGAATTATAAAAGAGTTAATAAAAAACTATAACAATTATTAGCTAAGTTGTTGTTAATTCGGTCAGTTTATGCTGATAGGGAAAACAGCGGCTTTTCAATTTGAGCTTTGTAACTCATTGTTTTATTGGTCTAAAAAAGTCTTTCGACGAATGCTTCTCTAAGCTGCATGAACGATTAATGACCGCTTTTAATATTTCAGAATAGGGAATTAATATGATTACCTATGCCAAATTTTTTCATCCAATGGCATATTTAATTAAACCTTCAATGTCAGGGTTGTGTGATAAATACCTGCAAAGAAGAGGTTTGATAATACTTTCTAAAGTATTCCTATTAGCTGGTTTAACTTCACCTAATTTTTCATTGGCAGGTGAAAAAATCACCATACCTATGGACCTTTCTACTTGGCTATATAAAGGAAATAAATTTGAGTGCAACTTAATGCATTCAAATATTCCACAGGGGAAGTTTTATTTCCTAGCGGAACCAAATAACCAAGTTACATTTATTGCTGACGTTCACAATAACAACAATAAATGGAATAACGTTTTATTGTTTAGTGAGAGCGCTCCTTGGGAAAAAGAGCTTTTAAGGAAAGAAGAGGCTTCTCTTGCATTAACAACAGCAACGAATCAGTTTGCTTTCACGCATGGGACGGAGTCTCTACTTAAAGCCATTACTTCCGGAAGTTGGGTTACGTTGTCACTAAGTGGAAAGAATGATTCCGCCATCAGTGGTGTCACCTTACCAACCATTCAAATTCAAAATGCGTTGGCATCATTCAATCAATGTCGAGCGCAGTTGCCGAAGTTGTCGTACTCCCAAGCTCGTGATGTGAATTTGCCATTCCAGTTTGGCCAAAAAACACTAAGTCGCAGCCAGCAAAGCACTATCGCAGCGTTATACAGCTACATTTCTGTCGATGACCGCGTCACCAAGATTCTGGTTGATGGTCATACTGACAATGTCGGCTCTCAATTGGCGAACTTAACCGTATCTCGCCAGCGAGCTGAGCAAGTCGCAGAAGCTCTGGTTCAACAAGGTGTTGACCATTCGTTGATTGAAGTTCGTGCTCATGGCTCGCGATACCCAATAGCAAGCAATAACACGCAAGCGGGACAAGCTAAAAACCGTCGTGTGACGTTGCGCCTTGTTCGAGACAACGAGCGTGTGGTTGCCAAAATCAACGTTGCTACCAACAACGCAGAAGCAAAACAACAAACCCAACAAGAGAAGGTAAAGGTTCAATGATGACGAAAACGGATATTTTGTTGGTTGAGCCAAATGAACACCTCGCTCAACCAGTGCTTGATGTACTTGGGAATGCTGGTTATTCCGCAAGACACAGCCGCACTGGTCGCAGCGCGCTATTGGAAGAGCGAGCTTGCATTACGTTGGTCAGCTCAAACTTACCGGACATGTGTGTGCGTGAGTTTGTCGCTTGTCATCAAAAGCAGCGCAATGCTGGCGTGGTGATTGCGATTGTTGACCAAGAGCAGGGTATTTTGGCGGCGGAGACGATGAAGTCGGGTGCGACGGATTACTTGCTTCGCCCATTTGAAACAAACCAATTGCTGAACTTGCTCAAGCGTGTAGAAGCGTTGGGCAAACCACTGGCAAACATCGTTGCCGAATCATGGCGCAGTAAACAAGTACTTCAACTCGCGCATCGCGCAGCGTGTACTAATGCTAGCGTGCTTATTACTGGCGAATCTGGCACGGGTAAGGAAGTGCTGGCGCGTTACGTTCATGAACAATCGCCTCGTGATGACGGCCCGTTTGTTGCCGTGAACTGTGCCGCTATTCCAGAATCAATGCTGGAAGCGGTGTTGTTTGGTCACGTGAAAGGGGCATTTACCGGAGCTACGAATTCGCAAAGCGGTAAGTTTGAAGAGGCTAATGGTGGCACGATTCTGCTCGATGAAATTGGTGAAATGTCACCAGCGGTTCAAGCAAAGTTGTTACGTGTACTTCAAGAGCGCGAAGTAGAACGTGTTGGCAGCCACAAAGCGATTCAGTTGGATATCCGAGTGATCGCCGCGACCAACAAAGACTTGCGTGAAGAAGTGCAAAAAGGCACGTTCCGTGAAGATCTTTACTACCGCCTAGATGTGCTGCCATTGCATTGGCCGCCATTGCGTGAGCGCAAAGAAGACATCTTACCTATCAGCCAATTCTTTATTGAAAAATACCAAGATAGCAGCCGTTGTCATCTGTCCCAAGATGCCATTGCGGCGCTAAGCCAGTACCACTGGCCGGGCAATATTCGCGAACTCGAAAACGTCATTCAACGAGCACTTGTCATGCGCCATGGGGATTACATCACCGCTCATGATCTAATGCTGCCGATTGAATTGCTGACGCCAGTGCCTTCCGCTGAGCCTGTTTCCAGCTTTGGTCATGTCGAAGCGAAGAAGCAAGCCGAGTTCCAATTCATCCTAGATAAATTACGTCAGTTTGGTGGAAACCGAACCAAAACCGCCAACGCTTTGGGTGTGTCTACTCGAGCGTTACGTTACAAGCTTGCAGCAATGCGCGAACACGGTATTGATTTACAGTCGGCGCTTGGCTCGGCTGCCTAAAAGGAGAAAAGTAGATGGCAAGTCAACCAACTAATGCAGTCTCAGCAGAGCAGTTAATGCTGTCTAAAATGGAGGCGATGCGAACGCAAGCTCAGCCACCTGAATTTGTTGTGAGTGCAAACCCGTTAGATCAACAGACTTTGAATGCACCGATTTCTTTCTCACAAGCGATGACCAATGTGCTCGACACGGTCAATCAGCATCAATCGGTAGCAAGCCAAAAAATGACAGCTGTTGAAACCGGCGCGAGTGACGATTTGGTCGGCGCGATGGTCGCCAGTCAAAAGGCGAGCCTTTCATTCAATGCTTTGATGCAAGTGCGCAACAAAGTGGTCATGTCCTTTGAAGATATCATGAAGATGCCGGTGTAACCCATGTCAGAACTATCCACTCAAGTGGCCGGAAATTCTGCAATGCATGCCGGCTCCGCTCAGACTCTGTCCTCAAACCGTGGGATGGATGACGTAACCAATAAACTCAAGCAACTGTGGTCAAGCAGCCAACGTAACTTGGTGCTGTCAGCGGTTTTAGCGGCCATTGTTGCGGCTATCATCGTGGTAGCGCTTTGGAGTTCTTCACAAAGTTTCCGTCCGCTTTACAGTCAGCAAGAGCGTTTTGATATCGGCGAAATTGTGTCGGTATTAGAAACTGAAGGCATCAGCTACCGCATGCAAGAGCAAAATGGCCAAGTATTGGTTCCTGAAGGTGAAGTTGCCCGTATTCGAATGTTGCTTGCGTCGAAAGGTGTCAAAGCCAAACTGCCTACGGGTTTAGATTCGCTTAAAGAAGACAGCTCTCTGGGTACGAGTCAGTTTATGGAAACGGCGCGTTACCGCCATGGTTTAGAAGGTGAGTTAGTGCGCACTATCATGTCGCTGAATGCTGTAGCAAACGCGCGTGTGCACTTAGCGATTCCTCGTCAAACCTTGTTCGTGCGCCAAAACACGGAAAACCCTTCGGCTTCTGTCATGTTGGAACTCAAGCCGGGTGAAGATCTTAAGCCAGAACAAGTGGAAGCGATCATCAACTTGGTGGTTGGCAGTGTCACGGCAATGAAGCCTGAATTTGTTTCAGTGATTGACCAATACGGCCGACTATTGAGTGCTGACGTCGCTTCTGCCGAGGCGGGTAAAGTCAACGCGAAGTACCTTGAATACCAAAAGAGTGTTGAGAAGCAGATTATCCAACGTGCGGCAGACATGCTAACGCCAATCCTGGGGCCAAGTAACTTCCGCGTACAAGTTGCGGCAGACATGAACTTCAGCCAAGTCGAGGAAACCCAAGAGATCCTCGATAACGCGCCAGTGGTTCGCAACGAGCACACCATTCAAAACAATTCTGTTGATCAAATTGCACTAGGTATTCCTGGTTCGCTGAGCAACCAACCGCCAGTAACCGGTGAAACCCCAACCAACGATAGCCAGAACACCAATGCTCGCTCAGAAATCAACCGTCAGTATGCGGTAGGCAGTAGCGTGCGTCGCACTCAATACCAGCAAGGCCAAATCGAAAAGTTGAGCGTTTCTGTATTGCTTAACTCGCAAGCGGCACCAGACGGCGTTGCTTGGAGTGAAGCGGACAAAACTCAGATCTCAACCATGATCATGGACGCAGTAGGCATCTCAAATACTCGTGGTGACAGCCTAAGTTTGATGAGCTTTAACTTCACTCCGATTGAGATTGATGCGCCGCCAGCACTGCCTTGGTGGCAAGACCCGACGGTACAGCAGCCACTGCGCTACGTAATTGGCGGCATGCTGGGCTTAGCAATGATCTTCTTCGTGCTTCGTCCTTTGATCATGCACTTAACGGGGGCGGACAAACCAGCACCAGAGCTTGAATTTGCTGAGCCACAAGTGGAGCCGGAATACGACAACCTTCAGACACGTGAAGAGCGTGAGCGAGAAGAAGTGCTTAACCGCAAACTGTCGGAGAAAGGCATTGCCGTGTCGTCTGGCTTGGATGTAAACAGTGACATGCTGCCGCCAGCAGGCTCTCCACTCGAGATTCAATTGAAACACCTACAGCTTATTGCTAACGAAGAGCCAGAGCGTGTAGCCGAAATTCTGAAACAATGGGTAAACATCAATGAACACAGCGCAGTCGACGTCAAAGCAGACGCTTAGTTATGTAGAACAAACCGCACTTGTGCTGTTGGGAATGGGTGAAGATGCGGCCGCCAAAGTGTTGCAGCACTTCAGCCGAGATGAAACCCAACGCGTCACACGTGCAATGGCGAAGTTGAATGGCATTAAGAGTGATTCTGCACGAGGGGTGATTCAACATTTCTTCGAAGATTTTCGTGAGCATAGCGGTATCCGTGGTGCATCAAAAGAGTACCTATCGAATACGCTGCGTAAAGCTTTGGGTAATGACCTAGCGAAAGGCTTACTCAACAATCTGTATGGCGATGAAATTCGCAACAACATGCAGCGTTTGCAATGGGTAGAAGCAGAAACGTTGGCGCGCTTTATTGTCAATGAACACCCTCAGATGCAAGCTATCTTCTTGGCCTATTTGCCAGCAGACAGCTCTTCGGCGGCCTTGAAGCATCTACCTCAGGATTACCACGATGAAATCTTGTTCCGCATCGCTCAGTTGCAAGACATCGATCATCAAGTGGCGAACGATCTGCATGAACTGGTGGAACGCTGCATCGAGAAAGTGTCAGCAAGTCAAAGCACACCGCTTTCGGGCGTGAAGCAAGCCGCAGACATCATTAACCGATTCGAAGGTGATCGCGCATCCTTGATGGAAATGCTCAAGTTGCACGACGAAAACGTGGTCAACGAAATCGAAGAGAACATGTTCGACTTTATGGTGCTTGGTCGTCAGCGCGAAGAAACCATGGATGCGCTTGTCCAGCAGATCCCGTTGGAATTGTGGGCGGTGGCATTAAAAGGTTCCGAGATTACCTTGCAGCAAACCATCAAACGTTCAATGCCGCAACGCATGGCGAAAGCATTGGAAGACGACATGGAGCTACGTGGTGCTGTGGTGTTGAGCCGAGTACAACGCGCTCGCCAAGATATTATGCAGCTGGTTCGTGAGCTTGATGAAGCGGGCGAAATCCAATTGCTGCTTTATGAAGAGCAAACGGTGGAGTAAGGCAATGGCAGAGAGAGCAACCAACACCATGCGCTTGCCACCAAGTGGCTACCGTTTACATCGTTTTCCACCGCTGGCGCAGCCAGTGAATATTGAAGATGATTTCGCACTAGATAATCAAGGTTGGCAAGATACCCAAGCGGATATTCAACAGCAGCTTGAAGCAGGCTTCCAGCAAGGTTTGCAGCAAGGCCATGATGAAGGGTTACGTCAGGGGCTCGACCAAGGCAAACAACAAGGATTGCTTGAAGGGCAGAAAGAAGGCTTTCAGAAGGGATTCATCTCTGGTGAACAATCTGGCAAGCGAAGCTTTGTCGAAGCGGCGAAGCCCGTCAATGAACTGTTTCAAGCCTTATCTCGTTGGCAAAATGACAAAGAGCAGCAGCAACGTCATATGATTTGTGAGTTGGTGCAGAAGGTTGCGCAGCAAGTGATTCGTGCGGAGCTAACCTTGATGCCGCAACAGATTCTGGCTCTTGTTGATGAAACCTTGTCAGCCATGCCGGGTAAAGCGGAAAGCGTGATTGTTCATCTTAATCCTCAGGATTTGGAGCGAATTACGCAAATCAATGCTGACCTACCAACGGCTTGGAAGTTAGTGGCAAATGCAGAGCTACCTGTTGGTGGGTGCCAGCTAGTGACAGAAGACGCAGAGGCAGACGCAAGCTGCGATTCACGTCTGCAAGCCTGCATGGACAACGTAAAACAGCATTTGCTCGATGAAGTCTCGATGCCACAAGTAGAGACTGAGCATGAGTAATACATTGAGCCATGAACTGTTAAACGAGAGATTGAGTGATGCGTTGGCGTCACTCGATTCGATTCCTGTTGCGCGAGTGACGGGACGTTTGATTAAAGTGAACGGCTTAATGCTGCAAGCCGTCGGGTGCCGATTCAAACTTGAACAGCGCTGCTTAGTGGAAACGGCAGAGGGCGACATGATCGAGGCACAAGTGGTTGGCTTTGATCATACTGTGGCCTACTTAATGCCAATTCGACGCCTAGGGGGGTTGTTCGCTGGCGCCAAAGTGATCCCCCTTGACGGTGACAGTACGGTTCAACTGAGTTCGCAATGGCTAGGGCGTGTAGTGAATGGACTTGGCGAACCTTTTGATGACGGTGCACCGCTTAAGGGGGGAGATCGTGTTTCACTTGAACCTAAACCGATCAACCCACTTAAGCGTCGTCCTGTTGATACGCCGTTAGACGTTGGCGTCCGAGCGATCAATGGTTTGCTCACCGTGGGCAAGGGACAACGCATCGGCTTAATGGCCGGTAGTGGCGTGGGTAAAAGTGTCCTGATGGGCATGATTACTCAGAACACCGAGGCCGATGTGATTGTGGTGGGCTTGATTGGCGAACGTGGTCGAGAGGTGCGAGAGTTTGTTGAACGAAACCTCACTCCAGAAGCGCGTAAAAAAGCCATTATCGTTGCCGCGCCAGCCGATGAGTCTCCGCTCATGCGACTGCGTGCGACACTACTTTGCCATCGTGTGGCGGAGTATTTTCGCGACCAAGGCAAAGACGTCTTATTGTTGATGGACTCATTGACGCGTTACGCTATGGCACAACGTGAAATTGCGCTTTCCTTGGGAGAGCCGCCTGCCTCGCGTGGTTATCCGCCTTCGGTATTCAGCGTATTACCTCAGCTTCTTGAGCGAGCAGGTAACAGCGAAAACCCCCACGGCAGTTTAACTGCGATCTATACCGTTCTCGCCGAGGGGGATGATCAGCAAGATCCAGTGGTGGATTCGGCGCGTGCAATTCTTGATGGACACGTGGTGTTGTCTCGGCAACTGGCTGAGCAAGGCCATTATCCAGCGATTGATATCAACGCCTCCATCAGCCGTTGTATGAACGCTTGTGCCCATGAAGCGCACAGTACGATTGCGAATAACTTCCGTCAGCTTTATTCCAACTATCTGCAAGTGAAAGAGTTATTGCCTCTTGGTGGATACCAACCAGGGCAAGATCCTGAGTTGGATCAGTCGGTTTCTATGTATCCGCATTTGCGTGCTTATCTGCAGCAATCAGCGAGTGAAGCTGTTGATTACCCAACCAGTTTGACTTCGTTAGCGCAGATGTTTCAAAGCGAGCAGTAATTGCTGCTTGATAAGTGGATTAAGGAATTAGATGGAATCGAAACTTAAGGCGGTGGGCAAGCTGCAATTGATGGAAGAGAAGCAGCGAGACAAAGTCGGGCAGCAACTTGATCTCATGCGTCAGCGTCACTCCCACCTTACGATGCAAGTAGCGCAACTTTCTGCCTTGAAAAACCACGCCGGACAATCCGCTTTAACCACGCCTGTGCTGAATAGTGCTGCGCTGATGAATCTTAATCGCGTCGACCAAATGCTACAAAAGATGCTGCGCCACCACGAACAGGAACAAGCGGTGATGCAGGCGGAATGTGCATCGGTGCAAAAACATCTCGAATACAAACATGCCCGAGTTCAGGGTTTGGAGAAGGTGTTGGAACGTTGGCGCACTAAACAAAACTACGAAAAAGCCAAGAAAGAACAAAAGTTGATTGAAGATATCATCAACTCTCGTTTAAAGCGCAAAGCCCTATAGCGTCTCCAACTCTGGCTGTTGAGCTTTGTGTGAAGCCTTAAATAGCTCGGCTAAATACTCGCTCAAAGGCATCGGTTTCGCGACCCCATAACCCTGTGCAAAGTCGATGCCTAAACCTCTTAATATCGCAATGTGTGCGGTGCTCTCGACAAACTCTGCCACTGTTTCTAAATGCATTTCTTTTGCGACCGTCGCGATAGAGCTGACGATCAAACGGTCGGTTTCATTCTGCGTAATCTCACGAACAAACGCTCCTTCAATTTTAAGAATGTCCAGTGGCAATCTGCGCAAGTACGCGAAGCTAGCGTAGCCTGTTCCAAAGTCATCTATCGCGATTTTGCAGCCCTGATTTCGCAAGTAATTCAAGGTTGCAATGGCTTGCTGTTCATTGATCAGGGCGGATGATTCGGTGATCTCAAAGCAAATCTTATTTAAGGGAATAGAGAAGCTTTGGGCACTTTCAATAATGCGCGCTGCAAGGTTTTCGGCACTGAGTGTTTTAGCTGTTAAGTTGATCGCACAGTGGCCAATCTCATCCCAATTCTTAACCTTGTCACTCAGCATGCGGAAGGTATTGAGGATGACCCAATGGTCGAGTTTGAGTTCTAATCCAAACTGATTAATCAATGGGAAAAATGCTGAAGGTGGTAGAGCCTGACCATCACGCTCTTTTAGGCGGAGAAGTACTTCAAAGCTGTGTTTCGACGGCTCAGATTCAGAAAGCTTCATGTATGGTTGGCAGAACAACTCAAACTGCTCGCGCTTAAATACCTGCTGAATGTGATTGAGTTTGTCCACGCGGTCCATTTCAAAAGATTGAATGTTGACCCAGTGGATGCTGCTGTCATTCTGTGGTGGCTGATCGCACAGAATCGACACCACTTTCTCAATGTCTTGGTCTTGGCTAACGAGCGTGCAGAAGATGGTCGGCGACACCAATGCGACGGATGTGCCTCGCCAGTAGAATTGGAAGCTCTCTAAGTACTCGGCGACTTCGCTAAGGTCATCCTCAGCAGTATCTGAGTAATGGGTAAAGCTCAGCAGCCCTGTAGAGAAAGGCGGGCGATAGCAGCGATTGATGCTGTTGTTTCGTGAGTACAAAAACTCACTAAGCTGCATGATGAGTTGAGATTTTCCCTCATGCCCTAAATCGGTCAACATCGATAGCGTTGGCGTTAAGTCAAGGTAGATCAACAATGAACGAGATTGATGACTGATGTCCTCTTTCAACTGAGCGATGTTCGAAAGCCCTGAATATGGGTCGATACGCTCTGAGCGGATTTGTCTTTGTGTCATCTCAAACAGTTTCACTGAGTAGCCGCCAAGTAGGTAAGCTAACGTAGTGAGCACGGTAATAATGATCAGCAAGCCGTA
This sequence comes from Vibrio sp. CUB2, assembly GCF_001557945.1. Classification (NCBI taxonomy): domain Bacteria; kingdom Pseudomonadati; phylum Pseudomonadota; class Gammaproteobacteria; order Vibrionales; family Vibrionaceae; genus Vibrio; species Vibrio sp. CUB2. Next base: position 6,626 of record NZ_LNRB01000011.1, on the reverse strand, counting down.
GAACTGTTTGTCTCCAATCAATCCTTCATTGAAGTGACGAATACCGTCATTAAGGATCAACAAAATAAACGGCGAGCCGACAAAGAGCGGGCGAATCAAACCGTGTTTTGCTAAACCGACCACGACAAGTAAGACGGCAAAGAAGCTCAGTGAATTGAGCATAAATGAAGAAGAAGAGAGTGCGGCCGCAAAGAAAATCGCGACGCAACTTACCAACCAAGTTATGTAGCTTTGACAACGGTTGTTGGAGATCCTCAAACGTTTATCTAGTGCCAGATAGGACTGGGTATCGGTGTCGGTCAACAAACTGACCACCACGTACAAGATTGGCGTGACCAGTAATTGAGTTAAGTAGTTACCTAACGTGGCATAAAACAGAAAATCGGCGCTTAAGAACTTACCATCAACGAAGGTATTGACCAACATCATCTTGATGGTATTCGCGAACGGAAATAAACAACCAATAATGATGAAAAACAGGCTTATCCGCCGTGCAGCAGGTTGATGAAGTGAGCGACTGTTGAGGTAGTGAAATAAGCTTGAAAACGCAAAAGGCAGTATGGGAACGGTGAGGGAATAGAGCAAGGCGTGCTCAAAGCTTCGACCCGTAAAGAAGTAATAGGCCATCAAGCTCAATACAATCGCAGGTAAAGATTGCCATTGGTAACGTAAAAAACTCACCACCATTACTGAGCTGACTACTGATATAAGCTGGAATGCATCTTTTTCAATGACGAACATTTGCGACAGTGCAAATCCGGCAAACACGGATAGGGTGACGCCAAGAGTCAGAAACAGCATCGCTTTGATTCGGCGAGCCGATGCAGCTTTATTCATGAGTTTGATCTGAAAATGGTTGGATAGCCGATAATAACAGTATTATCGGCTTGAGATGAACTGGAAAATTACGTGGATTAGAGTTTTTATTCTAAAATTTGTAACTAAGGATAAAGCTACGTGCTACAAAGGCTTACGTCGTCTTGTCCAAGCCAGTAGGCCTCCTAAAGCGACCCATCCAAACCCGATAGAACCACCATCACTGCCGTTATCACCGAAGTCATTACTTGTGGTGTCTTCTGGGTCAAAACCTGAATCCCCTTCACTGTGGTAATCTTCGGTTGTGGCTAATGCGGCATCGTAAGTGGTCTTAGTGCCAGCGCTGGTCTGCGCCTCAATCCAAGGGGTGTAATTCAATACTTCAGTAAATACGCTAGGAATGGCAGGAGATTCGCAAACTGATGAGCCATAACTAACGATGCCGATTTGTTGATAATTACCGCTACCATCTTGATACGTTAACGGGCCGCCGGAATCACCGCTACATATTCCCGTGTAAGCTCGGTTTGGGAAGCCGTTCGCACACAAACTTTCTTGAGAGTTAAAACCTGAAACCAGCGAAGAACATTGTGAGTCTGTAAGAGGTTGGATCTCTGCCCAGCGCAGGTAATTCGGTCCTGTCGCATCGTTGGTTGAGGTTTGACCAAGGCCAAAAATTTGGAAAACTGACCGGTTACTGTAGTCACCAAAGTCCTGTGGCAAAGTGATGGATTGTACGTTGTCTGTGATAGGGCGGGTTAGTTCCAATATCGCGATGTCATTGATCCACAAGTCACTCGCGTTGTAATCGGGATGTATCGTGATAGAGCGTACGTCTTTGAACTCTTCGACAAACACATCATCCATGGTTGGGTTTTTGACTAAAACGCGAAGATCATTGATTGTCCACCCGTCGGTGAATACATCCGATTCTACACAGTGTGCAGCCGTCATTATGTACCTGTCATTGACGATCGTGCCGCCACAGATGTTGGCAAATTGACTCGAACCAGTGCGGTGCAGTATCAGGCGTGCAAAGAAGGGGAGTTGATTCGCAGACGCTTGTTGCCCGCCAATAATAAACGTTTTTAAATCAGGATCGTTACCGCTACTGGCGGTTTCTGCAGTTCCAGACAGTGGCACCATGAGTAAAACGCCACTCATTAAGACATGATACAACCTCATAAAGCCATCCTTGGGTTTTCAAAGTACTCTTCTTACTTTATACCAATTCCGGCATTAATCTATTCACTTAAGAAACGAATAATTTTAATAAAGCCTATAGGTTACTCAAAGGGTTGTATATTGCTCTGACCAAACTCTTGTCGCAGCCAAGAGCGTAACAAGTGAAACGCCTCATGTTTGAGTTTGTGCGGCGGACAGACAAAGTAAAACTGCTGATAAGGATTGATGATTGGCTGCCCTAATTCTACGAGTTGGCCGTATTTGATGTCATCTTTTACAAATAGACGGTGCGTGACCAGCAAGCCCAGTCGCCGAGTTGTTGCTTGCACGGCCTGAATCGACATATCAAAGGTGACCGGTTTTTTCCCTTTTGGACGTTCTATGCCGGTTTCTTCTTGCCAAACTTGCCAGTCGTGTTTGCGGCGGTCATTGGTGACTTCGATAATGGGGTAGGTGTTCAGAAGTTCTGGAATGTCATATGGGGCAGAGTGTTCGAGCAGTTCAGGGCTGCACACCAAGACCAACTCATCTTCACTCAACTTCTCACAATAATAGTCTTGCCATTCAAGAGGACTGCCGTGCACCAAGGCGGCATCGATGCCTTCCTGTTCCAAACTGAATTGACCAATCAGGTTAGATAAGCGGATATCTAGTTGCGGGGCGAACTCTTGCAAACTCGACATTCGAGGTATCCACCAATGCAGGGCCAGTGAGTTGACCATATTAAAGGTAATGCGCTTGGAATTTTGGTCATGAATCAGCGCTTCTGTGGCATCGACAATCTGCTCAAGTGCAGGTGCGACTTTACGATAGTATTTTTTTCCTTCGTTATTGAGGCGAACTTGGCGACCAACCCGATCAAACAGAGGCTTGTTAACTTGGCTTTCTAAGGATTTGATGGCTTGGCTAACCGCGGAATGGCTAACAGAGAGCAGTTGAGCCGCTTCTGTCATGCTGCCAGTCTCTGCTACCGCAACAAAGGCATAGATTGACTTCAGTGGGACTAATTTGCGCATAGTGTCTTCACTCCTATTACCTTTGTAGTTAGCGGTAAGCTGATTCTTAATCTGTAAGTTTTTCTTACATTAGCGTTTAAAATAACTCGCTATTTCTGATGAACGCCTTTGCCTAAAATACTCCATGAATTAAGGAGTATCCAATGAAAGTCGAAAATAAATCCGTCATCTTTATGCTGATGTCTACATTAAGCTTATCTGTTACTGGACTGCTAGCGAAGCAGCTTAGTGATGACCTTTCGGTGGCCCTATTCAGTTTCTTGCGCTTTTTCACTCCGGCGTTGATTTTATTGGTCATGCTGCGCTTCAAAAACCTGACTCTCCCTACTGGCAAGACTTTTAAACCCATTTTGCTTCGTGCCTTTTGTATTGGTATGTGTCAGTTGTGCTTTATCGCTTCTTTGCAAACGCTCACGTTAGTCGAAGGTGTGGTGTTGTTTGCGACAGGGCCTTTGTTTATGCCTATCGTTGAAAAACTCTTTATGCGCGGACAGATTCGAATGTCGACCATAGTGGCACTGGTTATGGCATTTACTGGTGTGATTCTGTTGGCTGGCGCAGATGGTGAATTTACATGGCGAGTCGACCTGTTACTGGGCTTGGCTGGTGGCTTGTTTAACTCAGGCTCGCAACTGACACTCTATAAAGCGAGTAAAAGTGACCTGTCGCCATTAGAAATCAACTTCTGGACGTTCGGTTGTGCTGCTTTACTGATATTGCCACTGATGCTCTTCAACGATGCAAATGTGGTATTGCACTCGCTTTCACTTCACGCGTTTGAAACACCGAATACATTGCTTGTCTTTTTGATGTCTCTTTTGATCATCAATACACAGGTCTTTCGTTCGAAAGCGTATCAATTGGCTAGCAGTGGTTCTCAACTTGCACCGCTTATTTTCACCAATCTACTGTTCACAGCGGTATGGCAATGGATGTTTTTCGATGACCAAATGAGCCACAGACAAATATTCGGAATAAGCCTTATTGTGCTGGTGACGATATTAAACACATGTTGGGTTCGGTTCTCTTCGACGTTTGAATTGCAAAAACAGAGGCGTGGATTTACAAAAATTCACTAATAAATAGAAGCGGAAGATAAAAATCTTCCGCTTTTTTTATGTTTTTTCATCTCTGTCTTAGAACTTAAAACTCAGTTTGAATTAACAGTTGATTATTTCTCAAATGCATTCGTATGTAAGAGTTTTATTCTTTAATAACATTAAGTTGAAGATCGAATTAACTGAAAATCGACGTAGTCTCTCCTCTAAATTTGTAGCACATAAAATAACCACAACAGATTTGAGTTATTTGTAGCTAAAGCCCTACAGCATCTAAATTTCTTATCAATATTCTTATCAAATTAGACCAGTTGCTATGAAATTGGGCTATTAGCATTATCTGGGAAATGATTTGTAAAATGCTAATTTGAGATTTTATTAGACTGATAAATTAAATTTGAACTCAGGAAATGAGAGTTCGGTTCACAAAATAATGTTGAATCCCGAAGTTTACATTTATAAATCAAGATTAAAGGAAGATTTCATATGAAGCTCACTCAATTAGTTTCTATCTTAGGTTTTACTCTATTCACATCATCTGTACTTGCGGCATCTGCAAATACCATCACTTTCCAGGGTGAAGTTACGGATGAAACTTGTACCGTAGCGGTGAATGGTGAAAGTGCTTCACCAGTGGTGTTGCTGGAAACCGTGTCTAAATCGCAACTGACCAACAATGGCGATACTGCTGGCGGTGCTGACTTTGATATTTCTATCTCTGGCTGTACTGGCGACGTTGCAGGTGTTCCAAACATCTCGACTGTCTTTGTTGGCAACCAAGTAACGGGCAACGGAAACCTTGGCAATACGGGCAGCGCAACCAATGTTGAGATTCAAATCCTAGATACATCAGGTTCTGCGATTGATCTGACAGGCGGCTTTAAAGGCAGCAATGACCTAGCACTAGCGGCAGGTGAAACCTCAAATACAGCAACATACAGTGCGCAATACTACGCAACAGGTGCAGCAACGGCAGGTACGGTGAACGCGTCACTTCAATACGCGGTTTCTTACCAGTAATCAGTGTTGGGAGAGAGGTTCACCCCTCTCTCTAACCAAGCCAAATAACGAGGTGATAATGTTTTTGCGATTCTGTGTTGTCTTTATCACGTTAATTTCTGGCTTCGCTGCCCATGCCAATATTGTCATGACGGGAAGCCGAATTATTTACCCAGAAGGTGAACCCTTCGTTAACGTTTACCTAAAGAACAAAAGTCAAAACGTCTTCATGGTTCAGTCTTGGTTTGAGAGCGAAGATGGAACCAAAGCGACTCAAAATGAAGTGCCATTTATAGTGCTGCCGCCCATCGCGAAAATCGAGCCGCAGCAAGGCCAAACACTAAGAATAATCAAAGGGGTAGACGGAGAACTGCCTCAAGACAAAGAGTCTGTATTTTACTTTAATTTCTTACAGATCCCATCCAATGCAGCCATCTCAAAAGTGGTTTCAAATGGCAATAAGCTTGTCGTGACAGTGAAGCACAAAGTGAAACTGTTTTATCGACCATTGTCAGTGGTTAATTACAAAAGAAATTGGGTTGATGATTTTCAAATACAGCTCATTAAATATCATGATGGAATAGCTAAGATTCGCATTAATAATAATCAGCCATTACATGTTTCTTTATCCTCAAGTATTTACTTTGAGCGTGAGGGTAAAAAATGGGCTACAGATGCGAAAATGATTTCACCTTATTCATATAAGGACTTTACTTTCAATAATATGGAAGTAAAACAGGGAGAGAAAGTGGACTTGGTAATAACTACAATTAGTGATCAAGGAGCTTTAATACCTAAACGCTACTCCATCCAATTTTAAAAACTATTTTAAATTTGGTGAGTGTTATGTTGTTCGTCAAACGTTCGTCTTTTATCTTTTCCTTGCTTGCTATCCCGCCAACCTTCGGTGAGGAACTGGCTTTTGACCCATCCCTTTTTCAAGGTGATGTCGATATAAAAAAGCATACGATTTCCAATGGTGCTTTTAACGGTTCTACGTTTGAAAATGGTCATCTAGTGGACCTGTATGTGAATGGAGAAATGATTGCTCAAGGCAGTGTGGTTTCTTCTGCTTTCAATAAGGAAACGAAACGCAAAGAACCCTGCTTTACGACACAGCAACTTGAGCTGGTTGGACTCAAAGTTGAGCCAAAAGGGAAAGCGAAATCTGGTTGCCACTTATTGTCAGAGATCGCTCCCATGGTGAAGTGGAATTACGACGAGTCAAATTTTCATTTGAACTTGGATATTCCCCAGGCTTTGTTGCTTAATTCGGTGGGAAGACATGGCAGCCTAAAGTTGTTCAGTTCTTAAGCAATATACTGAGTTTCAGGCATACCAAGTCCTGTAAGTTTGTTCAGCGCTTTGATCATTGCGTAAGTCTCGCCAACCTGAGCATTGTAATTTCTTAGGCTTAATTTCCCACCTAGCAGCTGTTTTACTCGGTACATTGCTGTCTCTGATAGTGAGCGCTTGTGATAGCCATACCGCTTTTTCCACTTCTTGTTGGAGCCGTAGAGCTTTTGACAACCTACTGCTAAATTGCGAGGGT